>NZ_LR134002.1:317857-635714 GCF_900635155.1 Streptococcus sanguinis
GGAGCCGGTGCAGTTGTAGTGGCAGATGTTCCAAGTGATGTGACAGTTGTTGGTGTACCAGCGAAGATTGTTCGTGTCCACGGTAAGAAAGACGAGCCAACCATTCACGAGGTAGAAGAGAAGCGGGAATATTATCTAGACAAGCTAGAGCATGCCCGCGAAGCCAGTCACCATTCATCAAGTCTTTAGAAAAGGTTGGCAAAGTTATCGAAGTGAAATATGACAGGAGGAACCGACATGTCAGATTTATCAGATGCTATTTTGAACCAGGTAGTCCTTGAACTGAAAGAGCGCTTGGACGGTCCTGCCAAGGAGCGCTTTATCAAACTACCGCTTAGCCACCAGCGCGAATGGGCTCGCTATATCAGTGAAGCTAAAAAAGATGAGACCAAACTGCGTCGCATAGAAAAGATGAAGGTGGATTTGCTGAAGCCTTAAAGAAAGAGAAGTTATGCTATTAGAGGAATTTGAAGATGTAGCAGCAGTCATTGAGCCAACAGATAGGCAGATTATTGACAAGGGTGAGGTGTGCGAAACCATCATCCTGTCCTTTAATGGAGAAATTCTGAAACGTTTGATTGAGTCAGAGGAAGTCTATCCAGGAGGCTATTTGAAAAGCATAAACGGACAGCATCCATGGTATATTTATGGCCAAGGACCTAGCAAGCTAGCAGTTATGTTGGCTCCAATTGGGGCTCCCATGATAGTTGGCCAGCTGGAGGAGTTGGCGGCTAGAGGCTTCAAGAATTTCATTATTCTAGGTTCCTGTGGCGTTTTGGATCGCTCAATTGAGGCGGATAAAATCATCCTGCCGGCTGCTGCTTTGCGAGATGAAGGGACTAGCTATCACTATGCCCCACCGGGTGACGAAGTAGCCTATGACGAGTCTCTGCTGATCGAGCTGGAAGCCATCTTTGACAAGCACAATATCGAGCATATCCGCACCAAGTCTTGGACGACTGATGCCTTTTATCGAGAAACGCCTGATAAGGTCAAGCGTCGCTTGGCTGCTGGAGCCAAAGTGGTGGACATGGAAGCTTCAGCTATCATGGCTTGGAGTCAATTTCGCAAGAGTAAAGTCTATCAGTTCTTCTACACAGCTGACTATGTGGATCATCATAACCGAACCTGGGATGCCCGCCATGAAGAGCGGACAGCTGATGCCATGACTTTTTTCACTATCGCTTTGACAATAGCAAAGGAACTAGAAAGGTAACTACAAGAATGGCAGTATATTTTTACGGCTGTATCACCATGGATGGCTACTTGGCAGACAGCCAGCACAGGATAGACTGGCTGCATCAGCTTGGTTCTGTAGAGGATACAGGCTATGATGACTTTTACAGGCAAATGGATATCACCATCATGGGCAAGCGGACCTTTGAGGAAATCCAAGATTTGCAAGATGTAGAAAGTTTTTATCAAGCTACGGAAAACTATGTCTTTACGCATGATAGGCACCTGCCTGTCAGCAATTACCAGCCAGTAGCTGGGGATGTGGTGGACTTTATTCACCAGATTGACAAAGGCAAAAATGTCTTTGTGATTGGTGGTAATTCCTTGGTAGGACCGCTCATGGATGCGGATCTTTTCGACCACCTCATTATTCAGATAGCGCCCCTTATCCTAGGAAAGGGGGTTCCCCTCTTTACCCAAGAGGAAGGGCAGCGCTTTTACCAACTGGATAGCCTCAGACAATTTGGCCCTTTTGCAGAGCTGGTTTTCAGCCGAAAAAGTCAGAAATAGAGAAGGGAGTGGACCGCATGATTAAAATTTACGACACCATGACCCGCAGCCTACGTGAATTTGTGCCCATTGAAGAGGGCAAGGTTCGCATGTATGTCTGCGGTCCGACGGTTTATAACTATATCCATGTCGGCAATGCCCGCTCAACAGTAGCTTTTGACACGGTTCGTCGCTATTTTGAGTATCGGGGATTTGAGGTCAACTATATTTCCAATTTTACAGATGTAGATGATAAGATTATCCATCGAGCTAAGAAAGAGGGCATTACTCCCAAAGAAGTGGCTGACAAGTATATCGCAGCTTTTCATGAGGATGTGACGGCCTTAGGAGTCAAGTCGGCTACTCAGCATCCGCGCGTGATTGACTTTATGGAGGCAATTATTGACTTTGTGCAGACTTTGGTGGACAAGGGCTACGCCTATGAGTCAGAAGGCGATGTCTACTTCCGAGTCGAAAAGTCTCACAATTATGCCAAACTAGCTAACAAAACCTTGGCAGACTTGGAGCTAGGAGCTTCTGGTCGGACAGATGAAGAGACCGCTCGCAAAGAAAATCCAGTGGACTTTGCCCTCTGGAAGGCAGCCAAGCCGGGCGAGATTTCCTGGGATAGTCCTTGGGGAGCAGGTCGTCCAGGCTGGCACATCGAGTGTTCGGTCATGTCGACGGAGATTTTAGGTGATACCATTGATATCCACGGTGGCGGGGCGGACCTAGAGTTTCCTCACCATACCAATGAAATCGCTCAGTCAGAAGCCAAGACTGGTCAGACTTTTGCCAACTACTGGATGCACAATGGCTTTGTCAACATCGACGACGTCAAGATGTCCAAATCTCTAGGCAATTTTATCACCGTTCATGATGCCCTCAAGACCATTGATGGTCAGGTGCTGCGTTTCTTCTTTGCGACCCAGCATTATCGCAAGCCGATTAATTTCACGGAAAAAGCAGTTCATGATGCAGCGACTAATCTCAAGTATTTGAAGAACACCTATGAGCAGCCATTTACTGGTCAGGCAGATTCGGCTCAGCTTCAAGCCTTTCTAGACAAGTTCACCGCTGCTATGGACGAAGATTTCAATGCGGCTAACGGTATCACGGTTGTCTTCGAGTTAGCCAAGTGGATCAACTCTGGCAACTACACCGCTGAAGTTAAGGCAGCCTTTGCCAAGCTCTTAGAAGTTTTTGGTATCGTCTTTGTAGAAGAAGTCTTGGATGCGGACATTGAGCGCTTGATTGAGGAACGCCAAGAAGCGCGTGCTAATCGGGACTTTGCGACTGCAGACCGTATTCGGGATGAACTGGCCGCTCAGGGCATCAAGCTTTTGGATACTAAGGACGGAGTGAGGTGGACACGTGACTGATGTCAACCTGATTAACGGCATTGCCCTCGCCTTTGAGGGAGATGCTGTCTACTCCATGTATATCCGGCGTCACCTGATTTTTCAAGGTCTGACCAAGCCAAATCAGCTGCACAGGGAAGCAACCAAGTACGTTTCTGCCAAGGCTCAGGCCAATCTTATCTCTCTCATGCTGGAAGAAGGGATTCTGACGGAAAAGGAAGAGGATATTTACAAGCGTGGCCGCAATGCCAACAGCCACACCAAGGCTAAGAATACGGACATCGTCACATACCGTATGTCAACCGGCTTTGAGGCAGTCATGGGCTATCTGCATATGACTGAATCTATTGAGCGACTGGAAGAGTTGATTGGTTGGTGTATTCGGAAGATAGAGGCTTCGTTCTGATTCTGAAAGGAACTAATTTATGAGTGATTTCTTACAATTTGATAATTTTAATTTCAAGTTGGCTATTATTCAGGAGTTAATGTATGAACAAAACGTGCTTGAGCCACGATTTAACGTTTACAGTTTTTGTTAATCTGAGAAATTATCTGTAGATCCAGAAGACTTTGATGAGACACCAATTCCTGAAGTAGAGACTTATTTCAAACAGTTGGAAATACCTAAAGAGTATGCGCAGAATGTGGAAAGTCTCTTCTTTGATGGAGGCAATGATATCTATGCGCAATTAATCCCTTTATGGGATGGTGAAGATGATCAATTTGATTTGGAAAATGTGAGTGAAAAAGAGCTATCACAGTTTTCGAATTTAAAAACCATCGACGGAACGATCTTTCCATTTTCTAAAGAAGTACGTGATTTATTTGAATCCAAAGGAATTGGGATTGAAGAATAATTTCTAAATTTTCCTATGCTAAATTTTTTAAAAATTACTATGAAAGTTTTAATATTTAGCAAATTTTTAAATCTTAACGGTGTACTACTTGTAAAAAAAGTTTTTTTACGCTAAAATTATATTTAGCTAGGAGTATATATGAAGTATCTTTTGTATCATGCAACAAATAAAGTGAATGCTGATAAAATAAAGGATGAAGGATTTTGTCCTAAGCCAGAAATTCGATTTCCATTGGTAAAAAGAGAAGGTGCAAACCCAAGAATGGTTTCTAGGGTTAAAAAGAAGCCCGGAAGCTTAGGCTATGGTTCCTATTTTTTTTCTTCAAAAGTTCTTACAGAATTATATAGAAAAGAAAAAATATTGGTAGAGGGTTCTTGTATATTGACCGTTTCTTTGGTATTGGATGATAATCAGGAAAAGTGCGTTCTTGATTTAACTGATGAAGAAACACTTGACTATTTTTTAGAATATAAGGAGAGAATAGTTTCTCAGCCTAATTATCAAGATTTAGAAAAAGTTTTTCGTAATGATAATCAGTCTTCCTTAGAAGGGGCGCTTGTTGAACATTTTATTAAGGATGTTATCAATGCGCAAAGCACTTCGCAACATGCTATATTGGTTAGAGCAATGACTGTTTCGCAAATAAAAGGATCAAATCGTTCATATGTTGCAAATGGTTTTGAATATTGTATTAGAGACAATCAGGTATTAAAGACGGTCTCGTTGATGTAGTGGAGAGGTAAAGATGATAAAATTGAGTAAAATTATAGATAAAGAGGCTTATAAAAGCTTCTTGGATGACTTAATAACGGAAGAGTACGTTGATGGCCTTATTAAGGAATACTCTGAGGAGCAGTATGAAGAAATTGAATGTTTTGAAAAAAATCTTACATTTAAAACATCCACTGGTCAAGATTATACTTTTGATAAATCATTTGTTGAGCTTGGGGGTTCTGTTCTGGAGTACGAAAATTCTATCCAAATTAATCATCGTAAATTAGAAGCGGAATTTGTTCAAGTTACTGAATTTGAGACACATTGTGAAATGAGAGATCATAATACTGGTTTGGCCGCATAGTAATAGAAAATGAAGGGATTAATAATGGAACGGGTACCTATCGAATTTGAAGGATATAGAATTAATAGTATTGATTATTCTGTATATGAAGAAGGGTTAAGTGAAGACAAAGATAAGGGGAAGTTACAAGTTAAGTCTTTGTTGACAGAAGATAGAAAAAATGCACAATTAATTATAAAAACAACAGTAAATGATGAGAATAATAACAGGAAATTGATAATAGAATTGTCAGGATTTTTTACTGTTCATGATATAGAACGTGCCGAAGAGTTCTTGAGCGTAAATGGAGTAGCTATTCTTTTTCCTTATGTACGAAGCGTTGTATCTATAATCACATCATTGGATAATGAAAATGCGGTTGTTTTACCTACTATAAATTTCACGAAACCATCATCTGAGTAAAGTTTCCT
Organism: Streptococcus sanguinis; assembly: GCF_900635155.1. NCBI lineage: Bacteria > Bacillati > Bacillota > Bacilli > Lactobacillales > Streptococcaceae > Streptococcus > Streptococcus sanguinis. The sequence continues at coordinate 323,289 of NZ_LR134002.1, forward strand.
TATAAATATATAAATTACAGATAGTAAGAAGGGCTCTATAATTTCTGTAGTGGGTAAAACCATTGTAGGAATTATAGAGCCGTTTTTTGATACGTATATTGGCTTGGTAATTCCCATATACACAAGCACGATGTCTCCAGAAAACAGGTAAATTTTGTAGAAGAGTGTGTTTAAAACTTTAAATATATTGTTTGAGTTCTTTCCAGCTACCTTGCTCGGGATTAGCTCATCTCCGTTTTCGTGGTTCCTGACCTGCTAGTTAAATCATGCATGGTATTCTGCTCGATTGTGGGAAAGCATTCAATAGATGCTTGAGTTAAGGCTATGAGCACCCAGACTTCAACTTAATTTTTGCTAGTAAGATTGGGGAATGAAGTTGATATCTACTGAGATAGCGTTCGTCAAACATTTTAGTAAAAAGCGGGAGATTGAAATTTCTAAAAACTTATTTTCAGAAAAGTGTTGACATGTTTTCTGAAAAGGAGTAGAATGGCTCATGTTTTTAAAGGAGGAACTTATGTTTTCCAAGTTAAAAGGATTTTTTATTGGGCGCCCATTAAAATCCGGTAAAGAAGGAGAGGATGGTCATTTATTGACCAAGATGCAAGCCTTGGCTATGCTCTCCAGTGACGCCTTATCTTCTATTGCTTATGGACCAGAACAGGTTGTTTTGGTCTTAACTTCTGTTTCTATTGGCGCCATTTGGTGGTCGCTTCCCATAGGAATTGTCGTATTGGTGCTACTAGCGAGCTTAACGGTTTCCTATCGTCAGGTTATCCATGCTTACCCTCAAGGAGGTGGAGCCTATATGGTGACGACAGAAAATCTATCTCCAACGGCAGGTTTGATTGCCGGCGGAAGTTTATTGGTAGACTACATGTTGACAGTGGCTGTTTCGGTCGCTTCTGGAGCGGATGCGATTACCTCTGCAATTCCCATTTTACATCCTTACAATTTACATATTTCCATTTTCTTAGTTCTCTTGTTGATGCTAATGAATCTTCGAGGACTAAAAGAGTCGGCTACTTCCTTGATGATTCCTGTCTATCTTTTTATTGTCAGCACCTTGCTATTGATTGCTTTTGGTTTTGTGCAAATCCTGACAGGAAACCTAGACTATCATGCAACCGCGCAGATTGGTACGCCGATTACTGGAGTGAGTTTGATCTTATTGCTCCGTGCCTTCACCAGCGGCTCTGCTTCCTTGACAGGAGTGGAAGCTATTTCCAATTCGGTCCCCTTTTTCAAGAAACCGAAGGCTCATAATGCTGCAACCACCTTATCGATTATGGCTTTAATCCTAGGAATCATGTTTGCGGGCATTACCTTCTTGAATTATTGGATTGGCATCGTGCCTGTCAAAGGTGTAACGATATTGGCTCAGATGGCACAAGCGATTTTGGGAAACTCTCCCCTTGGTCGCATCTTGTTCTATGCTTTCCAATTGTCAACAGCTTTGATCTTAGCAGTGGCAGCCAATACAGGCTTCTCAGCCTTTCCTATGCTCTCCTATAATATGGCTAAGAACAAATATATGCCACATATGTACATGGAAAAAGGAGATCGTCTGAGCTATTCTAATGGCATTTTCACTTTGGCGTTTGGAGCGATTGCTCTTTTGTGTATCTTTGAGGGAAATACAGAGCGCTTGATTCCCCTGTACACCATTGGTGTATTCGTACCCTTTGCTCTCTCACAGACTGGTATGGTTGTCCATTGGAAGAAAAAATATGGAAATAATTTCTTGGGTCATTCGATTGCAAATATCCTTGGTGCGATCATTTGCTACGGGATTGTTCTTATTTTGCTCTTATTTCGTCTCAGAGATATCTGGCCCTTCTTCCCTATTATCATCGTCTTGACTTGGCTGTTCTTATCTATTAAACAGCACTATAATAGAGTTGCAAAACAGCTGAGATTGCAGGATCACATCGAGCGTCAGAACTACACTGGCAATACAGTAATTGTCCTAGTCGGGAATGTCACCCGAGTCAGTGTTGGTGCGATGAGCTATGCTCGCAGTATCGGGGATGAAGTCGTAGCAATGCACGTTTCAACAGCGGAGACTGCTGAAAAGGATGCCGAAGTCGCCGAGGAGTTTGCTGACTACTTCCCAGATATTCGCTTTGAGACAGTCACGACTAGCTACCGCAATATCATCAGTCCCACAGTCCAGTATGTGATTAAGGTGGCCAAGCGAGCCAAAAAAGAAGGCCAAACAGTGACGGTCCTAGTACCTCAGTTTATACCTAAAAAGAGATGGCAAAATGTCCTGCATAACCAGATGAGCTTGAAATTGAAATACTATCTGAAATGGTATGAGGATGTTGTGGTTGCAAGCTATTCTTATCACTTAAAAGAATGAGCGATCGCTTTTGATTAATGAGAAAAAGAGTTGAAGATTTTTCAACTCCTTTTATTATTTATTGGAAATAGCGCAGAGCTAATTTGCTTGCACCTTTTGGTAATTTTCGTAAAATTCCACCTTAATTCTAATAAAGGTTTCCAAGTCTCGCAGGAGCTGCAGGAGCATGGCGCGGGTTTCAAATTCCTGGCGGGTCTTAGGGAGAGGCCTCTCACGAAATACGGTCAAATAGTTGTCAATCTCGTCCAAGAGGTCTAGGGCGGGATTTTTTTGGCTCAGTTGCTTAGCGGTTTGGGAGAAGAGGCGGGCTAAAATCAAGCTTTCACTGGCTGCTAGATGGCAGTGGTTGATATTGCTGGCCATGTCTTGCAGGATGTGGTTTTGGGCCTGCCGCATTTCAAAATAGTGGATATGGTAGTTGGTCTGGTGAAAGAGGTGGTTGGAGTGGTCAAGATAGACCAGCTGCAAGGCCTGCTGCAGAATCTTGTCCAGATCCTTGATTAGAGCTGCATCATTTCGGCCGTCTCCAGCTTTTAAGAAATATTCAAAGCGCAGCAAAATCTTTTTCAGCTGTTCTTCCACTTGCTCGTGGTAGCTGTCAATTTCTTGCTGGCGCGAGGGCATATAGAGATTGGCTAGGAGAGCAAAGCCAGTTCCAATAAGAAATAGAGCTAGCTCATTTCCAAGCAGAGACCAGGAAGTGGATTTTTCTAAGAGCAGATGGGTGACCAGGACGGTGCTGGGTGTGATGCCGATTTCCCAGCCTAGACGAAAGGCCAGAGGCACATAGATTGCGATATAGATGGCCAATGCTCCGAGATGAAAACCTAGGAAGTGAAAGGCCAGACTTCCGATAGCCAGAGCCAGCAGGGTAGATAAAAAGCGATTGCCAGCTAGCTTTGCAGTGCTGCGGCGGGTATCAGTCACGCTGAGGATAGCAATAATTCCAGCTGAAGTTGAGTAGGCCAGACCTAAAAAGTCAGCCAGCCAAGCAGCGAGACAGGTAGCTAATACCAGCTTGATGGTGCGTTGGAGGAGAGACATGAGTAAGAGTTTCCTTTTTTAGACTTCTTTCTATTATAGCATGACTAGCGGGGAATCTTAGGGACTGCTGATTGCTTTTTATCAGAGCAGAATTCTGTCTCGCCCGAGTAAATCCTGCCGCCATTTTTTCGCCTTTGTGTTATACTAGTCCTATGGAAAAAAACGATATTGTCTACGGTGTGCATGCGGTGACAGAGGCTCTCGCAGCTAACACTGGAAATAAACTCTATATTCAAGACGACCTGCGTGGTAAAAAGGTCGATAAAATCAAAGATTTAGCAGCGGAAAAAAAGGTCTCCATCTCATGGACGCCTAAGAAGAATTTGCAGGAAATGACTGACGGAGCTGTTCATCAGGGCTTTGTTCTGCGGGTGGCGGAGTTCGCCTATACTGACTTCGAGGTGCTGTTGAAAAAAGCAGAGCAGGAAGACAATCCTCTCTTGTTGATTTTGGACGGGCTGACTGACCCGCATAATCTGGGCTCTATCTTGCGGACGGCTGACGCGACCAATGTGGCTGGAGTCATCATTCCCAAGCACCGGGCAGTCGGTGTGACACCAGTCGTTGCCAAGACCTCAACGGGTGCCATTGAGCATATTCCCATTGCCCGTGTGACCAACCTCAGCCAGACACTGGACAAGCTCAAGGAAGCTGGTTTCTGGATTTTCGGTACAGATATGCAGGGGACGCCTTCTCATAAGTGGAATACAGCAGGCAAGCTGGCCCTCATCATCGGTAACGAAGGTAAGGGGATTTCAAGCAATATTAAAAAGCAGGTGGACGAGATGATTTCCATTCCTATGAATGGCCATGTCCAGAGCCTCAATGCCAGTGTCGCAGCGGCTATTCTCATGTATGAAGTCTTTCGCAATCGCCTATGAAAAGAAAAATCTTACTGGTGGACGGCTACAATATGACGGCCTTTTGGCGGGAGACTCGTCCTTACTTTAACCGCGGAGAACTAGATGCCGCGCGAACGATTCTGCTCCAGAAGCTCAGTAATTATGCCAGCTTTGAAGGATTGGAAGTTATCTGCGTCTTTGATGCCCAGTATATGCCGGGAGTTCGGCAGACCTATGAGGAGTTTAATGTGACGGTCGTTTTCACCGAGGAAGAGGAAACGGCGGATGACTATATCGAGCGCATGGCAGCTGAACTTAATACACCCAAAAATCAGGTGTCGGTTGCGACCAGCGATCTCAATGAGCAGTGGACTGTCTTCGCCCAAGGGGCTTTGAGAGTGTCCGCTAGAGAGCTAGAGAAGCGAGTGTCTGTTACCAAATCAGACCTCAATAAACTGAGCGGACAAATCAACCTGCAAAGACCACCCTTGCGACCGATGGACAGCCAATCTTTGCGCGATTTACAAAAAATGATGGAGAAAAAAGATGACCTTTAAAATTTTAACCGATTCAACAGCAGACCTGCCAGAAAACTGGACCCAGGAAAATGATGTGCAGGTCCTAGGCCTGACCATTCAGCTGGATGGTCAAACCTATGAGACAGTTGGCGCAGGCAAGCTGACCAGCCAAGAACTTCTGGATAAGATGGAGTCCGGCAGCAAGCCGACTACCAGCCAGATCAATGTCGGCCAGTTTGAAGATGTCTTTCGCGACTATGCTAAGGAAGGAATGCCAGTTCTCTATGTAGCCTTTGCTTCGGCCTTGTCTGGTACTTATCAGAGTGCAGTTATGGCGCGAGAAATCGTCATGGAAGATTTTCCAGATGCACTGATTCGTATCATTGATACCAAGGCAGCTTCTATGGGTGAAGGACTTTTAGTCATGAAGGCGGCAGAAGCTAGAGCCGCAGGTCAGAGCTTGGAGCAGACAGCAGACTTGATTGAGAGCTTGGTGCCTAAGGTTAAGACATATTTTCTGGTTGATGATCTCAATCACCTCATGCGGGGAGGTCGGATTTCCAAAACTGCTGCGCTTATGGGGAGCTTAGTTAATATCAAGCCGATTATCGCTGTCAAGGTAGATGGGACTCTGGACTCGGTCGCTAAGGTTCGCGGTAAGAAGAAGGCACAGGCCGAAGTAGTCCGCATGACTCTGGAGGGAGTTGCTGACCCACGGGTGGTCATCGCCTATGCAGGTGCCAAAGAGATTGCTGAGAGTCTAAAAGCCCAGCTGCTGGAAAGCGACCAAGTGGAGGAAGTCCTCCTCATGCCTCTGGGACCTGTCATTTCTAGCCATACTGGTCCTGGAACTTTGGGACTCTTCAGTATTGCCCAAGACATTCAAGACTAAGAAAACATGAAATCGCTATTTCATAAATAATTGCTTCAAATCTATTGCTTTTGCCTACTATTTTTGATATGATAGTAGGCGGTATTGTTTACCCCATTTGTAAGGCCCCGGAACCTTTCAAATAACTCGCGGACCGGAACATCCGCCCTGTAAACAAAAACGATATTCATAGGAGAAATCATGAACAAAACAACATACATGGCTAAGCCAGGTGAAGTTGAACGCAAATGGTATGTAGTGGACGCTACTGATGTCCCTCTTGGACGCCTTTCTGCTGTTGTAGCAAGCGTACTTCGCGGAAAAAACAAACCAACCTTTACACCACACACTGATACAGGTGACTTCGTAATCGTTATCAACGCTGAAAAAGTAAAATTGACTGGTAAAAAAGCGACTGATAAGATCTACTACACTCACTCTATGTACCCAGGTGGATTGAAACAAATCTCAGCAGGTGAGCTTCGCTCTAAGAACGCTGTTCGTTTGATCGAAAAATCAGTTAAAGGTATGCTTCCGCACAATACTCTTGGCCGCGCTCAAGGTATGAAGCTGAAAGTATTTGTAGGCTCTGAGCACACTCACGCTGCACAACAACCAGAAGTTCTTGATATTTCAGGACTTATCTAAGGAAAGGAACAAATAAGCTATGTCACAAGCACAATATGCAGGTACTGGACGTCGTAAAAACGCTGTTGCACGCGTTCGCCTTGTTCCAGGAACTGGTAAAATCACTGTAAACAAAAAAGATGTTGAAGAGTACATCCCACACGCTGACCTTCGCTTGGTTATCAACCAACCATTCGCAGTTACTTCAACTGTTGGTCAATACGACGTTTTCGTAAACGTTGATGGTGGTGGCTACGCTGGTCAATCAGGTGCGATCCGTCACGGTATCGCTCGTGCCCTTCTTCAAGTAGACCCAGACTTCCGCGATTCATTGAAACGCGCAGGACTTCTTACTCGTGATGCCCGTATGGTAGAACGTAAGAAACCAGGTCTTAAGAAAGCTCGTAAAGCATCACAATTCTCAAAACGTTAAGAACCAGCTACAATACAGCATTTACAACACTTCATGGTTCACACCATGGGGTGTTTTTTTGATGATTTTTAGCAAAATTTACACCATTATTAATTTATTGTGTAAGTAAACAATTTTCTTCAAATGAAAGTCCCACTTTTAAAGCAAATGGGAAAGCTTTAACTAAGTTGATACACTTTGTAGAATCTTATCCTGGATTGCTAAATCCTTGTATTGCTTATAGTTTTACAAAAGGGAATATATCATCATTCGAAACAGTAATAGTCTCTATTGAAGATATTCGAGAATTGACTAGGGTTGGTGGAGTATTTTCAGATGCAGGAGGTCATCTACATCTGAATACGGATTTAACTTCAGACTTACCAAAGTCTGCAATTTATAAAAAATGGAAAATGGTTGAGTAACTATCATTAATAACTACTATTTTAATACTTTTAAAAAATAGGTCAAAACTGCGATTTAAAAGCTGTAAAGAATGGTAAATATTGGCGCGTAAGTGAAACTAATTTACAAGATTTTATAGAACACGGAACAAAGAAAAATGTTAAGTAAAAACATTTACAACAACTTAACTGAAATATCTCTATTTTTGGAAATTAGTATTAGAGAAAGCAGAAAAAACAAAAAAGAAAAGGTAATAAAGATTATGAGTAAAAAAAGTAGAATAGAAAAAAATTCAATTTTTGAAATCGCAGATTGGGGGGCATGCTTTTTATTTATTATAGTTATTGTTATCGGAATATTAGCATATAACTATGAATGTTTGGGGAAAAAATGGACAAAAGTTTTGGAAATAGTAGGAGGGCCGTTTTCTTTAGGATTTGGTTTCTTTGCTTTTGAGAGAGGGTTTAAAATGCTAGATGAATATAAAAAAAGAATAGAAAAAAATCGGATAAATGAAAAGACAAGAAATAAAAATAGAATATATTAAATTAAGAGCGTCTGGAAAATCTTTTGGGTATATTGCTAAAGAACTTTCTTTTATTTTATAATTACTTTTTAATATGTAGTTTAATATACTGATAATCTAAATGAATTAAAGTAGTTATAGAGGGTATAAAAAAACTACTAATCAAATATAATGACTATTAACTAATATAGATTTAAATAATTGTGTGAACTTTTCGGTAAAATCTAGCTCAATTCGTATATTTTTAGGGTAAATTTCACACCAATCAAAAGAAAGTTATTCAAATTTGATGAAATTGTTTTTTCTGAGAATGTCGGAAAGCATTGATTTTAAGCACATATTGAAAGTTATTCAAATAATAGTTTTTTCAACCAGGTCTTAAGAAAGCTCGTAAAGCATCACAATTTAGTAAACGTTAATTCGAGAGAATTACAATACATACAAAGAGCACCTTTCAGGGTGTTCTTTTTTATCGACACTTTGTAGATTTATAATTGGGAATCTCGTTGAATGGTATCAGGTAAATGAAAAGATTCGTTGATAATATCCTATTTCTTCGTACTTTAGTCTAATACCTATAATGTAAAAAACTCTAGCTATCAGGTAGTTGATAGTTAGAGTTTTTTCTATTCATATGATTTAATTAGATTAAATAAGTCCTCTACTTCTGATGACGGTGTAGCTGATTTAAGGTAAGCGTAATAAACTGTAAATGTGATTTGGTCCTCCGGTATTAGAGGGATTTTTATTAAATCATCATCTTCATCAGAAAGGGCGATATCAGCTAGTAAACTAACTCCAATCCCTTTCTTTAAAAGTTCTTTAAGAATGACAATGTCGTCACTCTTAAAAAATATTTCTGCCCTGTTTTGATACTTCTGATTAAGTAGTTCAAAAGCTTTCAGGTGGACAAAGTGTTCATCTAAAAGGATGAAGGATTGATCTACTAAATCTTCAAAAGTGAGGGAAGAAGCAGTAGCAAGAGGATGGTTCTTAGATAAAACGACATACAATTCTTTATGAAATAGTTCATGCGTCTCTATTGAAGAATGATTGAGTGGTTCAATCAAACCAAGTAGGCTTGCATCAAGGTCTCCCTTGAGGAGAAGGTTTAATAACTCCACGGAGCCACCGCGAATAGGACGTACCTTTTTTAAAAAATCAAATTCAGTTTCTTTATGTAAGACAGAGAAAAGATACTGAATGATAATAGGAGGGAATCCTACAGTAGAGTAATGCGCCAAAGAGCGATTAATTTCTTTGTGAGTAGAAATGACCTCAGGTAAAATCAGTTCTGTATGCTTCAGAAGGATTTGTCCTTGATTAGTTAATTTAAAGGAGCGATGTGAGGGATCATGGTGAATCAATTTGCAATTAAAGGAGTCCTCTAAGCGCTTGATGGCATAAGAAATAGATGGTTGGCTGACATTGTGTTGTTTTGCCACTTCCGTATAGGATTGAAGCTGGCAGAGGTCATAAAAATATTGTAGATCTTTTAAATTCATATGGGCTCACTTTCAATAGTTGGAGAAGGAAAATAAGTGGAAATTACCAGATAAATAAATTTTATCCGTATCCTACAATTTGACTATACGAGTATTCTCTGGTTAAAATGTAAGTGAGTCAGGGATATTAAAGATTATCTAAGATACTTTCAAAAATGACCAAGATCTTTTCTCGTTTATCAATAGGGAGCTGTTTAATCTTCATGTTGATTCTTTTGAGTGAAAGATTGTCAGTCTTATCAGAGGTTGATTCAAGGCTATCAAAATTGAAAAATTCCTCTGGGGTCATCTCTAGGGCGTCAATCACTTTTTCAAGACTGTGAATGGTCAGATTCACATTTTGGTTTTCGAGTTGGTTGATATACTTAAGCCCAAGTCCCGCTTGTTCCGAAAGTTCTTCCTGGCTCATTTTGTTTTGTGTTCGAAAATATTTCACTTTTTTGGAAATATATTGTTGTAAATAGTTTTTAGTTGTCATATAAATAGAATACAAGTTTTGTATGACAAAAAAACACCTTAAAAAATACGAAGTATTGTATAAAAAACTTAAATGATATTTATCTATTGTAATTTGCCTTATGGATTTATATTTTAGTATGGCTTTATTTGTCCGATGGTAAAGAGCGATTACCGAAAATCTTATGAGTATAGAAATTTATAACATAAAGAGGTTAAAGAATCACAAAATGGTGCTTTGAGTAATAATCTACAGAATAAAGAGTTTTCAATAACGCTTTACTTCTAGACTCATTATAACATATACACTAACGATTGTATTTTTTAAATAACAAAGTTCGCCTAAAAATACATATTAAGTGGTATAATATTATCAAAAAGGAGGTTGCACTATGACTGCACATGATATTTTAAACAACCCTTTCCTTAATAAAGGGACTGCCTTTACCTTAGAGGAACGGAAGGAACTAGGTCTTATTGGTTTATTGCCACCTTATGTTCAAACCATTGAAGAACAAGCGACACAAACTTATGAGCAAATGCAAACAAAAGTAAATGATTTGGAAAAACGTCTTTTCCTAATGGAAATTTTTAATACCAACCGTACTCTCTTCTATTATCTCTTTTCTCAACATTTGGAAGAATTCAATCCAATTGTATATGACCCAACCATTGCAGATACCATTGAAGGCTACAGTGACCTCTTTGTAGATCCGCAATATGCGGGGTATCTTGATATTAATCATCCTGAAAATATTGAAGCCACTTTGAAAAATGCTGCTGGGGATTGCGAGATTCGTCTCATTGTTGTAACAGATGCAGAAGGAATTCTTGGAATCGGTGACTGGGGAACAAATGGTGTCGATATTTCTGTTGGAAAATTGATGGTCTACACGGGTGCTGCTGGAATCGATCCTTCTATGGTCCTTCCTTTAGTTATTGATGCAGGGACTAACCGTGAAGAACTTCGTAACAATCCTAATTACTTAGGGAATCGTCACGAACGGGTTCGCGGAGATCGTTACTACGACTTCGTTGACCAATTTGTTCAAACAGCAGAACGTCTCTTTCCTAAACTCTACCTTCACTGGGAAGACTTCGGCCGCTTGAATGCTGCCAATATTCTTGAAAAATACCGGAAACAAATTCCAACCTTTAATGATGATATTCAAGGTACAGGAATCGTTACCTTAGGTGGAATCTTTGGTTCACTGGATATTAGTGGTGAAAAATTAACAGATCAAGTTTATCTCTGCTATGGTGGTGGTACTGCGGGTGCAGGAATTGCCTCTCGTGTTCTTCGTGAAATGGTGAGTGAAGGTCTTTCTGAAGAAGAAGCCTATAAACGTTTCTTTATGGTTGATAAACAAGGTCTTCTCTTTGATGACATGGATGACCTGACTCCTGAACAAAAACCGTTTGCTAAGAAACGTGCCGACTTTAGTAACGCAGACAAGTTGACTGACCTGCTTGAAGTAGTGAAGACTGTGAAGCCAACCATTCTTGTAGGAACTTCAACTCAACCTAATACCTTCACTAAAGAAATAGTAGAAGCTATGTGCGAAAATACTGAACGTCCAATGATCTTCCCATTATCAAATCCAACCAAGCTGGCCGAAGCAAGCGCCAAAGATTTGATCGAATGGTCAGATGGCAAAGCTTTTGTCGCAACAGGAATTCCTGCTGACACGGTCTCTTATAAAGGTGTAGACTATGTGATTGGTCAAGCCAATAATGCCTTGATTTACCCAGGTCTTGGTCTAGGTATGTTAGCTTCTGAAGCAAGTCTTTTGACAGATGAAATGATTGGAGCAGCGGCTCATTCGTTGAGTGGTATTATCAATCCAGGCCGACCAGGAGCTCCTGTCTTGCCACCATTCAAGTATGTAGCAGATGTTTCTATTAAAGTAGCGGAAGCAGTCGCTAAAAAAGCGCAAGAGCAAGGTCTTGCACGCGCCAAGGAAACAGATATGGCCAAAGCAGTGCGTGATTTGAAATGGTATCCAACGTATAAATAAGTGAATGGAAATAGGGTGTACGAGTATGACTGGATGTTCCGTACACCTTTAAATATACGCTATATCATGTAGAAAGGGAGACTATGGGAATCTTTTTAACTTCAATTCAGAGTATTGTACCTATTATCGTCATTATCATTCTAGGTTACTTCTTACAAGTCCGTGGTTGGTTTCAAGAGAGTTTTGGAAATGATTTATCTAAACTCATTATGAATATGGCCATGCCAGTGGCAATTTTTACCTCTGTCCTTAAATATTTAACTTTAGATAAATTGATTAGCCTGTCTGGCGGTTTATTGTATACGTTTATCGCCTTCATTCTCGGTTACCTAATGGCCTTTATAGCAGTGAAACTTTTTAAAGTGCGCCCAGGCCGTCAAGGAACCATGATTAATACCTTTGTTAATGCCAATACCATTTTTATTGGTTTGCCTTTAAACATAGCTCTGTTTGGAAATCAAGCTCTTCCCTACTTCTTGGTGTATTATATTACAAATACGGTATCTACTTGGACATTAGGTGTCTATCTAATGACCTCGGATAGCAAAGAAGGGGCTTCAAAGCAAGCTCAAAAATTCAATTGGAAGAAGCTCTTCCCAGCACCTTTATTGGGATTTCTCGTAGCCCTCGTATTTTTAGTGCTCCGTCTTCCTGTCCCAAGTTTTGCTGATAGCACACTGACTTATATTGGAAGTCTCACCACACCTTTATCACTTATATACATTGGTATTGTTCTAGCTAAGGCTGGTCTTAAGTCTATTCGTTTTGATAAAGATACAATTGTCACTTTAGTTGGACGCTTTATCCTAGCTCCTCTAATCATGCTTCTTGTATTGAAGTTCTTTTCCCCAAATATGGCAACAGTAGAATTTAAGACCTTTATGATTCAGTCCGCTACACCAGCTCTGGCTGTTCTCCCAATCATTGCTAATCAAGGAAAAGGAGATGTGGAATTCTCTACGAATGTAGTGACTCTAAGTACGGTTCTATTTATCGTTGTTATTCCAATATTACAAACTTTATTAGGATAAGAAGGAAGAGGATAGGATTGAAAGTTATGCGTTAAGAAATTCCCCTATTTAAAAAATATTGATTCAAATTTTATGAAATTAATCAGTAGATATCGTTTTGAACAGCCTTGATATTACGCTGTTTTTAGTCCAACTGAAACCCATACTTTCCAAGCCAGGTCTTAAGAAAGCTCGTAAAGCATCACAATTTAGTAAACGTTAATTCGAAAGAATTACTATACTTACAAAGAGCACCTTTCTTGGTGTTCTTTTTTATATTTCTATACTAAATTGGTGAAATTGACAAAGTTGTTGCGACTTTAGTCGCTTACAAATGTGGCTGCAAACTGACAGAGTCAGTTGCCTCAAAACGTTAATCAATACGATACTATCAACGCTTCAAAACACTCAAGAGTTTACCTCATGGGTGCTTTTTCCATTTTTTTTGAAAAATTCACCTCAAAATCCACCTTAGTTTTACCTTAATCTTGAATATTCTTTTGTGTTATAATGTAGAAAAGATATGACAAAACAAAAGTATTGGTTTAAATTCTGTAAATTTCACTTTGTGTAAAGATGAGAAAATTTGAATGTAGATAATGATGGGAGATGTTTTGCAATGATAAGTTTAGAGTTGATGTCTGAAGAAAATAGTATAGATGTATAAACTTTTGAAAAAGAAAATCAAGAGTATTTTGAGCGAAATTTACCTCCTAGACCAGGTAACTATTTTGATCCAGAAGGTTTTAAGGAAATTACAAGGGAATTGTTAATGGAACAAGATAATCATGACGCCTACATGCATATTATTAGAGATGTGCAAGACGTTATGGTCGGAAGAATCAATTTAAGTGTTTTAGGTAGTGATAGAAAAATAGCAGAACTTGGATATAGGATTGGAGAAAATGTTACTAATTTAGGCTATGCAAGCGAAGCGGTTAAACTCGTTTTAGACAAGGCATTTCATACTTATGGTTTAAATAGAATCATTGCGGGAACAGCAACGGATAATCTGTCCTCTAAGAGAGTGCTTTTGAAAAATGGTTTCACTTTTATTAGGATCATAGAAAATGATTTACAGATTAATAATGAGTGGGTGCATACAGCAGTATTTGAGATAACGAATCAATAACATCATCATTCCCAGTTTGTTGATAGGACTGATGGAGTTATCAACCTTTACAGATATTCAAGAGTTTGCTCTTGGATGTCTTTTTTGATGTAAAAAGTCATTTAACCTAAAAATACACCAAGATTCAAAATCTTGGTGTATTATCTTTTTTTAGATAATTGTTCTCTAAAGAGTTTTGTCATTTGTTTTTGTCCGGCAGGAGTAACTAGCGCTTCTTTGCTTATTTCTCCTTTAAATATTTGTTCCATTAAAAATAGGTAAGCCTCGCCCAAAGCTGTTGTAATTAATCCAGCGGTAGTACCGGAAATTGTTCCACCAACTGCCGTTCCTACTCCGGGAATAAATTTGAGTATATTAGAAACAATTGTTTTTCCAAGGAATGTTGCTCCCCCAGATCCTAAAGTTGAGGATACAAAGGCGGTTAGAAAGGTTTTATTTATATCAAGCCCAAAAATTACAGTAATGCCAGTAATCATGCTTATCTGGGTCGGCACGAGCATGAAGGCATCCGCAAATGGAACTGGTGCGAAACCTTCACCAAAACTTGCTGCTACTGCAGTCGCAATGACTGCCCTAGCATGTTTTTTTTTAGATTCCAGAGATACTTTTTGGATGTTTTGCAGTGTATCCTGCAGTTCAGTTGGCAAGACCTCAGACATTACATCAATCAAAGTATCTAATCCAAAAGCTTTAGCGACATATTCCTCGTCAAAATCCATATCCTGAGCTAGAATAGGCACAACTTTACAGACGTCTAAGTTCTCCTGCTCAACATGAGCTTTCATTTCTAATGCTTTCTTCTTAGGTACAGATTGAGTAAGGACAACGATGATTGGGACCTTAGACTGTTTATTCTTCTCGGAAAACTCTCTGAGCCATTCCACTTCCGAACTATCGAAAGTACGGTTTGAACCGACATTAATACAGTACCAAATACAGTGAATGACCTCGTTGATGTCATTAGAAGCGTAACCGTCGTTAATTAGTTTAATCACTTCATCTTTGACACTCTCCTGTTGGGTATATGATAATTCAAAGCCAGGTGTATCGTAAATAGCCAAAGGATACCCGTTTTTTTCAATTTTGCGAATTTCCTGAGTAATCGGTCTACCCAATCCAGTATCAGCAAAATTCCCTCTAAACAAACTGTTAATTAGTGTGCTTTTGCCAACACCTGATTTGCCAATGACGATGATGTTTAATCTTTTTAAATTATTAATTTTATCATTAATCGCGTTGAGACATTGCTGCGCAATATTATCTGTATTGATTTGCATTATCTTCTACCTTTGTTATAGTCAGATTTTTTAACTAACGTGTCCTTCCCATCAAAACTAGTTTTTAGATGATTGGTTAGTGTTACTTGTTTTTTATATACATAATTTCTAGTTTTTTTCAATACTCTAGGCAGAAGAACTGTAGAGGCTAAAATTAAAGCTCCGCTTACGAAGATGTATTTTGCAGTAGATGATTTTCTCTTTCTCGTGCCTTTTTTCTTTGACATAATATTTCTCACTAATATGATTTTTTAAATAATTATATCATATAAGAAATTAAAAGAGTCAATTTAATGATTTTGTTTATCTCTTTTTTTTAAAGCTTTTAGAACAACTTCTTTGATAGAAATTGAAGTAATGTTAGCAGAGATCTATTAGGTGTAATGAAGAGGGGGCAAAGATATTGAAGATAGAAAAGTAGTTATGTGGTTTTCAGCCTCTCTCGCTCTCCAAGGTACAAGAAAAATAAACCAACAGCTTTGCGGGTGTGGTTCATAGATTTAGTAATTTATAGATTTTTAAAAATTTATATAGTACACTAGATGTGTAATATTGAGTTTTGAGTGACTGAAAAATTAGTATGGATGTTACCAACTGTTTTAGAAAATTAGTGTGGTATCAAAAAATTTAAGGAGACGTTATGAAAAAACGAACGAAAATCATACTTGCAACCGTCGCATAAATCGTAGCACTAGCAAGCATAGGAGGATGTGCCATGGCTCAAAAAGAAAACAATAAACAAGATAAGAAAGTTGCTTCCTCAAAAAAGGCTATCAAAGATGATAAAGAAGCCATCAAGCAAAAACAGCTCGCTTATCTCAAACAGCATGAACAAGAAATTATAGATTATGTGAAAGCTCAAAATCCAAAAGTTGAATCAGTTCAGATTGATTGGGAAGAGACGCAATGGAGTGATGGCGGTCTTACAAATCCCGAGTATTACATTAATGTTTTTGGGCGTATCAATAATATTGAAGAATCGGGTTGGGGAGTGGATATACCGATTGATGATGATAATACAGTAAATATAGATGATATGTATTTAGGATCCGATATTAGAATAAAAGGTAGATTATTTGACTAATTGGAATTTGAAAAGTTTTAATAATATATGCTTCGTTAGAGGAATCATTCTATAGGGATAAAACTAATAGACATTCAGGAGTCATTTCTTGGATGGCTTTTTTACGCTATTCAACTCACCTATAAAATTCTTCTATTGCTTTCATAGAAAATATATATTAGCCAGATAGGGGCAATCATAGTAAAATAGCTATCAAAATAGACTAAAGGAGTTTGGAATGAAAATCGTTTCTTTATGGTCAAAGGTTTCTCTGGGCTTGCAACTCTTGATTGCTTTAATTTTGGGTGTTCTTGTTGCTCTTATCTGGCCACAGTTTTCGGCTTTTTACCAGTTTTTGGGTCAAGCTTTTATCAGTTTGATTAATATGGTGATTATTCCGCTGGTCTTTCCGATTGTGGTCGTAGCTGTTGCTGGTGTGATCGGCAAGAAATCTTTTGGAAAGCTCTTGACAAAGAGTCTGCTCTATTTCTTTGGGGTCACGACGGCGATTACCTTTATTTTTGTCTTTGCATCTTATTATCTGGGCTTTGGCCAAGGAGTCAATATCGGTCAGGAGGGAGCAAGCATTGACGGGCTTGCCAAAAGTATTCAGCTGGATGAGTTTTTGCTTAGCTTCATTCCCTCTAATATTGTCAAGTCGCTTTCAGAAGGAGCTCTTCTTCCTATTATTGTTTTTGCTATATTTTTAGGATTTGGGCTTGGAAGTCTCAAGGAAGAAAAGACTCAGAAAGCTGTTGAGCTGCTGCAGATTTGGATTGAGGCTATTTATAAAATTGTCGGTGTGATTGTGAAGCTGTCTCCGATTGGTATTTTTGGTTTTATTGCTAAGGATGTGGCTACGACAGGAGTTGACAAGTTGGTCGGTTTGGGGCAATTTGTAGCAGGGACTTATCTGGCTTATGCGGTGCTAGCTTTAGTGATTTTTCCTTTGATTGCTTTTGCTTTCAGAATTCCTTATCTGACAAGCTTGCAACGGATTTGGAGTCTTCTGACTTTGGCTTTTGTCTCTGGCAGTTCCAGTGTTGTCCTTCCGCCACTGTTGAAAGATTTAAAGAAGCAGGGGCATGATGAGCATGTCATAGATTTGGTTGTGCCTTTGGGTTATACTTTTAATCTTGAAGGGGCTGCTGTCTACTTCTCTGTAGCAACTGTTTTTATTGCCCATGCTTATGGGATTGCTTTTTCTGTATCAGGACTTTTCTTTACTGTTTTGCTTTTGACTTTGATTGGTAAAACAGCTGCAACAGTGCCTTCTGGAGCGATTGTTGTCTTGCTGGCAGCTGCACCTCAGCTAGGCCTGCCGGTGGAAGGAGTTGCTTTGATTTTTGCAGTTGATTTCTTTGTCAATGCTGGTCGTACTGCCCTCAATGTTCTAGGTCAGGTCTTGGCTGTCAGTGTCATTGAAAAAACGGAAGTCAATGTAGTAGAAGAATCGAAAAGCAGTAAGCTGGCTGTTCGATATTCCTAAAGGAGAGAAGAATTATGAGTCAAGCAAAAGTTTATGTTATTCATGAAAATTTGGAGTGGACCCAGCACTTGGTCAAATGGCTAGAGAAAGACAAGGTGCCTTATGAACTGTGGGATTTGTCAAGTGGGATCTTAGATCTGCAGAGTCCGCCCCCAACAGGAATTTTCTACAATCGGATGTCTGCTTCTTCTCATACGCGTGGACACCGCTATGCACCAGAATTTACAGAGCAGGTTCTAACTTGGCTGGAAGCTCACGGTCGCAAGGTCATCAACGGAAGCGGAGCTATTAATCTGGAAATTAGCAAAATTAAACAGTATTTGAAGCTTTCTGAGGTTGGAATTGCTTATCCAGAGACAGTAGCCGTTTTGGGACAGGAGAATATTCTTGAGGCAGCTAGAAAGCTTAATATTTATCCCTTGATTACCAAGCATAATCGGGCTGGGAAAGGTTTGGGAGTGCAGCTCTTCAATAGTGAGGAAGAGTTAGAAGCCTATGTAGACAGTCCTGCTTTTGAGCCTTCTGTGGATGGAATCACTCTGCTTCAGGCCTATATCAAGCCTGCGGATGGTCGCATTCGTCGTTCGGAGTTTATCAACCAGAAGTTTCTTTATACTGTGTCCATTGATTCATCAGATGGCTTTCAGCTTTGTCCGGCAGATGGGTGTCAGATTGGACAAAGGCCTGATCAGCTAGAGACCTCGGATAAGTTTCAAATCACGGAGCCGCTGCCTGCTAGTCAAAGACAGGCTTATGAGACATTTCTAGCTCAGGCTGGTATTGATGTGGCGGCTATTGAGTGGGTAGAGTCGGAGGCAGGTCAGATCTATGTCTATGATGTGAACACCAATACCAACTATAATCCGACAGCAGAAGAAAAAGCAGGAATTTTTGCTCATCAGCATCTGGCAGAATATCTAAAGAACGAGCTGGCAGCATCCTATCCAGAATAAATTTAAAACAAACAAGAGCTTTCCGTTTAGGAGGCTTTTTGTTTTTTTCTTCATTATTTCTAAAATATGACATCTGTCATTTTGTTTTTGTGACAAACGTTAGGTGAAGCGCTTACAAAAATTTGTTATATTTAGATTATTGAGATTGCTTCTTTTTTATAAGGGAGTTAAGTGTTAAACGAGGTGTTCATTTTGAACAAGAAAAGTTGAAAGGAGTGTGTTATGTAACAGTGATTTGGTTGTGAGGAGTCTGATTTTATTTTTAGAATATTGAGGTGTGTCATGAAAAATCATCAGGAAAAAGTGTGTAAAAATTGGTTTATGAGAAAAAGCGGAAAGCGTTGGGTTTTTGGGTGTGCCTTGCTGGCTTTTGGAGCTTTCTTGTTAGATGGCGGTGGAGTTGTTTATGCAGATGAGGGTAAGGCTAATCCAGCTCCTGCGCAGGTCTTGCAGGCTGATTCATCAGCTGTCTCGAAGCCTGAGAGCGGACAAATAGCTGCTTCTACAAGGAATGCTGATAAGACAGAGAACCTTGTAGCCGGGGAGACTGCAGCGACAGAAGCAAGTAGTCAGGATGCAGCAGTAGAGTCAGCCAATCAAAAGGCCGATAAGGAAGAACAAGTCACAGCAAATGCCAAAGAGATCAAACAGGAAGAAGATGAACAGCCAGCAGCGAAGGAAGTTGCTGCGGAAAAACTCCCTGCCGTAGAGACTGTAGATAAGCAACCAGGCTTCAATACTAATTTGGCAGAAGCCAAGGGAGACAAAAATGGAGTTTGGGAAGTCCGAGAGCAAGGACTTTATAGTGATGCCAGAGGCAAAGGTGATAGTTTCCTTTACTCTCAAAGTCAGGGCAAGGATTTTGTTTACTCAACGGATGTAACTTTCCTCAGTAAGGAAGGGGCGGCAGCCCTCATTTTCCGCAGTAATAATAATCCAGATGACAAGAGCAGCTATGCAGTTAATATTGATGGTGGCAGCAACAATGTGAAGTTTTGGCGTTGGCAAGGCGGGCGTGATTATCAGTTTATCAATGAAAAGCATATCGAGCCAACGGATGATAATAAATATCGGCTCAAGGTCGTTTCAATTGGCTCTTGGGTATCCTACTATGTCAATGATATTCTAGTGGCCAGCTCAGGAGATTACACGCTTCAGAGAGATGATAAGGGGCAGAATACTTATCTGTCAGAAGGTTATTTTGGCTTACTAAACTGGAATAGCGAGCTGCTTTTTCAAAACACCTTTTACAAAGAAATCACTCCTCAGTCTAATCCCGAGTTGGAGGATATAAGGGTGACTTCTTCGGTTGGGAAAGTGGAGCAGAAAGGTCAGTTTAGTGCCCCTATTACTATCCAGTATGTCAAACATGATGCTGAGAATGTAGACTTGACTGTCGTAGCGAAAAATCCTGCTGCCAAGGTAAGCGTGACCGATGCTGCAGGTAGGGTTTATAGTGATTTGAAGAATATTCCGCTGGTAGTGGGGGCAAACTATCTGACTGTGACCAGCACTGTGACGGATGCGGATGGGCAGGAGGTCAGCCTGACTTACCGGCTCAATGTCCATCGTCGGCAGGCAGATGAGGTATACTACAATGAGCTCTATCGCGGTCAGTATCATTATTCGGTCAAGGACGGTTGGGCCAATGATCCCAACGGGCTGGTTTATTATAAGGGAGTCTATCATTTCTTCTATCAGTTTTATGACGATACCAAATGGGGGCCTATGCACTGGGGTCATGCGACCAGCAAGGATTTGATTCATTGGGAAGAACAGCCGATTGCCTTTTATCCGGATGCTAATGGGGCTATGTTCTCAGGCTCTATCGTAGCAGATACTACCAATTCCTCTGGTTTATTTGAAAATGACCAGGGCGGTTTAGTCGCACTGATTACTGCCGACGGAAACGGTCAGCGCATCAAGCTGGCCTACAGTAAAGATGAGGGCCGGACTTGGACGAAGCTTGATCAAATTGCAGCTGACTGGACGGACGATCCACTGCAATCTCAGGATTTTCGTGATCCCAAGGTCTTCCGTTGGGAGGGTAAATGGTTTATGGTCGTCGCAGGCGGACCGCTGAGAATTTATTCCTCTGATAATCTGCGTAATTGGAAGGTGGAGTCAACTTATGTGGATCTCCATACGGAGTGTCCAGATCTCTATCCTTTACTGGCAGACGATGGTAGCCTTAAGTGGGTCCTGTCTCGTGGCGGTCGCTCCTATAAGGTCGGTGATTTTAGACAGGTGGAGGGCAAGTGGACCTTCGTCCCAGATGCTGAGTTTGCTCAGGCTGATCAGGTTATGAACTTTGGTAAAGACTCTTATGCAGCCATGACTTACTACGTTCAGGACTTTGGCAGCAAGGCTAATCCAACCCTACCTGACATTATCGAGTCTAACTGGATGAATACCTGGGAAGACTACTGTAATCTGGTAGCCGATACCGTCGGTCAGAAGTTCAACGGAACCTTCAATCTTAACCTCAAACTAGGCCTTATCAAGCAAGACGGCAGCTATCGGCTGACTCAGACGCCAATAGCAGCCTATCAGTCTCTGCGTCAGGAAGACAAGGCTGTGTTATATAAAGACGTGGAAGTTAGTGAGAAGAATGAGCTGTTGAAAGATTTTTCCGGTGATCAGTATGAAATTGTCTCTACTTTCCGGCCGAGTGAAACGACCAAGAAAGTCGGTTTTAACCTGCGGGTTGGAGATGGAGAAGTGACTAGAGTTATCTATGATTTAGAAAAGGAAACTCTTTCTATTGACCGCAGTCAGTCTGGGATTCTTCTCAGTAATAAATTTGCTCAGGTGGATAGTCAGTCCGTCAAACGCAATGCGGATGGCAGCATAGATCTGCATCTCTATGTAGATCGCTCCAGCCTAGAAGTCTTTGCCAAAGGATATACTGTGGCGGGTGCCAATCAGATATTCCCTGCGCCAAATAGCCTTGCGGCTAGTGTTTTTGTAAAAGGTGGTGCTGCTAAGGCTGACATTGCTCTTTATCCGCTGAAGGGCATCTGGAAAGACAAACAGGCAGTGACCAAACCACTGGAACTAGTGCAGGCTTCTCCTGTAACAAATAATATTTATGTCGGCGATACCTTGGATTTGAAGGCATATGTCATGCCAGCAAGTGTCTCTCAAGCGATCAGCTGGAATGTGGATCAGCCAGACCTGGTCTTTGTCACGGAAGATGGCAATAAGCTGCGAGTGACTGCTCTGCAAAGGGGTGTGGTCAAGGTAACGGCGACCTCTAAGGAAAATCCAAGTCTTTCCAAGGTCTTCACCATCAATATCAGCCGTAATGACTTTAAGACCAATGTTCCAAATCTAAAAGCTGTTTCCGGTAAGTGGTATGTCGACGGTGAAAGTCTCTATAATCAGAATACCAGCGCCAATGATTATTATATGGGAGGTCAGAAGATTCCTTTCCCTGAGTATAACTTGGATGTGGATCTCAAGTATCAAAAAGGCTTGATTAATATTTTCTATGCGTCTGAAAATGTTGACCCTCGCAATGCTTATTCTATTCAATTTGGCGATAATGATAAGATTCGACTTTACCGCTTTATGGGAGAGACGATTGCAGAAAGTAGCATGAATGGCAAGCATCTTAATGACGGCCAGTTCCACCATGTTAAGCTAGTGAAAACTAAAAATGGTGTCAGTGTATCTGTGGACGGTGTAGAATACCTGAACCACCAATTTGATAAGGTTGAGCCTTATTATAATGATGCCTACGTCGGTCTGGGACTCTGGGATGGGGACTTGGAAGCGCGCAATTTCTTTGTGACCAATCTTCATGCCCCAGCAGTTAATAAGGCTTCTCTGCAGAAAGTGGTAGACAGTACGGCTAGTCTAGATCCGAGCCTCTACTCAGATGAGACAGTTCAGGCTTACCAGGCAGCCTTGGCTCGAGCTCAGTCTCTCTTGGCAGATGAAAAAGCGGAGCAGGCAGATTTAGATAGAGCAGAGAAGGATCTGAGGACAGCTTTAGCTGCCCTGGATCTGAAACCAAGTCATCAGGTCACTCCGGAAGAAGGGATAAAGGACCTAGTGGAAGAAAAGCCTTTCTTAGAAATCGTAATGGAAGAGATTGCATATCAGACTCGAGAACAGGAAAATCCAGAACTGGAACAAGGGCAGCGGCGGATACTTGTAGCTGGCCAAAAGGGTCAAAAGCGAGTCTTTGTAGAAGTCTTGAACGGTCAGCGAACCGTCCTCGGTCAGGAAGTGCTTTCTCTAGCAGTTGACGAACTAGTAGAAGTTGGCAGCAAGGTGGTGGCTGAAAGTACTAAACAGCCTTTGACAATAGCCCAGCCTCAAGCTCTGAAGCAAGGTGAGGAAGGGAAAGTTATTTCGTCGCCAAGATTGCAGCCAGCTCCCGACTCAGCTCTGCCTACGACTGGCACTCAAGAAGATAAGTTTCTGCCTCTGGCTGGTTTAGCTTTTCTGGGAATGGGTCTTCTAGCTGGAAGGAAGAAACAAGAAGGCTAAGGTGCTAAGCAATGGTTATTTGTATATAAAAAGGATGGGTGTTTTCCCATCCTTTTTTGATATAGATACGGCCTGTGAAATGATTAGTTTTTGGCTGAGCATGCTCCAGTATCTGGCAAGAAATTCCGCTACATCCTCTTTCCTCCTTTTTTAATCCTCTATCCGAACTTGCATCCGGATGAACATATCGCGGTGCTGCTCCTGGAGTTGTGGCTGTTCATGGATGACCTCGCAGATATAATCCCCCACAGGAGTATATCCAGCTTGGGACAGAGCCTGGTAAAAATGCGGCAGAGCTTTAAGTTCATCTGCAAAGGAAGGGCAATAAGCAACAGCATAATTTCCTGCCGGCAGCAATATTCGATTTAAGTGAGGGAGTTCATTGGGAGTATGATGGAAGAGACAGAGTTGCTTGGAAATCCATCTTTCTTTTTGGAAATCTTCTTGTTTCATAATGGATCCGACGCGGCTGAAATGGGGAAAAAAAGGACTGTAACGCATAATTTCTTGCTTGAAGCAGCGTAGAGCAAGTTCGTATTCTTCACTTTTCATTTGATAAATATTTTGATCAATTTCAAAAGTAAGCAGCTGACGCTCAGGAAAAGTTAGGATTTCCAGTTCTTGCTCGCTCTGTTTTTCGCCATAGATACGGGCACCAGACCGAAAGATTTCGATTTCTTGGATTTGTTTTTCTAAATTCTCTTTTTCCTCTAGAAGGCGCTGATAGCGCTCCTCAATAAGCTGGTGAAGTTGAAAATGGTCTTTATAAGATAGGATTTCTTTGATGTCTTCTAGAGAAAAATTCAGTTGACGCAGGTACTGAATGGAGTCAACCAGAGAAGATTGATTGATGTGGTAGTAGCGATAATTGGTTTCTGGATCGACTTTATAGGGTTTTAAAAGACCGATTTGGTCATAGAATCGTAGAGTTTGGATGGAAATCTGATTTATTTGGGAAAATTCTCCGATACGCAAAATTTTTTTCATTTTTTCAAACCCTCTATTGACTCTCTAGTTACTAGAGATATTATACTATAATTGTGAAAATAATAACAATTAATGGAGGGTTTGCCATGAGAAATACAAAAATTCGTGCTGTTCAGTATGGCTGCGGCAAGATGTCTAAAGTGATTTTCAAGTACCTACTGGATCACGGTGTAGAAATCGTCGGAGCTATTGATAACAATCCTGCGGTAGTGGGGCAGGATGTTGGTGATTTTGCAGAGCTAGGCTATAAGACTGGTGTCCTGATTTCTGATAAGGCTGACAGTGTGTTTGACCAGTGTGACGCAGACATTGCCATTGTCACCATTGCTTCATATATGCCGGAAATGTATGATTTTTTTGAAACAGCCATCAAGCATGGAGTTAATATCATCACGACCTGTGAGGAAGCGATCTACCCTTGGACGACCTCGCCATCTGAAACAAACCGCTTGGACAAGCTGGCTAAAGAATATGGTGTCACTATCATGGGCTCCGGCATGCAGGATATTTACTGGATTAATATGCCCTGCTTAGCTATGGCTGGTCTCAATCGCATCCAAAAGGTGAAAGGGGTTGTCAGCTACAATGTAGAAGACTATGGTCTGGCTCTCGCAGAAGCGCATGGTGCTGGTTACGCTCCAGACCGGTTTGAAAAGGAAATTGCCAGTGCTGAGAGTCTGCCGTCCTATATGTGGAATGCTGCTGAAGCTATCTGCTCTAAGATGAACTGGACCATTCAGAATATTTCACAAAAGAGTGTTCCTTACATTTTGGATGAAGATGTTTATTCTGAAACGCTGGGACGTACAGTTCCAGCTGGGCAAGTAACGGGTATGTCAGCTGTGACGACCATTCATACCCATCAGGGAATTGAGTTAGAAGTAGAGTGTATTGGCAAGGTCTATCGTGAAAATGACGGAGATATGTGTGATTGGGAAATTACTGGTGTGCCAAATCTAGTCTTCTCAGTCAGCAAGCCTGATACTGTAGCTTTGACCTGTGCTACCATTGTCAATCGTATCCCATCTGTGTTAGACGCACCGGCAGGTTATGTAACTTCAGAGTTGGCGCGTGACTTGGCCTATCCGACCTATCCGCTTCATACCTATGTGGAAAAATAGCAGAGCTTATAACTAAAAATACACCTCCCGTATCAATTGGGAGGTGTGTTTTTAAGTATTAGTCTTCCTTCTTCTTTAAGAGGAAGAGTCCAGCTGCTCCAGCAACCAGAAGTCCAGCTAGAGCGAAGCTAGCACTTGTTTCTTGGCTTCCGGTCTCTGGTAGAGTCTGATTGTTGTAGGTCAGGACTACCGTTTGAGCCGGTGGATTCACTGTAGCAGGCTTCCAGTCAAGGACAGTCTGACTTGGCGCTTGATAGGTTGGATCAGGTGTCGTAGGACTCGGGAGGTCAGTCAGCTCGGCCAACTGGCTGCCAAAGATAGCATTGGAAATCCAGCGGTAGAAATGAACAGGGTGAAGTCGGTTAGTCGGATTGCCAGCGTAGACAAAGAGAGGCTTCTCGTTATAGGTACCAGCAATGGCTACGACTTTGTTGGCCAGCTGTTCATTGCCAGGCCACCAGCCAGCGATATAGAAGTCGCTGCCAGCAATGCTGGCAAGAGTTCTAAAGTTAGCAGGAATCTTAGCAATCCAGTTACCAGAGTTGGAGTAAAAGAGTCCATCCTTCTTATAGCCGCTGGTCAGCGGGTCTTGGTCTTGGATAACAGCCTTCATCAAGCCCTCGTAGTCACTGCCGTTCTTGAAGCGCTCAGCATCAAAGCCGTCTAGGATTCCTAGTTTTTCCAAGCGCTGCATAGCAGAGCCTCCGACGACGATGGTTGGCTTGAGTCCGACAAGAGACTTGTCATAGTTGTTGCTTTCAAGGACGATGACGTCCGCATCTTCTGGGCGATCGACGATTTCAAAGCCCATATTCTTCAGAGCTAAGGCAGTATGTGCTGGAGCGTCCACGCCTGCCCATGAAAATTGATGCGGTGGTGCGTAGACCTTTAGAGGCTTCAGAATTGGTCCCAGTGGAATCTTATAAAGGGCATCACCGTAAATGGCATAGCGATCCAGAAGGCTGGTAAAGGTCGGCGTATCAACGATATAGCCATCGTCTGTCAGATAGACCTTTTTGCCTTCTGCAAGAGCTTGATTGACGGCCTTAACGGCACTTTCAGACGTATTGGCAATGACGTAATAAGGCGCTTTATTGTCAACCTGGCTGGTACGGGTAGCACGGAGGGCTGTCACCTCTCCTAGCTTGCCTTCAAAGAGCTTTTCACCAAAAACTGGTTGAGCTTTGAAGCCTTTCATATCTGGGAAATTGACGACTAACTCTGCATACATAGCTGCCCACTTAGATTCATCTGAGCCCTTGTAGAGGACATGATTGGCATAGCCACGCTTAGCTTGCGCCATATCGACAACCAAATCACCTTTTTTATAGTTGCCGCTGTCTTCTTTGAGTTCTTTGACAAGCACACCGTTGCGCTTGAAATAGTCAATCATATTAAAGGCTTCTTGGCTATCGTTATCTTTATCTAGCCCCATCGGGATGACATAGTAGTCTGGGAAGAATTTTTCCTGGCCTTTTTTAATTCGGCCTACAACCTGGCCATCTGGTCCGACGAGCTCATTTTCTGCCTTAGGATCTTCGACTTTATTGATGCCGCGCAGGTAGAAGTTGAGACGCATCTCCATGAGCTTGTCGGGGTTCTGAGCCAGATAGTCCAGACCGCCTAGGACCGCATAGTATCCAGCTTTGTAGGACTCTTGATTGCCCTCTGGGATTTCGATAGTATGCCCTAGGATACCATGGTACATGGCATAAACAGCTGTGTAGCCTGAGAAGGAATCATCCCATCCGTCTCCCCAGTCGAGTTTAGGAATGATGTATTTATCATAGCCAGAGTTGGCAACGCCTGCCCGCCCCATATGATGGGCGTTGTCCAGCATGAGGTCTGCCAAAAGGTCATATTCAAAGTTAGGATCGTGAGGCGGGGTTGCCGGCTCAATCAGGAATTCCTTGACAAAGCCATGGACATCGTAGAGAGCAATCGGATTCCATTTATTAATCAATCCAGCAACAGTGCGAGTCTCAGGATTGGCTTGGTAGCTAGTATCGCGGTTGGGGTCAAGACCATTGGCCAGAGCCCGAGTGTTGAGGACATCGCCGTCAGGGTTTTCCGTAAAGTCAAAGAGGAAGATAAACTTCTTCAGCAAGTCTTGGATGTTGAGAGTGACCATCTTTTCGGAACCATCAGCAGCACTTGTTTTGAAGCTGACTTGGTCTTTAGTTGCAAAGGTCTTAAATAGACCTGTGATAATATCAATCCCAGGCTGTTCATCAGCGTGGGTGTTGTTGATGAGGACGGGCAGTTTATAGTCTAGGTTGCCATTTTTGAGAGCTGCCAGCATTTCTGCTGGTTTGGTCAAGGCCTGAGGATTGGTTGTACTGAGGTAGTCGTCAATGCTCTTTTGGTCAGAACTGATGATACCCAGCTTGATATCACGACCCTGAGCGCTCTTTCCGATGTTCTCAATCTGAACCAAGCGGTTCGTTTTAGCATCCTGTCTGCTCTTTTCAATAGATGCCAGCATTTCCTCATGGCTGTGGAAGTCTTCGTAAGGGCGCAAGATGATATTTTTACGAATGGTCAGTCCTAGGTCCTGACTCGTACCGACCAATTCATGGCTCCCGATGAAGTTCCGATAAGTGCGGCGGATATTGTTGGGAGAGCGCAGGCTGAGATCTTGTCCGAAAAGTTCCTTAAACTGCAGATTCAGATGAAGGTCATTTCCGTCGGCTTTTTCCTCGATGGTGAGAAAAGGTTGCCCAGTAAAGGTGCCAGTGTCCATGTTCCAGGTTTTCCAGTCTGCAATCGGTTTATTGTCCAGAGTCCAGGTCAGCTTGCCCGCCTGAGAAGCCTGTCCTTGGACGGTATCCTTGAGCTCTGCAGACTCAGACATATAAACGGTGCCATCAGCCAGCTGGGTCTTAGCTTCTTCAGAAGCAGCTACTCTTGGTTGACCTGCGGCAGAAACGGCAGAATTCTCAGCAGCAGGAGTCTGTTCTTTTTCTCCTGTCTGATTTGGAGCAGCTTGAGCAGCTTCTGTTGCAGGAGTGACAGTCTCTACCTGATTGGCGGCCGGCTGTGACTCAGTGCTGTTATGCTGGTCAGCCGCGGCCTTGCCCTGAGCTAAGACAGCCATCAATACAGCGGCTGATAAACTCAAAGCCTGAGTATAGAGACGCTTCTTGTATGAATCGTTCATTAGGAAATCTCCTTTGTGTAAAATATTCTATATTTAGTATAACAAATATCGAAAGCGCTTTCAATTAAAAATAGAAAAAACATACAAAGATGCCTAAAATGATCTCTCAGATGAATTGCTGAGCGTAGGAGAATCTTCTTGTTCCAAGTGCTATTTGCAATATCCGAACCTTCTGTCTTTATTTTCTGAAATAGTATACAAAATCCTCGAATTTATGCTACAATGAGACAAACTAAAAATGATTGGAGCCAAGCATGAAAGCAATTATTACCGTTGTCGGAAAAGATAAAACAGGGATTGTAGCTGGAGTTTCCACAAAGATTGCGGAGTTGGGGCTGAATATTGACGATATTTCTCAAACCGTTTTGGAGGAATATTTTACCATGATGGCCTTGGTCTCAAGCGATGAAAAGCAAGATTTTACGGCCCTTCGCAACGAGTTTGAAGCTTTCGGCCAAGAGCTTAACGTCAAAATCAACATTCAAAGCGCAGCCATTTTTGATGCCATGTACAATATCTAAGGAGTGAAGGATGGATATTAGACAAGTAACAGAAACCATTGCCATGATTGAGGAGCAGAATTTTGATATTCGGACCATCACCATGGGCATTTCACTCTTGGACTGTATCGACACAGATATTGATCGGGCGGCGGAGAAGATTTACCAAAAAATCACGACCAAAGCCAAAGACCTAGTGGCAGTTGGGGATGAAATTTCTGCTGAGCTGGGAATTCCCATCGTCAACAAGCGGGTCTCCGTGACTCCGATTTCGCTGATTGGGGCAGCGACAGATAGCAGAGACTACGTGCCTTTGGCCAAGGCTTTAGACAAGGCAGCCAAGGAAATCGGTGTTGACTTTATCGGCGGATTCTCGGCCTTGGTCCAAAAGGGCTATCAAAAAGGCGATGAAATCCTCATTAATTCCATTCCGCGCGCTTTGGCAGAGACGGACAAGGTCTGTTCCTCTGTCAATATCGGTTCGACCAAGACCGGTATTAACATGACGGCGGTTGCGGATATGGGGCGTATTATCAAGGAAACGGCCCAGCTTTCTGACATGGGGGCGGCCAAGCTAGTCGTCTTTGCCAATGCGGTAGAGGACAATCCCTTCATGGCGGGCGCCTTCCATGGTGTCGGTGAAGCAGATGTGGTCATCAATGTTGGTGTTTCTGGGCCAGGTGTTGTCAAGCGAGCCTTGGAAAAGGTCCGTGGTGAGAGCTTTGACGTGGTGGCTGAAACGGTCAAGAAAACGGCTTTCAAAATCACCCGTATCGGCCAGTTGGTCGGTCAGATGGCCAGCGAGCGTCTGGGCGTCAAGTTCGGGATTGTTGACTTGAGTCTGGCTCCAACACCGGCAGTCGGAGACTCAGTGGCCCGTGTCTTGGAAGAAATGGGCTTGGAAACAGTTGGCACTCATGGCACGACAGCGGCGCTTGCCCTGCTCAATGACCAAGTCAAAAAAGGCGGTGTCATGGCCTGCAATCAGGTTGGTGGTCTGTCTGGTGCTTTCATTCCTGTGTCAGAAGATGAGGGCATGATTGCAGCTGTGCAGAATGGCTCGCTCAATCTAGAAAAGCTAGAAGCGATGACAGCTATCTGCTCGGTAGGTTTGGATATGATTGCCATTCCAGAAGCGACACCTGCTGAAACCATCGCAGCCATGATTGCGGATGAGGCAGCGATTGGCGTTATCAATCAAAAGACGACAGCTGTGCGGATTATTCCGAAGGGCAAGGAAGGCGATATGATTGAATTTGGTGGGCTCTTGGGAACAGCTCCGGTCATGAAGGTCAATCAGGCTTCGTCAGCTGCCTTTATCGCCCGGGGCGGTCAAATTCCAGCGCCTATTCACAGCTTTAAAAATTAAAAAGCTAGATTTGAAACAGCTTTTAAGAAAGCATCATAAAGGACAGCTATTCAGTTTCCGAGTAGGAGTTTGCGGGATTGAATCTAGCTGGATGCTTGAGATGTAGGGGATTATAAGGAGATTGTTTAGGTTATGAATAAAAGAGAGCTAGCTGAGCTGGCCCTTGATTTAGGTTTGGATTTTGATAAGGAGAGCGGCATTATATATGGCCGTAGAAGGGATTATGCTTTTTATCTAGAGACCATAACAGATGGCGACGAATTTGCGATTTTTTTCTCGGTCAGATGTGAGCAGGGCTATATCGGTCGAGATGCCTTGGAAGCTCTGATCAACGATTCCGAGGTCTTGATTGATTTTGAGAGAGCTGGCTACTGTCTGGCCTGTCAGATTTTGGCTAATCAAGACCGAGATTTGCTGCCGGACATTTTGGAGGAGGCTATTGAAGACTGCACCCGCTACTTTGAGGAGCAAGGGCTGGTTAGCGCCTGTGAGAAAACCGGTGAAACCGGAGATGTAGACTTGTATCAGGTGGGAGGAGCCTGGCTCTTTCTCACGCCATCTAGCTATGACCGAATGATTTCTATCTCACAGGATAAGGTGACAAAGCGCTCCCTTCCTCATCAAAGTCCGCAGAAAATACATTATTTCCTGGGGATTGTCGGGGCTTTCTTGATTAGCTTGCTTGGTGCATGCCTTGTCTTCTTCCTGACAGGTGCATCCTTGGCTATGGGCTACATATCAAGTTTTACACTGCTATTTAGCATTGCTTGCTATGAAAAGTTTGTCAAAGGGATTTCTGTTTTAGGAATTGTGGCAAGTTTCTTTTTTACTTTAACGATGAGCTTTTTAGCTGTTCAAATCGGTTATGCCAATTCTTTTTACCAAGGGGAAGGCAATATTTTGCAAGCCGTTATCGCGATTAATAAAGCCGCTTTATCCGGACAGTTTGGTCTTAATTATTGGCTCCATTATCCATTCATTGTTCTTGGATGTGTCAGTGCTGTAAAAGTTCATATTCAGTCTCTATAGTTGATTGGGGATTGATTTCAGGTTGGAGCAGTTCTGTCAATGATGGAACAGGGTATCAAAAAGAAAGCCAAGGCCTTTTTCAAAATTTACTATAACAAACAAAAATAAAAGAGGTAAACTATGTCAAAAACAAGACTCTATGTTATCCGTCATGGAAAGACCATGTTTAATACTATCGGTCGGGCACAGGGCTGGTCTGATACGCCGCTGACTGTCGAAGGCGAGCGCGGTATTCGTGAGCTGGGTATCGGATTGCGAGAGTCTAACTTGCCTTTTGTCAAAGCCTTTTCCAGTGATAGCGGTAGGACCATTCAGACCATGGGGATTATCCTAGAGGAGCTGGGTCTGACTGGGCAGATTCCCTATCGCTATGACAAGCGCATCCGGGAGTGGTGTTTCGGAAGTTTTGATGGTGCCTATGGGGGTGAGCTCTTTCATGGCGTTATCCCACGAGTTCTTGAGACGGATAATTACAAGGAACTCAGTTGGCCGGATTTGGCGAATGGTCTGGTAGAAGTGGATACGGCTGGCTGGGCTGAGTCTTGGGACAAGCTTAGCAGTCGGATTTTAGAAGGATTTGAAGCCATTGCTAGAGAGGTAGAATCCTCTGGCGGCGGCAATGCTCTGGTCGTCAGCCACAGCATGACCATTGGTACCTTGGCTTATCTGGTTGATGAGAATATCACGAAAAATCCTAATGTTGATAATGGTAGTGTCACAGTGTTGGAGTATGAAAAGGGTCGCTTCAGCATTCAAGCTCTGGGCGATGTGTCTTACCGTCAGATTGGCGCAGCTATATTGGACCGAGAAAATCAAGAATGAGCGGGAGTTTTGAGACTCCTGCTTTTTGCTTTGAAAGCCAGATGGCGCCAATTTCTTTATAAAATGGTATAATATGAAAAGAATAACGGAGGAAATGAAATGGCAAAAACAAGATTATACTTGGTTCGTCATGGCAAAACCATGTTTAATACTATCGGCCGGGCTCAAGGCTGGTCTGATACCCCATTGACTGAAGCTGGGGAACGTGGCATTCATGAGTTAGGCATTGGCTTGAGAGAAGCTGGGCTTGATTTCAAAATGGCCCGTTCTAGTGACAGCGGCCGAACTATTCAGACCATGGGCATTATTCTAGAGGAGCTGGGATTGACAGGTCAGATACCTTATACCTTTGACAAGCGGATTCGTGAATGGTGTTTTGGCAGTTTTGACGGTGGTTATGATGGGGAACTCTTTATGGGTGTAATGCCTCGGGTCTTTAATATAGAGCACGTCCATCAGCTTAGCTATGCTGAGCTAGCAGAAGGTCTTGTAGAAGTTGATACAGCAGGCTGGGCAGAAAACTGGGAAAAGCTCAGCGGCCGAATCTGGGAAGGTTTTTCAGCCATAGCTGAGGAGCTGGAAGCTGCTGGCGGTGGCAATGCTCTTGTCGTCAGCCACGGCATGACCATCGGAACCTTTGTCTATCTAATCAACCGAACTCAGCCTCATGGTTTGGACAACGGCAGTGTGACGGTTGTAGACTATGAAGACGGTAAATTCACAGTAGCTTGCATCGGAGATATGTCTTATCGTGAGACCGGTGCCGAAGTAATGGAGGAAGAAGTTGAAACGCGCTAAACATCGCAAAGAAAAGAGAAAATCGAAGTCTAAGAAGATTGGATTAACGTTTTTGTTGTTAATCGTCTTGTGTCTGGCAGCTGGAGGAACGGCGATTTATTTCCGTCCGTCCTTGTTACAAGATCTGCTTGCAAAGATTCAGTTTTCGGGTTCGTCTAGCAGTTCTGCTATGAAGGGCTCTTCTAGCTCAGAGAGTTCGCAGTCTGATTTGCCCAAGGTGTCTTCTACTGACTGGAATTTGATTTTAGTCAATCGTGACAATCAGCAAGAAGAAAAGACACCTGATCTGACTCAGATCGGGGAGATCCAGGTGGACAGCCGTATTGCTGAAAATACTAGGCAGTTCTTAGCTGCAGCCCAAACGATAGCTCCTGAAGAAACTTTAATCTCTGGCTATCGCAGCCGAGCTGAGCAGGAGGAACTCTATAACGAAAAAGTTGCTGGGGAAGTCGCCAAAGGCTTGTCAAATGAAGAAGCAGTCAGCATCGTGCTGAAGCAAGTGCAGCTTCCAGGAGCTAGCGAACATCAAACGGGCTTGGCTATTGATATGAGTGTCCCAGAAGGTCAGGAGGATGAACTGGCAGCCAAGATTGCTGAGCTAGCTCCGCAATATGGCTTTGTCCTTCGCTATCCGGATGGCAAGAGTGATATTACTGGAGTTGATTTTGAGAACTGGCATTACCGCTATGTCGGTGTGGAGAATGCCCAGTATATGCAGAAGCACAATCTGGTTCTGGAAGAATATATTGCTCTGCTTAAAGCAGCCGGGAAATAAACAAGTAAGTCAGGTTTTCCTGGCTTTTTTTATGCTGATTTATCAGGAGGCAGGTCTCTAATCACGTTTGCTTCAGATTTAAAGCAGGTTTAGCTACAAGTATTGAAAGATAAAAAGAAATCACTTTCTGTAAAAAATATTTATAAATCCTTGACAACTATATCGGACTGCGATATAATTTTTATATCAAGGTTCGATATATCGAGGTGAAAGTGAGATAAAAAGATGAGTGGATTGACAGAAAAGCTTAGGAGAGTCTATGTGCCAATGACAGAGACAGGTTTTTATATCCTCTTCTGTCTTCAGAAAGAGAGGCACGGTTACAGTATTACTCAAAAAGTCAAGGAGCTGACAGAAGGACAGCTATCCATCAGCCCGGGAACCATGTACGGAACCTTGGCAAAGATGGAAAAAGATGGTCTAATTGCCTTTGTTCGTGAGGAAGAAAAGAGAAAACTCTATTCTATCACGGAGCTTGGAAGACAGATTTTAGAGTTGGAAATCCAGCGGATTGAGCGCCTTTACCGCAATAGTAAGGAGGAAGTTTGATGGAAAAGAAGATTGTCTATAAAATCTTTACCATTGCAGACTATGACAGAGAAGCGGCTTATTTTAAAAAAATGCATAGCCAAGGCTGGAAATTGAAAAAAGTAAGTTATTCTCCCTTTCTTGTTGCGGTTTGTTATACTTTTGAAGCCTGTCCGCCTCAGGAAGTGGCCTATCAATTAGATTTTCGCCCTATAAAGAAGGCGGAGCAAGAATCCTATTATCAACTTTTTGAGGATTGCGGCTGGGAGCATATTGCAAACTTTAATCAATTTTCTTATTTCCGCAAGCCAGTTTCTCAGATTGATGCAGACAGCGATCTTGAAATCTATAATGATGCTTGGTCTAAGCTAGAGATGGTCAAGCGTTTGCTTGTATGGCGGTTTTTACCAGCCATCATGGTTTTGTGTGTCACTACCTATCTCCTTCTAGATATTTTCCAGAAGAGTTTGAAAGCAAGTCTATTATTCAAATCAATCTTAGCAATAGACTGTGTCATATTGCTTATTCTGTTCTGTCAGCTGGTCCATATTGCCTTGCGTTTTTGGAAAATGAGGCAGGAACTGAAAGACTGATTTCAGTTTTGTTAAATACTGTTGTGAAAGCGAGGAAAACAATGAAAAAGACCATTATTGAAGTGCAAGGCTTGAAAAAGAAGTTCAAAGAGCAAGAAGCCTTGGCAGGAATCGGTTTTTCCATCCGAGAGGGAGAGATTTTTGGGTTCCTAGGGCCTTCTGGATCCGGTAAAACCACGACCATCAATATTTTGACTGGTCAGTTGTCTGCAGATTCTGGATCAGCTCATGTGCTGTCTGCACCGGTTGAGGATTTAAAGACAGAAGTCCTAGAGCAGATTGGGATTGTCAGCGATGGCAGCGGATTTTATGAAAAGATGTCACTTTACAAAAATCTCAAAGCCTACGCTATGATCTTTGGTGTTGGTATGGAGAAAGTCGACCAACTCCTCCGAAAAGTGGGGCTTTATGATAGTCGCAACAAGGTGGCGGAAAAACTATCTACTGGTATGAAGCAGCGGATGTTACTGGTCCGTGCCTTGATTAATCGACCCAAACTACTCTTCTTGGATGAGCCAACCAGTGGTTTGGATCCGTCAACCTCTCGCACCATTCACGAATTGCTGCTGGAACTAAAAGCGCAGGGGACAACTATTTTTCTGACGACTCATGATATGCAGGAAGCTACCCTCCTGTGTGATCGCTTGGCTTTGCTAAGTAAAGGGAAATTAGTCGAAGTGGGCAGTCCGCATGAGATTATCCAAAAGTATAATACGGATAAGAAGGTTCGTTTAGAATATGTAAATTTGACGACGAAGACGGTGGCCTTTGAGGAGCTGCAAGGAGGCTTGGATTTGTCCAATGTTATCAGTATTCATTCCTGCGAACCAACTTTGGAAGATGTTTTCATCACTTTGACAGGAGGTACCTTAAATGTCTAATAAATTCAAAGGTATGATTTGGCTAAGAGGTCAAGTGACACTAGCTAATAAAAGTATTCTATTGCAGGTTTTCATGCCGATTTTCCTCATTTTTCTCTATAAATTTATTTTTTCTCTGAATGGAGCGGAGCAGGAAATTGGAGCTGATAAACTAGCTACTTTATTACTGAATATCTCTTTGCCTTTCTCTCTAGCCATGTCAGTTGGAACCCCCATCATCATCATCCTAGCTGAGGAAAGAGAAAAACATAATTTGCAAAGTTTGCGCTTGGCTGGTGTGACAGCTGGTCAATACATTCTCTCCGCTTTAATTTGGCCAGCGATTATTGGGATTTTTTATATCGTCATTACCCCACTTTTGGTGGGAGCTAAGCTTTCTCATCATCTGTTCAGCTATAGTTTGGTTCTCTTGTTGACCATGCTGGTCTTAATTTTCTTCTTTTTAATGGTTGGTCTGTTTTGTAAAAATCAGGTCATGGCACAATCCCTTAGTGTTCCAGCCATGCTCTTAGCGGCATTTATTCCTATGTTTTCAAATATGAGCGAGGACTTGTCGAAGGTGCTGCGTTATAGCTTTATGGGCCTCTTTAGTAGTTATATGAAAGATTGGTCTCATTTCCATTTATGGAGCGGAGAATTTTTGGCTCTGCTAGTTTGGTTGCTTCTTTTTGCAGGAATTTCTTTCTATTTGATGCGCCATTTGCAAATCCTGGAGGATTAATCTAGGTCGCCAGACTGATTTTTAGCACTCTTGTAAAAAGAGTGCTAATTTTTTGAGTTTTTGTCTTGACTTTGGAGTAGAAGAGTGTATAATAGAATCATGAGTTAGCACTCGAGGTGGTTGAGTGCTAATCGACAGCAGAATCTTGATTGGAGGTGATGCCGTGGTCACGGAGCGTCAAAATGAGATTTTGAATTTGATTATTGATATCTTTACCAAGACTCACGAGCCGGTCGGATCCAAAGCCCTGCAGGATTCCATCAATTCCAGTAGTGCCACCATCCGCAACGATATGGCGGCTTTGGAAAAGCAGGGGCTTCTGGAAAAGGCGCATACGTCCAGCGGCCGTAAGCCTAGCGTGGCTGGTTTTCAATACTTTGTCAAGCATTCTCTGTCCTTTGATCGTCTCGCTGAGAATGAACTCTATGAGGTTATCAAAGCCTTTGACCATGAGTTTTTCAACTTGGAGGACATTCTTCAACAGGCAGCAGACCTTTTGACTAAGCTCAGTGGATGCACGGTTGTTGCACTGGATGTAGAACCCAGTCGGCAGCGCCTGACAGCTTTTGACATCGTTGTGCTCAGTCAGCACACGGCTCTAGCGGTCTTCACCTTGGATGAGTCCAATACCATCACCAGTCAGTTTATGATTCCGCGCAACTTCCTAAGAGAAGATCTAGACAGGCTTAAAGGCTTGGTACGTGAGCGATTCTTGGGACAGACAGTGTTGGACATCCATTACAAGATTCGGACGGAGATTCCGCAGATTATCCAACGCTATTTCACTACGACGGACAATGTCATCCAACTCTTTGAGCATATCTTTGGTGATATTTTCAAGGAAAATGTGATTCTGTCTGGCAAGGTTCAACTCTTGGAATTTTCAGATCTGTCAGCTTATCAGTTTTTTGATGACCCGCAGAAAGTAGCCTTTGAGATTCGCGACGGTTTGGCCGAAGATCAGATGCAAAGCGTGCGCGTGGCAGACAGTAGAGAAAGCTGTTTGGCTGATCTAACGCTGATTTCCAGCAAATTCCTGATTCCTTATCGAGGCTTTGGGGTGCTGGCAGTTGTCGGTCCGGTCAATCTTGACTACCAACGGCTGGTCAGTCAGATGAATGTCGTCAACCGCGTACTGACCATGAAACTGACCGACTTCTACCGCTATCTTAGCAGCAATCAC
Source organism: Streptococcus sanguinis (assembly GCF_900635155.1). Classification (NCBI taxonomy): domain Bacteria; kingdom Bacillati; phylum Bacillota; class Bacilli; order Lactobacillales; family Streptococcaceae; genus Streptococcus; species Streptococcus sanguinis. The sequence goes on from NZ_LR134002.1 coordinate 360,769, forward strand.
TATGAAGTCCATTAAATATAATAGAAATATTCCTAAAAAGGAGGTGCCTTGTGGCAAAACATAAACAAGAAGAACATCCAGAAGATGTAGAAGTAAAAGAGGAAGCTGTAGAAGCAGCTGAGCAAGCTGAATCAGCAAGCCCTGAAAAATCAGAATTAGAACTAGCTAATGAGCGGGCAGAAGATTTTGAAAACAAATATCTCCGTGCTCATGCAGAAATGCAGAACATCCAGCGTCGAGCAAATGAAGAACGCCAGCAGCTGCAAAGATACCGCAGTCAGGATCTGGCAAAAGCTATTTTGCCTTCGATAGATAATCTGGAGCGCGCACTTGCCGTTGAAGGGCTAACAGATGATGTTAAAAAAGGACTGGAAATGGTGCAGGAAAGCTTGATTCATGCTCTCAAAGAAGAGGGTATCGAAGAAATTGCAGCTGACGGAGCTTTTGACCATAACTATCACATGGCCATTCAAACCGTTCCAGCCGATGATGAGCACCCAGCTGACACTATCGCGCAGGTCTTCCAAAAAGGCTACAAACTTCATGACCGTATCCTTAGACCAGCTATGGTGGTTGTTTATAACTAGGAGGTAAGTCAGAAATCTTTGATTTCGTTTACGCACCCCCGCAAGGGTGATTAGGCTGGTCACGAGCGTTTGCGAAGTGAACTGCCAATCAGCTACTGCGTATAATTTCGACTTCTCGTGTCATAACTTACATAATAGAAAACTTGTCCGAAAAGACAATAAACTATGAAGGAAGAAAACATTCGTTCAGCTTTGCTTTTAACGAGCGAAACGAACTAAAGAAGAGTATCAAAAAGAAAATTAAAGTAAAAAGAGGTAAAAATATGTCTAAAATTATCGGTATTGACTTAGGTACAACAAACTCAGCAGTTGCAGTTCTTGAAGGAACTGAAAGCAAAATCATTGCAAACCCAGAAGGAAATCGTACAACACCATCTGTAGTGTCATTCAAAAATGGTGAAATCATCGTTGGTGATGCAGCAAAACGTCAAGCAGTAACAAATCCAGATACAATCATTTCCATCAAATCAAAAATGGGAACATCTGAAAAAGTAGCTGCTAATGGCAAAGAATACACTCCGCAAGAAATCTCAGCTATGATTCTGCAATACTTGAAAGGATACGCAGAAGAATACCTTGGTGAAAAAGTAAGCAAAGCAGTTATCACTGTACCAGCTTACTTTAACGATGCACAACGTCAAGCGACTAAAGACGCTGGTAAAATCGCTGGTCTTGAAGTAGAACGTATCGTCAACGAACCAACTGCAGCAGCCCTTGCTTACGGTCTTGACAAACAAGATAAAGAAGAAAAGATCTTGGTCTTTGACTTGGGTGGTGGTACCTTTGACGTTTCAATCCTTGAGTTGGGTGATGGTGTCTTTGATGTATTGGCAACTGCTGGTGACAACAAACTTGGTGGTGACGACTTTGACCAAAAGATTATCGACCACATGGTGGCTGAGTTCAAGAAAGAGAACGGCATCGACTTGTCAAATGACAAGATGGCGCTTCAGCGTTTGAAAGATGCAGCTGAAAAGGCTAAGAAAGACCTTTCAGGTGTAACTTCTACTCAAATCAGCTTGCCGTTTATCACAGCTGGCGACGCTGGACCTCTCCACTTGGAAATGACTCTGACTCGTGCTAAATTCGACGATTTGACTCGTGACTTGGTAGAGCGCACTAAAGAACCAGTTCGTCGTGCTCTTTCTGACGCAGGTTTGAGCTTGTCAGAAATCGACGAAGTGATCCTTGTTGGTGGTTCAACTCGTATCCCAGCCGTTGTAGAAGCTGTTAAGGCTGAAACTGGTAAAGAACCAAACAAATCAGTGAACCCTGATGAAGTAGTTGCCATGGGTGCAGCTATCCAAGGTGGTGTTATTACTGGTGATGTCAAAGACGTTGTCCTTCTTGATGTAACACCATTGTCACTTGGTATCGAAACAATGGGTGGTGTCTTCACTAAGCTGATCGACCGTAACACAACGATTCCAACTTCTAAATCACAAGTCTTCTCTACAGCAGCGGACAACCAACCAGCCGTTGATATTCATGTTCTTCAAGGTGAACGCCCAATGGCAGCGGACAACAAGACTCTTGGACGCTTCCAATTGACAGATATCCCAGCTGCTCCTCGTGGAATCCCTCAAATCGAAGTAACATTTGACATCGATAAGAACGGTATCGTGTCTGTTAAGGCTAAAGACCTTGGAACTCAAAAAGAACAACACATTGTCATCCAATCTAACAGCGGTCTGACTGACGAAGAAATCGACCGCATGATGAAGGATGCAGAAGCGAATGCTGAAGCAGATAAGAAACGTAAAGAAGAAGTTGACCTTCGTAACGAAGTTGACCAAGCTATCTTTGCGACTGAAAAGACCATCAAGGAAACTGAAGGCAAAGGCTTCGACGCAGAGCGTGACGCTGCCCAAGCTGCTCTTGATGAACTTAAGAAAGCGCAAGAAGATAATAACTTGGACGACATGAAAGCGAAATTGGAAGCTCTCAACGAAAAAGCTCAAGCATTGGCAGTGAAACTCTACGAGCAAGCTGCTGCAGCTCAACAAGCCCAAGCAGGAGCAGAAGGAGCTGAAAACGCTGGCTCAACTAAAGCAGACGACGATGTCGTAGACGGAGAGTTTACGGAGAAATAGGTGGTGAGACAGAACTAAAAATTGAAAGTTTTTAGTTCGTAGTCGAACCCCCGCGAGGATGATTAGGATTTTTGGGAGTCTGAAAGACGAACCTAAAATCCAATCAGCTACCGCGTCAAAAATTTTTCGAAAAATATTGTTTTGAAAATTTCACATCTTAATGATAGAAAGAAATCCAGAGGTTGCAACCCAGCCTCTGTTTTTCGCTAAACTAGAGGGTGACGCTTATGAAGAAAGTGCTCTGTTTGATTTATCCTAATTTTTCACTTTATGAAGTAGTTGGTCTGACCAGTACTTTAGCTCTATCTTTTGGTGTTGAGATTGATTATGCTGGTTCAGATAGAAATGTTATAACGTCGGAAGATGGACTTCCCTGTCAACCTACTAGAACATTGGATGAAGTGGTCATCGAAGACTATTCTTGTGTTATTTTGCCAGGAATGATAAACATTGCTCCTGCTCTGCATGATGAAAAATTAATTTCTTTTCTAAAAAGTTTGAAGCAGCAAGAGATTTTTATTGCAGCTATTTCCTCAGCACCCATTTTATTGGCGAGAGCAGGCTTGTTGAACGACACGAAATTTACAGGTGGAATTTGGCAAAACTTCTTTGACTATTTTGACTTTCTTCCTAGGAGAAATTTCAAAGCTCAAGCTGTTCTGCAAGATAAGAATATCATTACAGCTGTTGGTTTTGCACATCAAGCGTTTGCGAGAAAAGTGCTTCTTAGTCTAGGTTTGGTAGATAATGCTGACAACTATTTTAAAGAACGGAATCAGTATTCGGAAGAGGACTTGATATTCACTTTATCAGAAGAAGAGTTTGCTGAAATGAAGCATGAATTTGAAAATACCCTCTGATCAATATTTTCTAAAATTTAAAGAAAGGAACTGAACCCGACCTAAATTCTCGGAAAAAAGAGAAATCAGCCTAGGAGCATCGCTCCGTCGCCTGATTTCCTATTTTTCAGTCGAATTTTACGGTCTTGGTATCTTACATGAACAATACAGAATTTTATGACCGTCTAGGTGTCTCTAAGAATGCTTCTCAGGATGAGATCAAGAGAGCCTATCGGAAATTATCTAAAAAGTATCATCCCGACATTAATAAGGAAGCTGGGGCGGAGGACAAATATAAAGAAGTCCAAGAGGCTTATGAAACGCTGAGCGACGAGCAAAAACGGGCGGCCTATGATCAATACGGTGCAGCGGGAGCTAATGGTGGCTTTGGCGGCGGTGCAGGCGGCTTCGGTGGTTTTGATGGCTCCGGCTTTGGCGGCTTTGAAGACATCTTCTCTAGCTTCTTTGGTGGCGGTGCTTCGCGTAATCCTAATGCTCCGCGCCAAGGGGACGATCTTCAGTATCGTGTGAATCTCCGCTTTGAAGAAGCCATTTTCGGGGCTGAGAAGGAAATCAAGTATAACCGTGAAGCGACTTGTCATACCTGTGCTGGGTCTGGTGCCAAGCCAGGGACTAGTCCTGTTACCTGTGGCCGCTGTCATGGCTCAGGTGTCATTAATGTCGATACCCAGACACCGCTTGGCATGATGCGCCGGCAAGTGACCTGTGATGTCTGTCACGGCCGAGGAAAAGAAATCAAAAGTCCGTGTGAAACCTGTCACGGAACGGGTCATGAAAAGCAGGCCCACAGCGTCAAGGTGAAAATCCCTGCTGGTGTGGAAACTGGTCAGCAGGTTCGTCTGTCTGGTCAAGGTGAAGCAGGCTTTAATGGCGGTCCTTATGGTGACCTTTATGTCGTGGTCCAAGTTGAGCCGAGTGACAAGTTTGAGCGAGATGGCTCTACCATTTACTACAAGCTCAATCTCAACTTTGTCCAAGCAGCTCTTGGTGACAGCGTTGATATTCCAACTGTTCACGGGGATGTTGAGCTGAATATTCCAGAAGGAACACAGACTGGAAAGCGTTTCCGTCTGCGTGGTAAGGGAGCACCGAGTCTGCGAGGTGGAAGCATGGGTGACCAGTATGTTACTGTCAATGTTGTGACTCCGACCGGCCTCAACGACCGTCAAAAAGCGGCCCTCAAAGAATTTGCGGAAGCAGGCAATATCTCGGTCAATCCTAAGAAAAAAGGCTTCTTCGACAAAATGAAAGATGCCTTGGAAGATTTGTAATTATATAAAAAGGAGCGGTGTAGAGCTGCTCTTTTTATGCTTTCGCAAAGAAAACAGCGGAATTTAGCTGAGGAAGATCGCTCCTTCAAAACCCTTTTTCATGGAAAGAAATTCGCTAGAAAAGGTGAAGCGAATTTTCAATCTCCTTTTTACAAAAATAAATGATTTTTTTAAGCAAAATCTATTGTAAAAATTTCCTAAAAGATATATGATAATACTAAGTGTATAAAAAGTATCTTTTTAGCCTGCTAGGGAGTTGGCCAGGGAGATATTGGGAGATTAGCTTTATACATTTTAGGAAAAAGGGGATTTATAAAGTGAAACGTTTTGAAAAAGTGCAGGAGCGAATTCAGAAATATTCGATTCGCAAATTGTCTGTCGGCGTGGGCTCAGTTGCCATTGCAGCTCTGATTTTTGGGAGCTTTTTGTCCAGCTCGACTGTTGCTGCAGATGAAGTAGGAGGCGGTGCGACTGCTCACTATACTTATGTTGAAGAGCAAGAGCTAACAGAGCAGGAAAAAGGTCTGATAAAGAAAGGTCTGCCTGAAAATCTGCAAACAGGGGAAAACTATTACCTGATTTATCGTAGGAAGGATAAGCAAGCCGTCTTGCCAAATACAGGACATAATGTTCAGCCGCTTCTCAGCCTATTTGCGGGAACGGCTATTTTGGCTGTCTTGGTATTTTCACGAAAGAAATCTGGCAAATTACTAGGAGTGCTTTTGCTAGGAAGCTTGGGACAGACTCTATTACAGTCTCCTCAAGCGTTTGCGCTAGAAAATCGGGAACTGCTTTCCTATAACCGTCAAGTTGCGGTTTCGTCAACAGTTTCTGAAGCGGATGTGACCATTGCAGGCTATAGCTATATCGGTTACTTTACCGCTTCTGATTTGCGGGCTTTGACAGGAAGCAAGCCGGCCTCCCTGCCAGCTGGTCAAGAAGCTCGAGGACAAGCAGAATTATCCGAAGCTTCAAAAGAGGACTCTGACTCTATTGATCGAGCTGCTCAAGCAGGGTCGCTGTATCAGCTGAATCCTGATGAAAGCGACTCTGGACAGATAGGGAAGCTTCCTACTCCGACTCCGACTCCAGCTCCAAATCCTAGTCCAGCTCCTCAGCCGTCAAATCCACCTATAGAAACGGCGAAAGGGGAAAGTTTACAAGAGCCAGCCTTGCCAGAGTACAGCGGTGCTGTGAACGGTGAATCGTTAGTTCAAGCAGACAATCCAGTCTACACGGAACCAGTAGGCACGGTAGGCGACACAGCCCCGATTGAACCTGCTTTGCCAGAATACACTGGCGGCATTAATGGCGAGTCAGTAGTTCAAGCAGAAAATCCGGTCTACACGGCTCCGATAAGTGTAGTTAGCGATACAGCACCGGTAGAGCCCGCTCTACCAGAGTACACGGGCGGTGTCAACGGCGAATCAGCAGTTCAAGAAGAACTTCCAGTCTATGATGCTCCAGTAGGCACGGCAGGAGACATAGCTCCGGTCCAGCCCGCCCTCCCAGAATACACAGGTGGGGTTAATGGCGAATCGACAGTTCAACCAGAACAACCTAGTCTGCATACAGACATCAAGCTAGAAACGATTGAGCCTCAAGTTGTTCACAAGACAGATGATAGCAAGTATCTTGATGAAGAGACCACTGTCGAAGGAAATCCAGGTCAAAAAGAAATTGTAACCAGCTATGAAGTCTTGGACGGTAATCGGATCTCGGAGCCGCAAACAACCGAAAGAATCTTGCACGAAGCGGTTGATACAGTAGTCACTCGAGGTAGCAAGGCTCGCATCAATAAAGAAGAATTGAGCAAGCAGCTAGCTTTAGCAGCAGCTGTGGATCCAGCAGTTTACACCAATCAATCCTATCAGCAGCTGCAGGCAATTAAGAATATGGCTGCGACGGTTTATCAAACTTCGTCGAGTCAAGATGAAGTAGATGCGGGTGTCAACCAACTCAAGCAGGCTTTGGCAGACTTATTGGCCCTTAAAGTAGCGCCGAGTCTGACAGTATCTGCAGTTAATAAGGATGAATTGCAGAAATCTGCGCAAATTCAATACCAACTGACGGATAGGGACCAAGCCTTTACTAGTGCTCATGTTCGTCTGAAGAAAGATGGCCAGTTGATAGCTGAGCAGAACTTGGCGGCAGGCCAGCTGACTGCTAATTTCAGTGGTTTGGACTACTATACACTGTATAAGATTGAGACGACTCTGTCCTATGACTTAGGAAATGGCCCTGAAAGTCAGGAATTAGCTCAAGAGACATTCCAGCTTAACCTGAAGAAGGTGGAACTCAAATCCATTACTAATGTCTCCTTGATGAAGGTTGAAAATGGCCAGACAAAATTGATGCCTACTCTGGCTGAAAAGCCAGCCAATCTGGATCAATATTACCTGCACTTTACATCCGACCAGTTCAAGGATACTGTCCTGCCGGTTACTTCTATCGAGGAAGTGGTCGTTGATAACCAGCCTGTCTTTAAGATTCAGGCTCAGCTGCCAGACTTGCTGCAAAGAAGCGTAACCGGTCTTCAAAACAGCTTTGATTTCTATCTGGAAAAGGCTAAGAAGCGTGAAGGAAATGTCTACTATGACTTCCAAGACCTCTTGGACGGCATCAAGGAAAATCCTTCTGGAACCTTTATTCTGGGCCGCAGTATCAGTGCCAAGCTGATTGACAAACCTGCCAACAGCAAGTCTTACCTGCAAGGTGAGTTCAAAGGCCAGCTGATTGGTGGGCAAAATGGTGAGCGCCATGCGATTTTAGACTTGGCACATCCTCTATTTGATACGATTACTGGCGGAACGGTCAAGGATATTGACTTTAAGCGGGTCAATATGGTTTATCCAGATTCGCAAGCGGGCGATACAATTGCCACAATTGCTGCTCGCTTGAAGAATAAAGGAGTAATCGAAAACGTCAATGTCCAAGGATACTTGGAAGGAAGAGACCATATTGCTGGTCTTGTTAACAATATAGAAGGCCAATCTCGCGTTGAAAATGTTTCCTTTAAGGGCCGTATTAAGTCCAAGGGTGGAAACTCTGTGACAGGCGGTATCGCAGGAAGTAACGCTATGTCCTTGGTTAAACGCGCGTATGTCGAAGCCGATATTTGGGTCAAGAGTGGTCAAAATGCAGGTATGCTGGTCGCTCAAAACTTCACGGACTATTCAGGTTCAGGCTGGGGTAATTGGGGCAGATTGATGCAATCAGTTGCCAAAGGTAAGTTAGAGGATGCAGGCTCAAGAAATTCAGCTGGTATCGCTGCTTCCATTTGGCCGTATGGAACTATCAATGACACCGTCAGCTATGCCACAGTAGTGAACGGTAAAGAGCTCTTTAGCTCAGATAATGAGATTACGGATGCTTGGATGGGGCAAAAACTCCAAAATCTCTTTGGTGTTCAGGGACAAAGCTCTGGAACCAAGACAGGAAAAGATGCCAAGTTCCGTCGCTTGACAGAAGCTGAAGCGGAGCAAAAAGTCAAGAGCTATCAGATTACCGCCCTTGACCAAAGCAGCGCAAATGAAGTCACATCTGAAAAGTTAAACGCTTCTATCCTAAGAACAAGTACTTATCAAGATAAGCAAGGTTACAAAGTAGAAAATGAACAGCTTTATCAGAACTTCGAGCGCTTTATGCCTTTCTACAATCAAGAGTTCTTGATTCATGAGGCCAATAAGCTGGTGGACGCTGGTAAGGCGGGCGATCTGTTGACTAAGAAAGTTCTATCAGTTCAAGCGCTGAAGGGCAACCAGTTTGTTGCTGGCGGAACGGATGCAGATAAGATATTAGTCCATTTTGCAGACGGAAGCAAGATCATCTACAATCTTCAAAATCAAGCACGATTTGAACAGACGACTCTGCCAGAATATCAAATCGCAGAGCTTGGTACGGTCTATACTCCAAATCACTCAACGGCTGTCAAAGAAGACTTGCTGACCCAGCTGACTGAGAGCTTGAAGAGTTTTGAGCTGTACAGTGATGAAGTCTATCAATCTGTTGGTCTTCCAAATGATAATGACAGGGTCAACAAAGTCAAGCGCCTCTTCTTGGATGAATCTCTGGCTGAGGTGAAAGCCAACTTGCAGGATATGATTAGTAAAATCCTTGCTAATGAATGGACAAGATTCCATGCTGATAATCCAGCAGCCAATGAAGCTCTGAAAGCTAAAATCGAAGAGAATAAGACCGCTATCATGCTCGGTCTGACCTACCTCAACCGTTATTACGATCTCAAGTTTGGTAACTACAACCTCAAGGAGCTGGTGCTCTTCAAACCAGACTTCTATGGTGAAAAAGTACCATTGCTAGATCGCTTGATTAAGATTGGACGTTCGACAGAAAATCAACTGAAAGGGGCAGACAATGTCAATATGTTTGCACGTCAGTTGAAGGCTGAGTCCAAGTCTAGTGATTTGGTGGCTTACTTGGATTACAACCGTCGTCTTTTGACTGACTTTGCGGATATGGATTCTTGGTTCAAAGATGCAACCCGAGGATTTATTCAGTTTGAAGAACGCCAGTCAGAAGTCGAGGAGATCAAGTCTGCTAAGTATCGCGTCTTTGATAACCTCAATTCTGAATATTTCAGCAACTATATCCTTCCGCTGCTAACCTTGAAGAATACGCGCTTAGCCATTCTGTCAAACTATAGCACCATGGCCTTTGTCAACAGAGACAAGCGCCGGTCATGGTCTGATGAACGATTTAATGCGCGCATCAAGGAAGTAGCGACCCAGCATCGAAATCACGTAGACACTTGGTACAAACTGCTCTCAGATAATATCAAGCCAAGAATGGTCAAGGAAAATGTAACGGCTGTATGGGATGGTTTCGATGTAGAAGGGCGTGGCTGGATTGATGTCAACGGAAATGATAATAAGGGCAATCCTTATGCACCATCCCGCGAGTTCTTTAACCTAGTTGGCGGCAGAGCTGGTGGCTGGTACAAGTCAAATGGCTACGGTGCCCATGCTGCTGGTTCAATCCGTGTGAACTTCGAGGCCTTTGACCTCTTGACGGAATATGGTGTGTCCGTCTTCACTCACGAACTCACCCACGTCAATGACAGAGATATTTATCTGGGCGGTCACGGCAGACGACAAGGTATCGGACCAGAAGGGTATGCCCAAGGTATGCTCCAGTCACCTGTTCCTGATCAGCCGGGCTGGGGTGCTTTGGGTCTCAATATGGCCTTTGATCGTCCAAATAATGGCAGCCTCATTTTCAATAGCTCGCCAAGTCTCTTCAAGAACCGAGCAGACATCGACCATTACATGAAGGGATATAATGATACCCTCATGCTGCTGGATTACCTTGAAGGCCAAGCGGTTGTAGATAAAGGAAATGAAGCAGCAGCCAAATGGTTCAAGAAGGTTGAACCGAAAGTTGTGGATCCTCGAACCCAATACGACGTCGTAAGAGAGTTGACGGCTGAGGAGAAAGCGAATATGTCTGTCTCATCTGTAGATGACTTGGTTGACCAAGGCTTGCTGTCTAACCGTGCGGTTGACAATCGAACCTATAATCCTGCTGACTATGACTCTAGTTACATTGCCATCGACTTTATGACGGGTATCTATGGCGGCGGCCAAAACAATACTGGAGCGCCAGGCGCCTTGATGTTCAAGCATAATACCTTCAGAATCTGGGGTTACTATGGCTATGAAAAAGGCTTTGTAAGCTATGCTTCCAATAAACACCGTAAGACAGCCAATGAGCAAGGTGTGACTGGTTTGAGCGATAACTTTATCATCAAGCAAATTTCTGAAGGCGAATTTGAAACCATGGAAGCCTTCAAGAAAGCTTACTTCAGAAAAGTTGTGGATAAAGCACAAAGCTCAGGTATTAAGCCGGTGACTGTCAACGGAAAAGTCTATACGACTTATGAAGAGTTGAAAGCTGGCTTTGCAGAAGCTGTTGACAAGGATCTGAAGAAGTCTCGTGTCGATGAACGGGCAACCAAGGACTTCAAGTATGCTGTCTTTACACAATTGCTGAAGAACACCAACAGCTTTATGGATGAAAACTCCATTTGGGGTTCCTAAGAAAAAGTGTTAGATTTGCTGCACGTGTAACTGCAAATAATGACCTTTAGAAATATGCGATAAATAACCCATTTGAATTTGTTCTGTTTGTGTCGTCACTGACAGTCTGATTCAGATGGGTTATTTTGTTGCATGATGGCAAGCCGGAACAGAAAAAAACCTGATTCTTAAACGATATTTTTCAAAAAAATCTGTCCCCAGACAGTTCCTGCTTTTAGGGCTTGCTGGGGGCTTTTTTTCCTGCTAAAATAAACACATGACACGTTATAAAGCTATTATTTCCTATGATGGTTATGACTTTGCTGGTTTTCAGCGACAGCCTCATGCCAGAAGTGTTCAGGAAGAGATTGAAAAGACCCTGACCCGTATCAATAAAGGCCAGCCTGTGGTGATTCATGGAGCGGGCCGGACCGACAGCGGTGTCCATGCTCTGGGCCAGGTGCTGCATTTTGATTTACCAGAAGAGCGGGATGAAGAGAAATTGCGTTTTGCCTTGGATACCCAGACGCCGGAAGATATTGATTTTATTAGTGTGGAGCAGGTGTCGAACGATTTTCATTCTCGCTACAATAAGCACAGCAAGACCTATGAATTCTTGGTGGACATCGGCCGGCCCAAAAATCCTATGATGCGCCATTATGCTACGCATTATCCTTATCCTTTGGAGCTGCGTCTGATAGAAGAAGCGATTGCTCAGCTAGAGGGGACGCATGATTTTACAGGCTTTACGGCTTCAGGGACCAGTGTGGAAGACAAGGTTCGGACTATTACCGAGGCTAAAGTTCGCTATGATGCAGAGCGGAATTTTCTGGTCTTTACTTTTTCGGGTAATGGCTTTCTCTATAAGCAGATCCGTAATATGGTAGGGACGCTGCTCAAGATTGGCAATAAGCGCATGCCGGTGGAGCAGATTCAGAGGATTTTAGCGGAGAAAGACCGCCATCTGGCAGGACCAACAGCCGGTCCAAACGGCCTTTATCTAAAGGAGATTCGTTATGAAGAATAAGTTGATTTTAGCCCTTTCGGGCAATGATATTTTCAGCGGCGGTGGGCTGCACGCTGATTTGGCTACCTATACGGTCAATGGCCTGCATGGTTTCGTAGCTGTGACTTGCCTGACGGCTATGACTGACAAGGGGTTTGAGGTCATCCCAGTTGAGGAAGAGGTTTTTACCCAGCAGTTAGCCAGTCTCAAGGCTGTTCCTTTTTCTGCTATTAAGATAGGACTTTTACCCAATCTGGAAATAGCAGAGCAGGCTTTGGCTTTTGTCAAGCAGCATGCTGATATACCAGTAGTGCTGGATCCTGTTCTGGTCTGCAAGGAAAATCATGACTTGGAAGTTAGTGCGCTGAGAGAAGAAATCATCAAGTTTTTCCCTTATGTCAGCATCATCACGCCAAATCTGGCAGAAGCTCAGCTATTGACCCAAAAAGAAATCAAAACTCTAGAGGATATGCAGGCTGCAGCCAAGGAGCTCTATGATTTGGGAGCCAAGCATGTGGTGGTTAAGAGCGGCAATCGCTTAAGCAAGGAGCGGGCGGTGGATGTTTACTATGACGGTCGAGATTTTGAGGTCATGGAATCGCCAGTGCTGGCCAGCAACAATACCGGAGCGGGCTGCACATTTGCTTCCAGCATTGCCAGTCAGCTGCTTCTGGGTAAGTCTCCGCTTGCAGCAGTTCAATTGTCTAAAGATTTTGTTTACAGAGCGATTCAGCGCTCAGATCAATATGGGGTAGTTCAGTATGAGAAATAATCAAGTTAAAAAATTAGTTATCTTAGCTTTCATCACAGCACTGTCTGTGGTTTTGGGGAATTTTGTGAAAATCCCAACGGCGACAGGCTTTTTGACATTGTTGGATGTAGGGATTTATTTTACAGCTTTCTACTTTGGGCGCAAGGAAGCTGCTATTGTGGGAGGACTGACAGGCTTTTTGATTGATATGATTGCCGGCTATCCTCAGTGGATGATTTTCAGCCTTATTTGCCACGGACTTCAGGGTTTCTTTGCTGGCTTTGAGGGCAAGAAACGATATTTGGGGCTGATTTTGGCCGCGGTGGCTATGGTCGGTGGCTACGCCCTCTTTGACAGTATCATGAATGGTGTCGGAGCAGGCCTGGCTGGAATCTTAGGCAATTTTATGCAGAATGCATTTGGTTTAGCAGTCGGTTTTGCCCTTTACAAAGCTTTCCCGGAGAGTTTGAAAAAGACAGTCACAGTGAAATAAGTGAGGTGGGACATGGACTTAGCTAAGATTGGAGCAGAAACTCGTCAGATTGTTCTAGATGTTTTGGACAAGGCTGCCTTGGTCGAGGGAGATATTTTTGTTCTGGGTCTATCCTCTAGTGAGGTTGTCGGAGGCCATATCGGTCAGAGTTCCAGTCTGGAAGTAGGACAGATCATTGTCAAAACCATACTGGATATCTTAGAAGAGAAAGGTATCTTTTTAGCGGTCCAGGGATGTGAGCATCTCAATCGCGCCCTCGTAGTCGAAAGAGCCTTGGCAAACAAGAAGGGTTTGGAAATTGTCAATGTTCTGCCTACTCTTCATGCTGGAGGCAGCGGTCAGCTAGCAGCTTTCCAATACATGAAGGATCCTGTCGAGGTGGAGTTTATCGTTGCTCAGGCGGGGCTGGACATTGGAGATACTGCTATCGGCATGCATGTCAAGCACGTGCAGATTCCTATCCGACCGATTCTCAAGGAATTGGGAGCTGCCCATGTCACAGCTTTAGCCAGCCGTCCCAAGCTGATTGGCGGCGCTAGAGCGGCCTATACAGAGGATAAAATCAGGAAGGGATAAAAGGAAAAATAATTTTGAAAAAAACTCTAATTATGCTATAATGGGTTGTATTCAATAAATTTTAAGGAGAAATGACAGAATGTCTGTATCATTTGAAAACAAAGAAACAAATCGCGGCCTTTTGACTTTTAGCATCAGTCAAGAGAAAATCAAGCCTGCCTTGGACCGTGTATTTAACTCAGTAAAAAAAGATATTGCTGTACCAGGTTTCCGTAAAGGTCGCCTTCCACGTGCTATCTTCAACCAACGTTTTGGTGAAGAAGCCCTCTACCAAGATGCTTTGAACGCTCTTCTTCCAGAAGCATACGAAGCTGCTGTCAAAGAAGTGGGTATTGAAGTAGTTGCTCAGCCTCAGTTTGATGTAGAGTCTATGGAAAAAGGTCAAGACTGGGTCATCAAAGCTGAAGTAGTCACTAAGCCAGAAGTTAAACTGGGTGCTTACAAAGACTTGGAAGTAACTGTTGAAGCTAGCAAAGAAGTGACTGACGCTGAAGTAGATGAGCGCATTGAGCGTGAGCGTAACAACTTGGCTGAGTTGGTTCTCAAAGAAGGTCCAGCAGCTGACGGTGATACAGTTGTGATTGACTTTGTTGGTTCTGTTGACGGCGTTGAATTTGACGGCGGCAAGGGTGACAACTTCTCACTTGGACTGGGCAGCGGTCAATTCATCCCAGGATTTGAAGAGCAGTTGGTTGGCCACAGTGCAGGTGAAACAGTGGACGTTGTCGTAACCTTCCCAGAAGACTACCAAGCAGAAGACTTGGCAGGCAAGGAAGCTAAGTTTGTGACAACTATTCATGAAGTTAAAGAAAAAGAAGTTCCAGCATTGGACGATGAACTTGCAAAAGATATCGACGAAGAAGTGGAAACACTTGACGAGCTGAAAGAAAAGTACCGCAAAGAATTGTCAGAAGCTAAGGAAACAGCTTATAACGATGCGGTAGAAGCAGCAGCTATTGATAAAGCAGTAGCAAACGCTGAAATCGTTGACTTGCCAGCAGAAATGGTCCACGAAGAAGTACACCGCGCTGTTAATGAATTCTTGGGCAATATGCAACGCCAAGGAATCTCACCTGACATGTACTTCCAAATCACTGGTACAACTCAGGAAGACCTACACAAACAATACGAAGCAGATGCTGAGTCACGCACTAAGACAAACCTTGTCGTAGAAGCAGTTGCTAAGGCAGAAGGTTTTGAAGCTAGCGCAGAAGAAATCGAAGCAGAAGTAACTTCATTGGCTACAGACTACAACATGGAAGTAGAACGTGTTCGTCAATTGCTGTCAGAAGACATGCTGAAACACGACATTGCTATCAAGAAAGCTGTTGAAGTGATTACAAGTACTGCAAAAGTGAAATAAAGATGAAAGAGGCAAGATATGATTCTTGCCTCTTTTTTTTATAAAACAAGAGTTGATTCTGCTATAATAATAGTATAGCTAAAAGGAAATCCTGCTCTGTCGCTAGTCCATAGAACTCGTGAAGGAGGTCGAGCATGAAAAGCAGTAAAAAATCTTATCTGAAGCTAAGCTTGCTTCTTCTCTTTTTTATTTTCTATTGGCTAATAGTCAATCTTTTATTTCATAATGCAGCGTTTTTTTGGCTCCTTTTATTAGCTGGTATGGCCCTGGCTGTAATTGCTAAGAGCTACTACAAACTTTCAAAAAGGGACTGGATAACAGCTATTATTCTGGGATTTTTGGCGGTTTTTTCGAATCCTATTTTTGCTGCTTTGACTGTCCTGACTTATCTGGCTAGCAGTCTTTTATTGAAGGAAAAGGAAAAATTCAGAACCCTTTTAAGACTCAATAGTCCGAAACAAGCAGCTCTTGCTTTGATTTTGGGGCTTCTTGTGGGCTTTGTGCTGGGGTTTTTCAATCTCGCTTTGGCACAAGAGCCTATCAGTCTACCAGGCTCTTTTCCTATTCAGGCTGTCCTAGATGCTCTCCGCGCAGGTGTATTTGAAGAAGTATCTTTTAGATTATTTTTCTTTGCTATTATCATTTACCTGACTAAAAAAGATACTTTTTCAAAAGTGGAGAATTTGTTAGTTTATGGTATTCTGATCTTGCCTCATACTCTGATTCACTTTAGTCTGGAAAAGTTTGATATAGGAAGTGTCCTTATTCTTAGTCTTGTTTTCGGCTTGCCTTTTGCTTTTTTGCTTCGGAAACAGGGGCTCTACAGCGCCATAACGGCCCATACTGTAGTCGATTTGCTTAGGTTCGTTTTTTTAGGAATTTGAAAAAATTAACTTAAAATATAAATGGTAACCCTTTGACTATTTTTGGAAATTAGCGTAAAATAGTAAGGAAAGACAAAAAAGGAGAAAAGCCTTGGAATTAGAAGTATTTGCTGGACAGGAAAAAAGTGAGCTTTCTATGATTGAAGTGGCGCGTGCCATTTTGGAAGCCCGCGGACGCGACCATGAGATGTATTTTAATGATTTGGTCAATGAAATTCAAAACTATCTGGAAAAATCAAACAGTGAGATTCGTGATGCTCTGCCTTTATTCTACACAGAACTCAATGTAGACGGCAGCTTTATTCCGCTGGGAGATAATAAATGGGGCCTGCGTTCATGGTATGCTATTGACGAAGTGGATGAAGAAATCATTGCTTTGGAAGAGACTGATGAGGACGACGCACCTAAGAAACGCAAGAAGAAACGCGTCAATGCCTTTATGGATGGCGACGAGGATGCCATTGACTACAGCGATGACGATCCAGAAGATGAGGACGGCTACGAAGCAGATCCAGCTCTCTCATACGATGAGGAAAATCCAGACGATGAGAAGAACGAAGTGGAAGCTTATGATGCTGAAATCAACGAAATTGCTCCAGATGATCTAGGTGAAGAAGTCGAACTCAACGAAGAAGATGACGACTACTCTGACGAAGACACGGAGACCGAAGAGGAAGAATAAATCAACCAAAAGAAGCAAGGGACGCAATCCTTTGTTTCTTTTAATATTCCTTGAAATATAAGTTCTGAAGGTGTAGAATACTAATAAAATTTAATAAAGAAAAGATGGAGGTATGCTGCTATGAAATTTGTCATTGATAAGAGTCTGGGTGAACTAGGCATAAAAAGTGTCGTTATCGGGATTGCCAAGAATGTCAATCCTCATGCAGAACTGTCTTCCTCATTTCTAAAAAAGAAAAAGGAAATGGAAGACTGGGCTTTAGCCTGCGACTTGGATGAGGTGCTTGAGTCGCCGGTGGTTCAAGGTTATATAGAGATACTGCAGCGCGTAGGTCGCAGTGTCAAGAAAAATCCTCCGACGGTTCCTGCTCTGATTCGCAATATCCAGCACCGAGGCTCGCTCCCTCATATTAATAGCATTATTGATATTTATAACGTTGAAGCCCTGCATTCCCTACTGGCTATTGGAGGGCATGATTTTGATAAGATTGAAGGTCAGATAGAATTCACCGTAAGCCAAAAGGAAGATGTTTTTCTGCCTATTTTGTCCAAGGAGAAGCATGTTGCCAAGACGGACTATGTCTATCGGGATGCCAAAGGCATTTTGGCTTGGCTGGATGTACGTGACAGCGAGTATTATAAGTTTGATGAGGAGACCAAGGCTGCCATTTTCATCATTCAGGGGAATGCCAATACCTCTGTCGAAATGCGTCTGGCAGCCTTGGAACGAATCCGTCACGATTTAGCAGAGTGCATGCCTGATGTAGAATTTGAAACACATGTCATTAGTATTGGTGAAAATGGATGAAAACCGACTGAAATCATTTGACAATTTTTTAGATTTGCGATATCATACTGTTCGGGCACCTCTTTTAGAGGTCAGAGCTTCCTGTGTTCAGGGAGCTATTTTTCTTTTTCAGACAAATTATGGAAAATCCTCCTCTAGATAAGTTTCCAGCAACTGCGATGCTGCTGGAACGAATTGTTTTATGAAAAGGAGCACGTATGTCAACTAAATATATTTTTGTCACCGGCGGTGTGGTTTCTTCTATCGGGAAAGGGATTGTGGCAGCTAGCTTGGGCCGGCTTTTGAAGAATCGCGGTCTCAAGGTTACGATTCAGAAATTTGATCCTTATATCAACATTGATCCTGGTACCATGAGCCCTTACCAGCATGGGGAAGTGTTTGTCACAGATGATGGAGCCGAGACGGATCTGGATCTGGGGCATTATGAGCGTTTTATTGACATTAATCTCAATAAATACTCCAATGTCACCACTGGTAAAATCTATAGCGAAGTCCTGCGCAAGGAGCGTAAAGGAGAGTATCTGGGGGCGACGGTCCAAGTCATTCCGCATATTACGGATGCTCTCAAGGACAAGATCAAGCGGGCTGCACGGACGACGGACTCGGATGTAATTATCACCGAGGTCGGAGGTACAGTGGGCGACATTGAGTCTCTTCCTTTCTTAGAAGCTCTGCGCCAGATGAAGGCGGATGTCGGAGCAGACAATGTTATGTATATCCATACGACCCTCCTGCCCTATCTCAAGGCGGCTGGCGAAATGAAGACCAAGCCGACTCAGCATTCTGTCAAAGAACTGCGAGGTCTGGGGATTCAGCCAAATATGCTGGTCATCCGTACAGAAGAGCCAGCTGGGCAAAATATCAAAAATAAGCTGGCTCAATTCTGTGATGTGGCGCCGGAGGCGGTCATTGAGTCGTTGGATGTGGAGCATCTTTACCAAATTCCTCTAAATTTGCAGGCCCAAAAGATGGACCAAATCGTCTGTGACCATCTGAAGCTGGATGTGCCGGATGCGGATATGACAGAGTGGTCAGCTATGGTAGAGAAAGTGATGAGTCTGGAAAAGCAGGTCCATATTGCTCTGGTCGGTAAGTATGTTGAGTTGCCAGATGCCTATATTTCAGTTGTCGAAGCGCTCAAGCATGCCGGCTATGCCAATGATGCGGAAGTTAAGATTAACTGGATTGATGCGAATCAGCTAACGGCCGAAAACGCGGCAGAGCTTCTTGGAAGTGCAGATGGGATTATCGTTCCGGGTGGCTTTGGTCAGAGAGGAACTGAAGGGAAGATTCAGGTAATCCGCTATGCGCGTGAGCAGGATGTGCCTATGCTGGGCATTTGCTTGGGTATGCAGCTAACCTGTGTCGAATTCGCCCGTCACGTCCTGGGATTGGCTGATGCCAACTCAGCGGAGCTCAATCCAGACACACCATATCCGATTATTGACCTCATGCGTGATCAGATTGATGTCGAAGACTTGGGTGGAACGCTGAGACTGGGGCTCTATCCTTCTAAGCTTAAGCCTGGCTCTAAGGCAGCAGCGGCTTACGACTATCAAGAAGTCGTTCAGCGCCGTCACCGTCATCGTTATGAGTTTAACAATGCTTTCCGCGAGCAGTTTGAGGCAGCTGGATTTGTATTTTCTGGAGTCTCACCGGACAATCGCTTGGTCGAAATAGTGGAAATCCCAGAAAATAAATTCTTCGTGGCCTGTCAATACCACCCAGAGCTTTCTAGCCGACCGAACCGAGCTGAAGGTCTTTATACGGCATTTGTCACAGCAGCGGTAGAAAAGAGCCAGGAGAGATAGACTTGCTTTGTCTGACCTAAGCGACTTTTCTAGAGAAATGTTATAATGAAAAACAAAAGGAGGGAAGAAGATGTTTCTAAATATTTTAGCTAGTATTCGTACTAATAATTTTCAGGATGAGCATTGTATAGAAAAAATCCAAGCTCTCTGGCAGGAACAAGAGGGAGCTGTGAAAGAAGCTTTTTCTGAGGGGGAACCGGTCTATGCTGTCTATCATGACTATGCCAGTGATTACAAAGGAGACTATAGTCTCTCTATCTGCCGTTTGACAGATGGGGAAGTCTATGATTTTGATACCTCTGAGCAGACCTATCAAGTGTTTGAAGCGGATAAGGAGGGTCCTCAAGCGGTTCTTCATGCTTGGCAAAGGATTTGGCAAGCAGAAGAAACAGGTGAGCTTCATCGGGACTACACTATTGACTTTGAAAAATACGATCCCGACCAAACAGTGGCTGTCTTTGTTGCGACTCAGCAGCACTGAGTTTTCTGTGTTCCTGCCTTAGATGCATTTTCGCTTAGATTTCCTAGATTTGCTGATTGAGTAGAAGGTTGATTTTTTGAAATAAAGTCAAAAATTTTCTTGACAAGCCTTAGCTGTCCTGTTATACTAGTAAGGTACTCAATCGCGGGGATGGCGGAATTGGCAGACGCGCAGGACTAAGGATCCTGTGACCGCTTTAGGTCGTGAGGGTTCAAGTCCCTCTCTCCGCATCAAGTAAGCTGGCTTTGGCCAGCTTTTTCTTTTTGCACTAGAGACGCTTAAAAAGGCTAATCGTCTCCCTGTAATTCTTTAAAATTTCAGGAAAAACTAGCAATTTTAGTGAAAAAGTGATAAAATAAACAATGTAAGTGGTTTAACCACAAAAAATAAGAGGAGGCCTGATAAGAATGGCAATCGTTTCAGCAGAAAAATTTGTCCAAGCAGCTCGTGACAATGGTTACGCAGTTGGTGGATTCAACACAAACAACCTTGAGTGGACTCAAGCTATCCTGCGTGCGGCAGAAGCTAAGAAAGCACCAGTGCTTATCCAAACTTCAATGGGTGCTGCTAAATACATGGGTGGTTACAAAGTTGCTCGTAACTTGATCGCTAACCTTGTAGAATCAATGGGCATCACTGTACCAGTTGCGATTCACTTGGACCATGGTCACTACGAAGATGCACTTGAGTGTATCGAAGTTGGTTACACTTCTATCATGTTTGATGGTTCACACCTTCCAGTAGAAGAAAACCTTAAATTAGCTAAAGATGTTGTTGAAAAAGCACACGCTAAAGGTATCTCAGTAGAAGCTGAAGTTGGTACTATCGGTGGTGAAGAAGACGGTATCATTGGTAAAGGTGAATTGGCTCCAATCGAAGACGCTAAAGCAATGGTTGAAACTGGAATCGACTTCTTGGCAGCAGGTATCGGTAACATCCACGGCCCTTACCCAGCAAACTGGGAAGGTCTTGACCTTGACCACTTGAAGAAATTGACAGAAGCTCTTCCAGGCTTCCCAATCGTATTGCACGGTGGTTCAGGTATTCCTGATGACCAAATCCAAGCAGCTATCAAACTTGGTGTTGCGAAAGTTAACGTTAACACTGAATGTCAAATCGCATTCGCTAATGCAACTCGTGCATTTGCTCGTGACTACGAAGCAAACGAAGCAGAATACGACAAGAAGAAACTCTTCGACCCTCGTAAATTCTTGGCTAATGGTGTAAAAGCTATCCAAGCATCAGTTGAAGAACGTATCGATGTATTCGGTTCAGAAGGTAAAGCTTAATCTAGCTGAACAATACAAAACAGAAACCTGCCCGTAAGGGTGGGTTTTTTGGTGGTTTGAGGAACTAACTAAGTTTTAATTCACTAATGATTGTACAAAAAAATAGAAATAACTATGCTTAGGGAAGGGTAGCTTTAGTTAGTGTGGAAATTATATTAAGCTCATTTGATAAATATTTTATTAGAAAGCTCAATATGTTATAATTAATTAAAAATAAGGAGAAAGGTTGTCCTATGTCAACAATTGATATTAGCGAGGAAAAGCTATATAAAGATTCCTCGGATTTACTAAATATTCTATTAAAAGATCGGACGACAAAGAAATCTATTGTCTGGGGGACACATTCTTATGAGTTGTTGGGAAAGGGCTTTGGTCCCAGCGATCGTATTACACCAAGAAAAGTGACAGGGGGCTTCGCCAGCTTAATTCAGCCCAGATCTGAAAAGTCTAAGCATGAACAAAAAGATCGAACCAAGATTAGAGCTGAAGTCTTTACACCAACTTGTTTAGTTGAAAAGCAAAATGGTTATGTTGAAGCCAATCTTGAGGCTCTATCACTTGAAGATTATATCCAGGTGCGTTGGCTAGAAATTACCTGTGGTGAAGCACCCTATATGGTTACTCGCTATGATACAGTGACTGGTGAGGAAATTCCATTATCTGAACGAGTTGGTTTTCTTGATAGAAAATTGCAGCGCATTAGTCGTGAGGTCTCAGATGAAGCCACCTTCTATGAACTCGTAAAAAAAGCTTATCGTTCTTCTTATGGTTATGAATATCAAGGAGACTCTCTCCTCTTGGCGCGTGAAAATCTTTTAGCGACCTTCGAGGACTACTATCTTGCAAAGACTGGAAATCAACCAAGATTAGAGCAGAAGAAAGAAATTGCGACTATTATCTCCTACAATGTCTTTCAAATGGATGGATTGAATAAAATCAGTCCTTACTCAGCTACACAAGAGCAATCTCAACAGCTAAGCTTGTTTTCAGATGAGCTAGAAGTAGAACAAGCAGAAGAATCTAAAACCCAAATCAAAGACTGGAAAAAGAATAAAATGATAGGTTTTGAGAGCCTATCAAGCGAGGAAAGTGAAATGAAATTTGATGTCGTGATAGGAAATCCGCCTTACCAAGAGGAGGCACAGGGAACAAGTACGAGTGATGACCCGGTATACCATTTGTTTATTGATGAAGCGAGTAAAATTTCAGATAAATCAATCTTAATTACACCAGCAAGATTTTTATTCAATGCTGGAAAAACACCTAAATCATGGAATAAAAAAATTCTTAGTAGCAAACATTATAAGGTGTGTTATTATAAACAAAATAGTTCAGAAGTTTTCGTTGGAACTGACATAAAGGGTGGTGTAGCAATTACCTATTATGATGCTCAAAAGATGCAAGGACCTATAGGTACATTTACTCATTTTAAGGAACTTAATAGTATACTAAAAAAAGTTGAGAATAATTTTGACTTTAAGTCAATAATGGAAATCATTTATACACAGTCAAAATTTGATTTGGAAAAACTCTATGAAGACTATCCTAATTATAAAAATTTAATAGGTAGTAATGGTAAAGATAAGCGATTAAGAAAACCAATTCTAGGAAGACTTGATATTTTTTCTGAACAAGAAGCAGAGGATTGTTTTAAAATTTTAGGCAGATTAAACAATGAAAGAGTTTATCGTTTTATTCCTAAAAAATATTTAGCTTCACATGAAAATCTTTTGAAATATAAAGTTCTAGTACCTGCTGCTAACGGCAGTGGGGCGATTGGCGAAGTCCTATCGACCCCACTCGTGGGTACCCCACTCGTGGGTTTCACAGATACTTTTATCTCTTTTGGTGCATTTGATACTGAAAGTGAAGCAAAAGCTATGTTGAAATACATAAAGTCTAAATTTGCTCGAGCTATGCTTGGAATATTAAAAATTACCCAAGATAATACCAAAGATAAATGGCAATACGTTCCACTCCAAGACTTTACGGTCAATTCGGACATTGATTGGACACAATCAGTGGCTGATATTGACCGTCAGCTCTATAAAAAATATGACCTTTCTCAAGAGGAAATTGCCTTTATTGAGACTCATGTAAGGGAGATGGATTGATGGTAGAAATTAAAACCTCAAAAGAGATTCATCCTAAAATCTATGCCTACACCACCCCTACGGTAACTAGTAATGAGGGCTGGATTAAGATTGGTTATACGGAACGTGATGTTACTCAACGTATCAAGGAGCAAACTCACACAGCTCATATAGATACAGACATATTGTGGACTGGACATGCAGCTTATACGGAAGAACCTGATATGGGAAAGACTTTTAAGGATCATGATTTCCACCATTTCCTTTCTTTTCATGATGTAGAACGTCGTCCTAAGACGGAATGGTTCTACTTTAATGGAACTCCTGAAAGATCTAAAAATTTTTTCGATAAGTTTGTTCAGCATGATTTGTCAGGTTATCAGCCTGGCCAAGGACAGGACTATACTTTGCGACAAGAGCAAGAAGAAGCAGTAACTAAGACTCTCACTTATTTCCAAAGTCATCTAGGAGGTAAGTTCCTTTGGAATGCCAAACCACGCTTTGGTAAAACCTTATCTACCTATGACCTAGCTCGTCGGATGGAAGCTATCAATGTCCTGATTGTAACCAACAGACCTGCGATTGCTAACTCATGGTATGATGATTTTGAAAAATTCATAGCAGGTCAAACGACTTACAAGTTTGTTTCTGAATCGGATAGCCTTAAAAATCGCCCAACCTTGTCACGAAAAGAATTTGTTGGCATTTTAGATGATGATGTAAGACAACTTGCTTTTATTAGTCTCCAAGACTTGAAAGGTTCGGTTTATCTAGGTGGAGAGCACAATAAACTCAAATGGGTTACAGATCTCCATTGGGATTTGTTGGTTATCGATGAGGCTCATGAAGGAGTTGATACCTTTAAAACAGACCAAGCCTTTAATAAGATTCGTCGAAACTTTACCTTACATCTTTCTGGAACTCCATTTAAGGCATTGGCAAAGGGAGAGTTTACAGAGGAGCAAATCTACAACTGGTCTTATGCTGATGAGCAGGCGGCTAAAACTACTTGGTCGCCTGAACAAGAAGAGGAAAATCCATATGAAAGCTTGCCTCAGTTAAATCTCTTTACCTATCAGATGTCTCAGATGATTGGCGAGGAGTTAGAAAAAGGTGCTCAACTAGATGGCGAAAATATCGACTATGCTTTTGACTTGAGTGAATTTTTCGCTACAGATGATAAAGGGAAATTTATCCATGAGCAAGATGTCAGAAATTGGTTAAATACTCTATCAAGCAATGAAAAATATCCATTTTCAACCAAAGAACTTCGGAACGAACTCAAGCATACTTTTTGGCTGTTAGAACGTGTAGCCTCAGCTAAAGCTTTAAAAGCACTACTAGAAGAACATCCCATCTATGAAAACTATGAGATTGTTTTAGCTGCTGGTGACGGGCGTATGTCCGAGGAAGATGATAAGGTCAAACTGAAATCCTTAGACTTGGTTAGAAAAGCGATAGCAGAGAATGACAAAACCATTACCCTATCCGTCGGTCAGTTGACGACAGGCGTGACTATCCCTGAATGGACAGGTGTATTGATGTTATCAAACTTGAAATCACCTGCCCTTTATATGCAAGCTGCCTTCCGTGCTCAAAATCCTTACTCATGGAGCGATAACAAAGGAAATCACTTCCGCAAAGAAAGAGCCTATATATTTGACTTTGCGCCAGAAAGAACCTTGATTCTCTTTGATGAGTTTGCTAATAACTTATCACTTGCAACTGCAGGAGGTGGTGGAACTTCCGCAACTCGCGAAGAAAACATCAGAGAACTCTTGAATTTCTTCCCTGTCATAGCTGAGGATCGTGCTGGCAAGATGGTTGAAATTGATGCCAAGGCAGTACTAACCATACCTCGTCAGATAAAAGCTAGGGAAGTCCTCAAACGAGGGTTTATGTCCAATCTCCTTTTTGATAATATCAGTGGAATTTTCCAAGCTAGTCAAACAGTTCTTGACATTTTAAATGAATTACCAGTAGAAAAGGAAGGCAAGTTACAAACACCTTCTGATTTACTAGATTTTTCAGGTGTTATAGTGGATGATGAGGGCAATGCAGTGGTTGACCATGAAATCGTGGTCAATCAACAAGCACGACTTTTTGGTGAAAAAGTTTATGGGCTTGGTGAGTCTGTCGCTGAGTTAGTCACAAAAGATGAGGAACGAACTCAAAAACAGCTGGTCAATGACTTGAGTAAGACCGTTTCTTCAGTAATTGTAGAGGAATTGAAAGTTGGATATGATCTGAAAACTCGGGAAACAGACCACATCAAGAAACAAATTGTAGCAACATTTGAGAACGAAGTTCGAAAAAATGAGATAGAACGTAAAGTTTCTGAAGCTCATATCAAGGAAGAGTTGCAACAACAGCTCAAGGAAGAAAATGATAAAGAGCAAAAAGATAAGATTCAAGAAGTTTTTGAAAAACGTTTAGAAGAAAATAATCTCATTCATAAAGAAAAACTAGAACAAACACTCAAAAAAGAAGTGGAAAAAATGCCCGAGAAGTTTATCGAACAGGTTGAGATAAAACGTGTGGAACAGTTGAAACAATCAGCCCAAGATGAGATTCGGGACCATCTTCGAGGATTTGCACGAACAATTCCAAGTTTCATCATGGCCTATGGTGATCAATTTCTAACACTTGATAATTTTGACACCTTTGTTCCTGAGTATGTCTTCTTTGAAGTGACTGGTATTACGATTGACCAATTTCGTTATTTGAGAGATGGTGGGCAGGATTTTGCAGGGCATCTCTTCGATCGAGCAACATTTGATGAAGCCATTCAAGAATTTCTTCGCAAGAAAGAGGAGTTGGCAGATTATTTTAAAGATCAGAAAGAAGATATTTTTGACTATATTCCACCGCAAAAAACCAACCAGATTTTCACTCCTAAACGTGTGGTGAAGAGAATGGTGGATGACCTTGAAAAAGAAAACCCAGGAATCTTTGATGATCCATCTAAGACATTGATTGATTTGTACATGAAGTCAGGTCTCTATATTGCAGAACTTGTCAAGCGGCTATATAACAGCAATGGCTTGAAAGAAGCCTTTCCAAATCCCGAAGAACGCTTAAAACATATCCTAGAAAATCAAGTTTATGGATTTGCGCCTTCAGAAATTATCTATAACATTTCCACTAATTTTATCTTTGGAAATCTTTCTCAAGATATTAGTAGAAAGAACTTTGTTCTAGAAGATACTATCCCTGCTGCTAAAGAAGGTAGAATTCAGGAATTGGTAGATAAATATTTTGGATAAACTACAGTCGGTTTTTCTATTTGTCACAAACTGAAAGTTTTTTAAAGAAATCAACACTCTGAAAGTTAGAAAGAAAATCTAACGATTAGGGTGTTTTTATATGAAGTTAAATTCTAAAAAAATAAATTAGGGCTTTTATAAAATGAAATAAAAGAACCTAGGAAGAAACCAGTGAGTTTTTCCTGCTTATCCTACTCTAGTGAAGATTGTGCTGAGATTGACTGTCTAGCTGTTAAGAAATTCTATCATAGAGCAGGAATTGGTAGTCAACTTCTAGGAGTTTTAGAAAAATCTGCTCGTCAAAAAGCATCCTATCTGCAGGTAAAAACGGTAGCACCAGGTCATTATCCTACTTACGACAGGACTAACGCTTTCTATCAGGCTCAGAGCTTTAAAAAGTTAGAAATCTTTCCTGAACTTTGGGATAAAAGCAACCCTAGTTTGATTTGGGTTAAAAAGTTGTGAAATTTTCCCTTGACAAAAAAACTCAAGATGCTAAAATAAAGGGGAAAAGGCGCCGATTTAGCTCAGTTGGTAGAGCAACGCACTCGTAACGCGTAGGTCACAGGTTCGATCCCTGCAATCGGCATCTTAATTTGGAAGCTTAAAGGCTTCTTTTTTCTTTGTTTATGCTAGAAATTTTTGTTGTCTGGGGTAAATATACTTTCTATCATCTCTTATAAACCACTTACCGGTCAAAATTGACCACTTACTGAAAAGGCCTTGTTTCTCGGGAGTTTCTTGTTATAATAAATATAAGCAGATGGAAAGGAGAGCGTATGAACATTCGGATTGAGTTAGATCAAAGTTTGGATGAAACAGAAATGGTGATAAAAGTTTCGCGGCTGGATGAGCGGATTCAGCGTATTCAGGAAGCTCTGGAAGAAACAGCGACTCCATCTATTCTTTTCTATAAGGAAAGCAGTGAGTACTTTCTCGATTTAGCGGACATTCTCTTTTTTGAGACAGACGGCAGCAAGATCTTTGCCCATGCCCGCAATGATGCTTATGAGGTCAAGCTAAAACTCTATGAGTTAGAAGAGATTCTGCCCCGTTATTTCTGTCGGATTTCAAAGTCCACCATTGCCAATATCAAGTCTATCTATGCTTTGGACAAGTCCTTTTCAGGAACGAGCACCGTCCAGTTTTACAATACCCATAAACAGGTGCATGTGTCTAGGCATTATTATCAGTTAGTAAAAGAAAAGTTAAGTGAAGTGAGGTAATTATCATGAAAAAAACAATTTTTGGAATCGGCTTTCTAGTCTTGGCAGCTTGGGTCCTGCTGCAGGGGAATTTTGGGATTCCTGCCTTCAATTTTAATATTTGGCCCATGTTAGTAGTTGCAATGTTTGCCTATTTTGCCTTGGAAAATTTCTTAGAAAGAGACTTTGGCACTGGGCTTATCATGGCAGTTATTGCGTTGATTATTGCTAATGCCGTTTACCACTTTTTAGCTATTTCAACAGGAACCTTGGTTTTGGGTGGTATTCTGGCTTGTATTGGTCTCAATATGATTTTCAAGCCCCAGCGCATTTTTAAGGGGCGTATCTTCTCAACTGCCTCTTCTTCCTCAAAAGATGATATTGCTTTTGGCAGTGGCACTCGCTATATCAACTCGGAAAACTTCACCTATGAGAAGTTAGACTGTGCTTTTGGCAGTGCATCGGTTTATTTTGATAATGCAAGAATCGAAGGTGACTCAGCAACTTTTGAAGTGGATCTGTCTTTTGGCAGTGTGATGCTTTATGTGCCTAGTGACTGGCGTGTAGAGCTGGATGTAGATAATGCCTTCGGCTCTGTTTATAACCCCCGCAATGTCAATGAAAAGAGAAAAACTCTCTATGTCAAAGGTAATGTAGCTTTTGGCTCTTTGAAAATTAGCTATGTTTAGGAAAACGGATTAATTTCGAAAGTTTGGACAAATGTACTTGTCAAACGTCAAGTTTTTTGGTAATATAGGAAGGTATGTGGTGCTAGCACATCCGTAATATTAGATCTAATAGGAGGAAACACGATAATGGCTAAAGTATGTTACTTTACTGGTCGTAAGACTGTATCAGGAAACAACCGCTCTCACGCGATGAACCAAACAAAACGCGCTGTTAAACCAAATCTTCAAAAAGTTACTGTTTTGATTGACGGTAAACCTAAAAAAGTTTGGGCTTCAGCTCGTGCCCTTAAATCAGGTAAAGTTGAACGCGTTTAATCTTTATTTAAAAAGGATGGAAATTTTCCGTCCTTTTTTGCTTGGAAATTTCCGCCTAGACAGTTGATTTAGACCCTTCCTCTTTTACACCCTGTATAAAATATGGTAGAATAAACTATAAAATACTTTTGAGGTACAAATTATGACTGTGAAAATTAATACAAAAGATGGTCAAATTGAGCTGACTGATGATGTGATTGCAACAATCGTCGGTGGTGCAGCGACTGAAATTTTTGGTGTAGTTGGCATGGCCAGCAAAAACGCAATCAAGGATAATTTTCAAGCCCTTTTAGGAAAAGAAAACTATGCTAAGGGCGTGGTTGTGAAAGCGACTGATGAAGGTGATATCGCAGTTGATGTCTACACTGTCTTAAGCTATGGAGTCAAAATCAGTGAAGTTTCCAAAAACATCCAAGAGCGTGTTAAATTCAGTTTGGAAAACAAGCTCGGAATTACTGCCCATGCAGTGAATGTTTATATCCAAAATATTAAAGTCGTAGGAGAATAATCGTGGCAAATATTACTACTAGTTTATTTCAAGAAATGGTGCAGGCAGCATCTACTCGCTTAAATAAACAGGCTGAATATGTAAACTCTTTGAATGTCTTCCCGGTTCCAGATGGTGATACGGGTACCAACATGGGTATGACTATTGAAAATGGTGCTAAGGAAGTGTCAGATAAGTCTGCTTCAACAGTTGGCGAAGCGGCGGGTATCTTTGCGAAAGGCCTTTTGATGGGCGCGCGTGGTAACTCAGGAGTTATCACTTCCCAGCTTTTCCGCGGTTTTTCTCAAAGTGTGAAAGAGCATGAAGAGCTGACTGGTGAAGACCTAGCTCTGGCCTTTCAGTCTGGTGTAGAAGTGGCTTACAAGGCAGTTATGAAGCCGGTTGAGGGAACGATTTTGACTGTTTCCCGCGGTGCGGCTATCGGAGCTAAGAAGAAAGCTGAAGTCACTAATGATGCTGTAGAAGTTATGAAAGCTGCTCTTGAAGGAGCTAAGGCTGCTCTGTCTAAGACACCGGATATGCTGCCAGTTCTGAAAGAAGTCGGTGTTGTGGACTCTGGCGGTCAAGGGCTGGTCTTTATCTACGAAGGCTTCTTGTCTGCTCTTACAGGCGAATATATCGCTTCTGAGGACTTTGTGGCGACACCTGCAACCATGTCTGAGATGATCAATGCTGAGCATCATAAGTCTGTAGCTGGCCATGTGGCAACAGAAGATATTACACACGGCTACTGTACAGAAATCATGGTGGCTCTCAAGACAGGGCCAACCTATGTCAAAGACTTTGATTATGATGAATTTCGCAATTACCTCAACGATTTGGGGGATTCCCTGCTGGTAGTCAACGATGACGAAATCGTCAAAGTCCATGTTCATACTGAAGATCCAGGACTGGTTATGCAGGAAGGCCTCAAGTATGGTAGTTTGGTCAAGGTTAAGGTTGACAATATGCGCAACCAACATGAAGCGCAGGTTGAAAAGGAAGAACGCTCAGCTAAGTCGGCTCAAGAAAAAGAATTTGCGATTATCGCTGTCGTGGCTGGTGATGGTCTGGCTGAAATCTTTAAGGCTCAGGGAGTTGACTATATCATCTCTGGCGGGCAAACCATGAACCCATCTACAGAAGACTTCATCAAGGCCGTGGAGCAAGTTAATGCTCGTAATATCATTATCTTGCCAAATAATAAAAACATCTTCATGGCAGCCCAATCAGCAGCAGAAGTGATCGAACAGCCTGCAGCAGTGATTGAGACTCGCACCATTCCTCAAGGTTTGACCAGTCTCCTAGCTTTTGATGGCGGCAAGACTATCGAGGAAAACCAGGAGCGTATGACTGCAGCCTTGGCAGAAGTAGTCAGCGGTAGCGTGACGACTGCGGTTCGTGATACAACGATTGATGGCTTGGAAATTCATGAAAATGACAACCTCGGTATGGTGGATGGTAAGATTGTTGTTTCTAATCCAGACATGCTGACAGCTTTGAAAGAAACGTTCAGCAAGATGCTCAATGAAGACAGCGAGATTGTCTCTATCTATATCGGTGAGGATGGCAATGAAGAGTTGGCGAGCAGTCTTGCTCAAGATTTGATGGAACAATTCGAGGATGTCGAAGTAGAAATTCATCAGGGCAGTCAGCCGGTCTATCCATATATTTTTAGTGTTGAATAGCATAAAAAGGCAATCGAAAGGTTGTCTTTTGTCATTTTGTAGAAAATACTTAGACAAGAAACTGGTATTATGTTATACTGTAACAAATAAAAAGTAAAAAAGGTGAACTATGAAAAAATTTTTCATTCTTGTTATTTCTGCTTCGGTGCTCTTGACAGGCTGTGTGTTTCCTAACTTCAGCAAGCATCGTCCTAGACATTCTTCTGAATCAGCAGCTTCTTCTAGGCGGACTAAAACTAGCTCTAACTCCAGCGAGTCATCCAGTTCTTCTTCTGAAAGTACAGAGATTGTCTCTAAAACTTTAGTCGGAGACATTGAGGGCATTCACCATCGTGACACCATTACCTATCAGGGCAAGAAAATCCTGAATCTTCGGATGGAATTGCTCACTTCCTTACCAGAAGAAGCTAGTGCAGCTTCAGCTACCTTGACTCCGGAGGAAATGACGGCAATCATTCGTGAAGGAATGCAGTCTGATTCAAACTATGTAGCAGCTAAGAGCTTGGAAGGTGTTAATATTGATTATTCAGTTACGGCAGAGAAGAAATTGCAGACCTTGATTGAAATTGATTTGCAAAAGGTCAATGTCGAAGAAGTGGAAAAGAACAGTTTCTTCCAAGGTTTTGGACTGAAGGACATTAAGGATATTACACCTGAGATGTTTATTCTGAGTCTGAAGCTCAACGGCCTCAAAGAAGAGGGACAGAGCTAAAGTTTAAAAAGCGTTGGTCTCTCATCTTACAAATTGAGTAGTTAATTTATTGAAAAAATTTTTAGATTAAGTTACTTTAAGTTCAGTTTCTATCTAAATTGCAACAGACATACAACTAGTCGGCTCCTCTCAAGGAGGGCAGCCGGCTTTTTTGTGTCTTCATACAGAAGGGATACAATCAGATTATTCCAATATTTGCTAGCTTTGTGTTCTAAAAGCAGAATAGTGACATTTGTCATGTCAGCTGGTGACAAAATCAACTAGTAGGAAAAATTTCTTTGCCTTATAATATAGTTAACAAAATGATAAAAGGTTGCTGTAAGAATTCAAAAGGCATTTGGTCTTTGTTCTTCTTCCGGTTTTGGAAAAATAAAGGAAAGATGCACATACGGTTTATCAAATCAAAGGAGGAGCAAAATGGAACTGATTGAAGTAAAGAAGCTTTCTAAAAGCATTCGCGGTAAGGAGATTTTAAAGGATATTTCCTTTGAAATCTCCCAAGGTGACTGTGTAGCCTTGATTGGTCCCAACGGAGCAGGGAAAACGACTCTCATGGATTGTTTGCTGGGTGATAAGTTTCTGACAGCAGGCCAGGCAAGGATTCAGGGGCTCAAACCAACTGACAATCATCTCAAGCAGTCGGTAGCGATTTTACCACAGGAAAATACAGTGGTGGAGGATTTGAAGGTCAAGGAACTCTTGACGTTCTTCCAAGCTATTTATCCAAATAGTTTATCCAATCAAGAAATTGATGGCTTGCTGCAATTTACAGACAAGCAAAAGAATCAGTTGGCCAGCAAGCTGTCTGGTGGACAAAAGCGTCTCTTCTCTTTTGTTCTGAGTCTGATTGGCCGTCCTAAGATTCTGTTCTTGGACGAACCGACTTCTGCTATGGACACCTCTACTCGTCAGCATTTCTGGGAAATTGTTAATCAGCTCAAGCAGCAGGGAGTGACCATCGTTTATTCTTCTCACTATATCGAAGAAGTCGAGCATACGGCAGACCGGATTTTGGTGCTGCACAAGGGTGAGCTGATTCGGGATACGACACCTTATGCTATGCGCAGTGAGGAGCAGGAAAAACACTTCACCTTGCCGCTGACTTATCAGTCTGTGCTGGAAAAGCTGGATAATGTGACTGATTTAGAAATCAAGCAAAAGGCTTTATCTTTTGCGACTAGAGATGCTGGACAGGTCTGGCAGGTTCTGCAGGAACACGGCTGTACAATCGAAGAGATTGAAGTACGTAACCGTACCCTCTTGGATAGTATTTTTGAAACGACACAAGAATAGGAGAGTAATCATGAAAAATATGGCAAGTCTTATGAAGATTGAGTTGATTTTAATGAAACGGCAGGCTGCTTATTATCTCTTGTCTATTGGTCTGCCCAGCGTTTTTTACCTGATTTTCTCAGGAATGATGTCTGGAAGTGATACGCCTAATCTGGTGCTTCAAGGCTACCTCTTCTCAATGACTCTTTTTAGTATCATGTCTAGTGCCTTCTTTAGCATTCCAAGCACTTTGCAGTCTGATAAAAATAATAACTGGCAAAAAATGATTCAGCACTCACCGATTTCTATGGTAAAATATTATATATCAAAACTTTGCAGTACGCTGTTGACTTTTATGCTTTCTATCATCGTAGTCTTCTCGATTGGGCATTTTGTTCGCGGGGTTAATCTACCAATGGTAGACTGGCTTCTTATTGCCGTGATCCTTCTGGTAGGAAGTGTGGTCTTTATTGCTATGGGTGTATTGGTCAGTCTCTTGCCAAGTGCTCAGCTCATGTCTGTTGTGGGAAATATCGTCTATATGGCACTGGCTGTTCTGGGCGGTCTATGGTTTCCTCTGACTATGTTTCCAAAATGGCTCCAGCCAATCGGTAAGTTGACACCAAGTTATCAACTGATGCAGGTTGTTTCTTCTTATCTAGAACACCATCAGTTTAATGGTAAGGCAGCCTTGATTGTTCTGATTTATACGATTTTGGTCAGCATTCTTGTGCTGCAGCTCAAAAAGCGAATTGAGGTAAAATAAATTCATGTGGGAAAAACTTAAACAAGTCCACTATATGTTTCATATTGCGCTGGTCTTTATTATCTTTCCAGTTGCGGGAGTGATTAGCGGGGAATACCCGCTTTTCCTCTTGTTCTGGACAGCTATTTTTGTTGCGGCTTACTATGCGGTCTTGTTAAGTAACCATCGCCTTATCCAGTTTTTTTCTTGGTGGCTCTTGATTGCTTACATATATTATGGTTCTGTCTGGCTAAATACAGGGTTTACCTGGTACATTTTTTATCTATCTAATCTGCTTATTTACGAACTGGATGATATTTCTTTTAAATCCTGGCGGTTTTTGACCTTTCTCGCCTTGCAGCCTGCTATTGTGCTGACTAATTATTTGATGGGCAATGTTGGTCCAGCAGAGCTGCTTTTCTATATTGTAACCTTTCTCTTTTCGGATGGTGTGACCTTTGGTCTCCATCGGATTCAGACGGCAGATCAGATCAAGGAAGAAAAGGTCAAGCAAAATGCCCAGCTGAATCTCTTTCTAGCAGAAAATGAGCGCAATCGGATTGGCCGTGACTTACATGATAGTCTAGGGCATACCTTTGCTATGCTCAGTGTTAAGGCGGAGCTGGCTCAGCAGTTTTTGCAGATGGAAGCCTATGACAAGGCAGCAAAAGAACTGAAGGAAGTGCAAGAAATTAGTAAGAAATCCATGGCTGATGTTCGGCGGATTATTAATGATCTAAAGAATCGGACGCTGGACGAGGAACTAGTGACCATTCGTGCCATGCTGGAGATGAGCGGTGTTCAGGTCGAGATAGATAACCAGCTCAATGTTGCTAGTATCCCACCGAGTCAGCAGTCAACAATCAGTATGATTTTGCTGGAGGCAGCGACCAATATCATCAAGCACGCCAAGGCTAAAAAGAGTAATTTTTCTTTGGCAAAGATCGACGAAAAGCTTATTTTAGACATTCAGGATGATGGTTGTGGTTTTCAAAAGCTGACTGGTCGGGAGTTGCATAGTATTCGAGAGCGACTGTCTGCCTTGTCAGGAAGGCTTGAGATTCTCAGCAGTCAAAATCCGACGCGGATTCGGATTGAATTGCCATACGGAGGGAAGGAATCATGAAACTTTTGTTAGCAGAAGATCAAAGTATGCTGAGAGATGCCTTAGCTCAGCTCTTGCAGCTGCAGCCAGATGTCAAAGAAGTCTATCAGGCCGCGGATGGGCAGAAGGCCATTGACTGTCTCAAGTCAGGAGCTGTTGATGTAGCTATTTTGGACGTGGAAATGCCTCACCAGACCGGCCTAGACGTTCTCGAATGGGTCAAGGCAAATCGGCCAAATATCAAGGTCATCATCGTCACAACCTTTAAGCGACCGGGTTACTTTGAGCGAGCTGTTAAGGCGGATGTAGATGCTTATGTGCTCAAAGAGCGCAGTATTGCGGATTTGATGAAGACCATCCACACCGTTCTAGATGGGCAAAAGGAATATTCGCCGGAATTGATGGAGGTACTGATGACCAGCAGGAACCCTCTCTCTCAGCAGGAGAGACTAGTCCTACAAGCAGCAGCGGCTGGCCTGTCCAATAAAGAAATTGCTGAAAAACTCTTCCTGTCAAATGGAACGGTTCGTAACTATATGTCTGCTATTTTGACCAAGCTAGATGCTGAAAATCGAACAGAAGCCGTCCGAATCGGGCAAGAGAAAGGCTGGTTATAGCTGGAAGGAGCTTATGAGGAATCAGATACATTGCCATATCAAGAAAAAAACATTATTTCTTTTCCTTCAATCTCCAATCTTGTGGAGGCGATCTGGCAACCATTCAGAGATAACAAACTAAAACATTGCAAAAAAGAAACAGGTTTTCTATACCATAGTTAGGTAGAAGACCTGTTTCTTTTGTTTTGTATAATCTAAGAATGAATTATCATTCTTACTGCGGTTTTTGCTTGTCTTAGGGAAGCAGCCTTAGTTAGTTTTACGATTGCCAGAAAAGTAGAGATAAATTAGTCCAATCAAGCCGATAGGTATGGAAAAAAGCCAGATGATAAAGAAGCGAATGATTTTCCAAATAATCATAATAAGGACAGGAATGAGAAAAATGTTGTCCCCTATAATCAAATCAACGATGCTTTCATAAACAAACATAGCAAAAGGATAAAAAATCGTGAAACTTAGATAAAGAAGCCAGACAGGAAGAGATGTGCTGAAACCTTTTAGCATAACAAATAGTAGCCCAAAGAAAGCAAAGCTGAAAATGTAGTGACGAATCAGCCAAGAACGGTCAAGACTTCTGAAAATATTAAGAAATTTCTCCATTGTTGACCTCCATTGATAAATTGATAGCATTATTATACCACTAAAGAAAAAGGAAGTCCATAGAAAATAAAAGCAATATTGTAAGAAGGTTGTTTTCCTGTTTACAGAGAAAAGGCAAATACTGATATGGAAGCAGCATGCTCTTATTCGGTTTCTTTGGAAAAATTTCCCTTTTCATCCGATAAATTGCTAAAAAAATGTAGAAAAATATTCTGCATGGCTTGCAATTTTTTTCAAAAATGTTATCATAGTAGAAAGCTTTTTGAATTTTTAGAAAATTGTAAATAAATGAAAGGGGAAAAATGGAGAAAATCAAATTAGAAACTCCTAAGACAGGTTCAGAGCTTGTTTTAGAAACCTTGAAGAGTCTTGGTGTTGATACGATTTTTGGCTATCCTGGCGGAGCAGTACTGCCGCTTTATGATGCTATTTATAGTTTTGAAGGCATCCATCATATTCTAGGTCGCCATGAGCAAGGCTGTGTTCACGAAGCAGAAGGCTATGCTAAGTCTACTGGGAAAATCGGAGTTGCGGTTGTGACCAGCGGTCCAGGAGCGACCAATGCCATTACCGGAATTGCTGATGCCATGAGCGATAGCGTACCCCTTTTAGTCTTTACTGGTCAGGTAGCCAAGGCCGGAATCGGTAAAGATGCTTTTCAGGAAGCGGATATTGTTGGTATTACGACTCCTATAACCAAGTATAATTATCAGGTTCGGGAGACGGCAGAAATTCCGCGTATTATTACAGAAGCTATTCACATTGCGACGACAGGTCGTCCTGGGCCAGTCGTTATTGATTTGCCTAAGGATGTCTCCGCTCTGGAAACGGACTTTATCTATGACAGCAAGTTGCATCTGCCGAGCTATCAGCCGACTATTGAGCCTAATGAATTGCAGATTAAAAAGATTATCAAGCAGATTTCTAAGGCTAAAAAGCCGGTTCTTCTTTCAGGAGGCGGTATTAGTTATGCCGAGGCAGCAGCAGAGCTGGTTGCTTTGGCGGAGCGGTATCAGATTCCAGTAGTCACTACCTTGTTGGGTCAGGGAACTATTGCGACAGACCATCCTTTGTTCTTAGGTATGGGTGGAATGCACGGTTCTTTTGCGGCCAATATTGCCATGACTGAGGCTGACTTTATGATTAGTATCGGCTGCCGTTTTGATGACCGTCTGACCGGTAATCCGAAAACCTTTGCCAAGAACGCTAAAGTGGCTCATATTGATATTGACCCAGCAGAAATTGGAAAGATTATCAGTGTAGACATCCCTATCGTAGGGGATGCTAAGAAAGCCCTGCAGATGCTGCTCAATGAAGAGCAAGTGCATAACAATACCAGCCAGTGGATTGAAAAAGTAACCCAGGACAAGGAGCGAGTCCGCTCGTATGATAAAAAAGAACGTGTCGTACAGCCTCAGGCTGTTATTGAGCGCGTGGGCGAGCTGACCAAGGGTGACGCCATCGTCGTAACGGACGTCGGCCAGCATCAAATGTGGACAGCCCAATATTATCCTTATAAAAACGAGCGCCAACTGGTAACATCTGGCGGTCTGGGAACCATGGGCTTCGGTGTTCCAGCAGCGATTGGGGCCAAGATTGCCAATCCGGATAAGGAAGTCGTTCTCTTTGTCGGAGATGGTGGTTATCAGATGACCAACCAAGAGATGGCTATTCTCAATATCTATAAGATTCCGATTAAGGTCATCATGCTCAACAATCATTCGCTAGGCATGGTGCGCCAGTGGCAGGAAGCTTTCTATGATGGTCGTACTTCTGAGTCTGTCTTTGATACTTTGCCAGATTTCCAGCTCATGGCTCAGGCCTATGGTGTTAAAGCTTATAAATTTGACAATCCGGAGACTATTGTTCAGGATTTGGAAGTCTTAAAGGAAGATATACCAATGTTTATCGAGGTAGATATCTCTCGCAAGGAGCACGTTCTTCCAATGGTGCCGGCTGGCAAGAGCAATCATGAGATGTTGGGGGTGAAGTTCCATGCGTAGAATGTTGACAGCTAAACT
This sequence comes from Streptococcus sanguinis, assembly GCF_900635155.1. Taxonomy (NCBI): domain Bacteria; kingdom Bacillati; phylum Bacillota; class Bacilli; order Lactobacillales; family Streptococcaceae; genus Streptococcus; species Streptococcus sanguinis. The sequence goes on from NZ_LR134002.1 coordinate 398,573, forward strand.
CCAAAACCGTTCGGGTGTTCTGAACCGCTTCACGGGTGTCCTTTCCAGACGTCAGGTTAATATTGAGAGTATCTCAGTTGGAACGACGGAAAATCCGGAAGTATCCCGTATTACCATCATCATTGATGTAGCTTCCTTGGCAGAAGTCGAGCAGATTATCAAGCAGCTCAATCGTCAGATTGATGTGATTCGGGTTCGAGATATCACAGACCGTCCTCACTTAGAGCGTGAAGTGATTCTGGTTAAGGTCTCGGCTCCAGCTGATAAGCGGGCAGAGATTCTGTCTATTATCCAACCCTTCCGGGCGACAGTTGTAGATGTAGCACCTAGCTCCATTACCGTTCAGATGACTGGTGATGCGGAGAAGAGCGAGGCTCTGCTTCGGGTCATTCGTCCATATGGTATCAAAAATATTGCTCGGACTGGAGCGACAGGCTTTACCCGTGATTAAACCAAACCTTTAATTTGTTAAAACCGCCTAACAGGTAAGAAAAATAGAAAAGAGAGAAAAACTTATGGCAGTAACAATGGAATACGAAAAAGATGTAAAAGTAGCAGCACTTGACGGTAAGAAAATTGCCGTAATTGGCTATGGTTCACAAGGTCATGCCCATGCACAAAATTTGCGCGATACAGGCCACGATGTGATTATCGGTGTTCGTCCTGGTAAGTCATTTGATAAGGCTAAAGAAGATGGCTTTGATACTTATACAGTAGCAGAAGCAGCTAAATTGGCTGATGTCATCATGATTTTGGCTCCGGATGAAATCCAAAGAGATTTGTATGAAGCAGAAATCGCTCCAAATCTGGAAGCTGGCAATGCTGTTGGTTTTGCTCATGGTTTCAATATCCATTTTGAGTTTATCAAAGTTCCTGCCGATGTAGATGTCTTTATGTGCGCACCGAAAGGCCCTGGTCACTTGGTTCGCCGTACTTTCGAAGAAGGCTTTGGTGTACCAGCTCTCTATGCGGTTTACCAAGACGCTACTGGAAATGCCAAAGATATCGCAATGGACTGGTGTAAAGGTGTTGGTTCAGCTCGTGTTGGACTTCTTGAAACAACTTATAAAGAAGAAACAGAAGAAGATCTCTTTGGTGAACAAGCTGTGCTTTGTGGTGGTTTGACTGCCCTGATTGAAGCAGGATTTGAAGTTCTGACTGAAGCAGGCTATGCACCAGAATTGGCTTACTTTGAAGTGCTGCATGAAATGAAACTGATTGTCGACTTGATCTATGAAGGTGGCTTCAAGAAGATGCGTCAATCTATCTCAAATACAGCTGAATATGGTGACTATGTCTCTGGTCCGCGCGTGATTACTGAGCAAGTCAAAGAAAACATGAAGGCGGTCTTGGCTGATATCCAAAACGGTAAATTTGCTAATGACTTCGTTGACGACTATAAAGCTGGTCGTCCAAAACTGACTGCTTACCGTGAGCAAGCTGCTAATCTGGAGATTGAAAAGGTCGGTGCAGAATTGCGTAAAGCAATGCCATTCGTTGGTAAAAACGACGACGATGCTTTCAAGATTTACAATTAAGATAAAGAGCAGATAAGACATTAGGGGTTGGAATGCGAATTCCCAGCCCCTTGTTTTGCTTGATAGAGAATAAACTGAAAAAACAGGGAGGGAAGAAAAATGCTCAGAGCAAAAGATATCACGCATGCTCATAAAGTGTTAAAAGATGTGGTTGTCAATACTCCGCTTGACTACGACCACTATTTGTCAGAGAAGTATCAGGCCAAGATTTACCTGAAGAAAGAAAATATGCAGCGGGTGCGCTCTTTTAAACTCCGTGGGGCTTATTACGCTATTTCTCAACTTAGCGAAGAGGAACGTCAGCGTGGGGTTGTCTGTGCTTCTGCGGGCAATCACGCTCAAGGAGTGGCCTATACATGTAAGGAAATGAAAATTCCAGCAACTATTTTTATGCCCATCACGACCCCTCAGCAGAAGATTGGCCAGGTCCGCTTCTTTGGTGGTGAATTTGTGAACATCAAGCTGGTTGGAGATACCTTTGATGCTTCGGCTAAAGCAGCGCTTGACTATACTAAGGCTGAAAATCGCACCTTTATCGATCCTTTTGACAATGATGATGTCCAAGCTGGTCAAGGAACAGTGGCCTACGAAATCTTAGATGAGGCTAGGAGAGAAGCTATCACTTTTGATGCTGTTTTGGTACCAGTTGGCGGCGGCGGCCTGATATCAGGAGTCTCAACCTATATCAAAGAAAGTCAGCCAGCTATCGAAGTTATTGGTGTGGAAGCCAACGGTGCCCGCAGTATGAAAGCAGCCTTTGAAGCTGGAGGTCCGGTCAAGCTTAAAGAAATCGATAAATTTGCCGACGGCATCGCAGTCCAGAAAGTCGGTGCATCAACTTATGAGGTTACACAAAAGAATGTTCAAAATCTTATCGGTGTAGATGAAGGGCTTATTTCAGAGACCATCATTGACCTATACTCCAAGCAAGGGATTGTCGCAGAGCCAGCTGGTGCTGCAAGTGTTGCTGCTTTGGAAGTTCTGAGCGAGTACATCAAGGGGAAAACTATCTGTTGCATTATCTCAGGTGGTAATAATGACATCAACCGTATGCCAGAGATGGAAGAACGGGCACTTATTTATGATGGTATCAAGCACTATTTCGTGGTTAACTTCCCACAGCGTCCTGGTGCCCTGAGGGAATTTGTGAATGATATTTTAGGGCCTAATGACGACATCACTCGTTTTGAATATATCAAGCGGGCAAGCAAGGGAACGGGACCAGTTTTGATTGGTATTTCTCTGGCAGATAAGCATGATTATGCTTCTTTGATTAATCGTATTGAGCAGTTCGATCCCTCCTTTATCAATCTGAACGGGAATGAAACACTCTACAATATGCTTGTCTGATTGTAAATATATTTTAGCCTAATTTGTATGTTTTCGTTTGAAACTGCAAATTAAATATGTTAGAATATACTATAGTGAATCAAGGAGGCTTGAACATGTTTTTTATTCCATTTTTCTTTATCATATTGATCATAATCTTTATATTCTTGCTGCTTAGTGCAGTCTATGTGGTTCGTCAGCAATCTGTGGCAATCATTGAGCGTTTTGGACGCTATCACAAAACCAGCAGCAGCGGTATCAATTTCCGTCTTCCTTTAGGGATTGACAAGATAGCGGCTCGCGTTCAGCTGCGTTTGTTGCAGAGCGAGATTATCGTTGAGACTAAGACACAGGATAATGTTTTCGTAACCATGAATGTTGCGACCCAGTATCGCGTAAATGAGAACAACGTGATTGACGCTTATTACAAGCTTATGCGTCCTGAAGCACAGATTAAGTCCTATATCGAAGATGCCCTTCGTTCCTCCGTTCCAAAACTGACCTTGGATGAGCTCTTTGAAAAGAAGGACGAAATTGCCCTAGAAGTCCAAAAACAAGTGGCTGAAGAAATGTCGACCTATGGTTACATTATTGTCAAAACCTTGATTACCAAGGTTGAACCGGACGCTGAAGTTAAACAGTCTATGAACGAAATCAATGCGGCCCAGCGTAAGCGCGTGGCTGCTCAGGAATTGGCAGAGGCCGACAAGATTAAGATTGTGACAGCTGCCTCTGCAGAAGCTGAGAAAGACCGCCTGCATGGGGTTGGTATTGCCGAGCAGCGGAAGGCCATTGTGGATGGTTTGGCAGACTCTATCAAGGAATTGAAGGGAGCTAATATTGAGTTGACAGAAGAGCAGATTATGTCTATTCTTTTGACCAACCAGTACCTGGATACGCTGAATAATTTTGCAGATAGTTCGGGTAATAATACCATCTTCCTTCCGGCAAATCCAGAAGGTGTCGAAAGTATTCGGACTCAGATACTTTCAGCCCTCAAAGCTAAGTAAAGAAAATTCAGAATTATTTAATTTGTTCGAATTTGGTTTGTTTAAGTTGACAAACTGTATAAAAACAATTATAGTAGTTGATGTAGCTAGAATAGAGAGGAGTAAGAAATGGCTAAATCTAATTTCGAGAAAGTAGAATCTGTTGTTAGTTGGGTACGTGATAAGAAGATCACCGGTTACCGTATTAGTAAAGAAACAAACGCACGTGAAATGTCTATCATTGCTCTTGCTCAAGGACGTGCAAAAGTGAAAAATATCTCTTTTGAAACAGCTCTTGGCTTGATTGATTTCTACGACAAAAACCATGAAAAATTTGAAGACTAAACTTCAAAATCGTGCAACTGATATTGCTCATTAAATAAAAAAAGGAATCTGGACTTAGTTCCAGATTCCTTTTTGCTTTTGAAAATAGAAGTAATTTAGCTGAGGAAGCGCTGCAGGAATTCTTTGGTTCTTTCTTCTTTGGGATTGGTGAAGATATCCTGCGGGCTGCCAGATTCAGCAATAACGCCCTTGTCCATAAAGATAACACGGCTGGAAACATCACGGGCAAATTCCATCTCGTGGGTTACGACAATCATTGTCAACCCTTCCTGAGCCAGTTCTTTCATGATCTTCAGAACTTCACCAACCATTTCAGGGTCTAGGGCTGAGGTTGGCTCGTCAAAGAGGATAGCATCAGGATTCATGGAGAGGGCGCGGGCAATAGCGACCCGCTGCTTCTGACCGCCAGAGAGTTGCTTAGGCTTGGCCTGCCAGTACTGCTCGCCCATTCCAACCTTGTTGAGATTTTCTTTGGCAATTTTCTCAGCTTCTGACCGTTCTTTTTTCAGGACCGTTGTCTGAGCAACGATGGTGTTTTCAAGGACATTAAGATTCTCGAAGAGATTGAAAGACTGAAAGACCATGCCCAGCTTTTCACGGTAATGGGTCAGGTCATAGTTCTCTGCTAGGACATTCTTGCCACGGTAGAAAATCTGACCGCCAGTTGGTGTCTCCAAAAGATTAATAGAGCGCAAGAAGGTTGACTTTCCGCTGCCAGAGCTGCCAATGATGGAAATTACTTCTCCTTGATGAACTGTGAGGGAAATGTCCTTGAGGACTTCGTTTTCACCGTAAGACTTTTTGAGGTTTTTAATTTCTAAAATGGTTTCTGTCATGATTTCACTTCTCCTGTCTGCATTTGATTGGCACCTGTCGTGTAGTTATCTGTGTCAAAGCGTTTTTCAACATAGCGCAGGATGCGTGTCACGCTGAATGTCAGGACAAAGTAGATTACAGCGATGATGGTAAAGGTTTGGAAGTATTGGTAGGTTTGGGTAGCGATGGTATTTCCAGAGAAATAAAGCTCAACCACTGAGATAACGTTCAACACGGATGTATCCTTGATGTTGATGACAAATTCATTACCAGTTGCGGGCAGAATATTGCGGACAACCTGAGGCAGGACAATCTTGCGCATGGTCTGGCCGTGAGTCATACCCAGTGCTGTTGCGGCCTCGAATTGCCCCTTGTCAACGGCAAAGATACCACCGCGGACAATCTCACTCATATAAGCTCCGGTGTTGATGGAGACGATGAAAATGGCAGCGATAGTCCGGTCGATAGAAATTCCGAATGCCTGGGCTGTTCCGTAGTAGATAACCATGGACTGAACAATCATTGGAGTTCCGCGGAAAATCTCAATATAGACATTTAAGAACCAGCCGAAGATTTTTTGCAGTGATGCTAATAATTTATTCTTAGAAGCTGGTGCTGTACGATAAACGCCAATTAGCAGTCCGATGATGAGACCTGCGATGGTTCCTGTAATCGAAATGAGCAAGGTTAAACCAGCTCCGCGTAGGAATTGCGGCCAGTTTTCAGCTAGAATCTTAGCTACTTGACTGAAGAATGATTCCTTAGCTGCTTCACTATCCGTATCAACAGGCTGTTTCTGAATCATCTCGTCCATTAGCTTGACTTGGTCATTGGTGGTAATCTTAGCGATAGCAACATTGGCCTGCTCGATACGGTCGTCATCCTTGCGCATACCAATGGCAATGGAAGCATCTTCTTCGCCGACTTCAAAGCCTTTCTCAAACTGAATCATTTTGAAGTTGGAGTTGGCAGCTTCTGCAGTCAAGGCTTCTGGCCGCTCAGAGATATAGCCATCAATAACTCCAGATTCCAAGGCTTGACGCATCTGGGCAAAATCGCCCATAGCTGTTTCTTTTTTGGCGCCAGGCAACTGGTCAATGAGATTGTAGAGGTAAACTCCTTGCTGGGAAGTGATTTTAGCATCTTTGAAGTCTTCTAGAGTCTTAGCGGATGCATATTTTCCATCTTTACGAACTAGGAGAACTGGCTCGCTGGTGTAGTAACTGTTGGAAAAGGCGATTTCCTTTTTCCGCTCGGCAGTTGGACTCATACCAGCAATAATCATATCAATCTTGCCAGAGGTCAGAGCAGGAATTAAGCCATTCCAAGAAGTCTTGACAACCAGAGGTTCCTTGCCCATCTCTTGTGCAATTTTTTTGGCAATCTGCACATCGTATCCGTTGGCATATTGGTTGGTGCCTTCGATTTTTACAGCACCATTGGAATCATCATCCTGAGTCCAGTTGAAGGGGGCGTAGGCTGCTTCCATACCGATTCTCAGGTAGTCATCGGCCTGAATAACATGGACTGTTCCTAAGGTGACCAGGAGGGCTGTAAATAGAGTGAGTAATAATTTCTTCATGGGTTTCTCCTGCTTATCTAATAATAGTTCTTCCTATTCTATCGAAAGTTGCGGTTCTTTTCAATCCTAGTAAGCCCTTACTTGATAAAAATGATATAATAGAGCAAAGTATCTGTAAAGAGAGGTTGAATATGAAGCGATATTTTTATCTTCTGTTGGTTTTATTTTCCTGTCTTTGTTTTGGTCGGGTTGTCTCGGCTGTTGACTATGATATTGAATCCTATCAGGGCGATCTGGCCTTGCGTGAGGACAATACAGCCACCTACACAGAGAAAGTGACCTACAAGTTTAATGACGACTATAATGGTCAGATTGTTTCGCTGGGCTCGGCTGGAAAGATGCCCAATGGTTTTGCCATTGACGGAAATCCAGCGGTCTCGATTCTGACAAATGGTGAAACTGATGAGGACTTTAGGCCAGAAATCAAAGACTTAGGCGACGGTTATGAAGTCAAAATCTATAATTCAGGAAACGACGGTGACAGAGTTGTTGTCACTGTGACCTGGCAGTTGAGAAATCTCCTTTTTCTTCACAAGGATATTGCTGAGCTCAACTGGACTCCTATCAGCGACTGGGATCAGGGGATAGGAGAGGTCGTTTTGACGGTTTCTGGCTTGAGCAATCCAGATAAGAGTGAACTCTTTGCTCATAGTGGCTACTTTGGTACCCAGCCTTTCGTGGATAAGGATGGCACTGACTATCTGGTCAAAATCAATGGAATTGGCTCGGGCGATAATGTCGAGCTCCACGGCTATTGGGATCGACAAGCGGTCTCTCTGGTATCAGAGAATGAAGATGAGGGCGACTACTTACCAGCCTTTAAAGCTGTAGAAGAAAAAATTGCCCGCCAGACACTTTTTTACCGGCAGTTGGGTGAGATTTACCTGCCCTTGCTGCTCTTATGTGCCATCCTTGTAGCGGCTATCCTTTATTTTGTCTTTGCCCAGAAGATCAAGCCTAAGCAGTCTTATCCCAAGAATGCCCGTCTATACGAAGCTCCTCAGGACTTGGCTCCCCTTGTCTTGGCGGAAAATATTTACGCAGTAGACATGGAGGATGTCGATCCGACTAGGGGCGGTAAGGCAGTGCTGAACTTTGAAAACATGGTTCAGGCGACTTTGTTAGACCTGCTGGATAGGGGCAATCTCCTCCTGCAGGGAGATGCTGAAAATCCTGTTCTGCAAATTGCGACTTATGATGGGCTGGCAGACTTTGAGAGACGTTTTCTGGGCATGGCTTTTAACAAGCAATCCCAAGCAAAAGTCAAAGATCTCTTTTCAGCCTATCAAATTTCAGAAGATATTTATAAGCACAAGTCTTCTGCGGATGAGTCCTATATCCGAAACATTGGTAGTAATATCAAGTCCTTATTTACTAACAGTTTGCGCTCCTTATCTAAAGAAGTGCGATCTGAAGGCAAGCGTTTGGGTCTCTTTGGTCACTACCGGCCTCTTAAAGTTCAGGAAAAGAGATTGCTGATTACTGCCATTATTCTAGCTAGTGCTGTTTTACTATTTTCTCTTGGATTTTTATTTGTCTATTCGGCCGCTTTTGGAGGCTTTATCTGGATATATATTCCCTTAGCACTGATGGGGCTTGTTTTGATTCTCATTTTTGCTAGTAAGGCACAGCTTTATTGGCGAGATGGCGTCCTGAATGACAAAGGCGCGCACGACTTCTATCTGTGGCGAAGTTTTTCCAATATGCTGCGAGATATTGCCCATCTGGACAAGACAGAAATCGAAGGCATTATCTTGTGGAACCGTCTCTTGGTCTATGCGACCCTCTTTGGCTATGCAGATCGTGTCAGCCGTGTCATGGCTCTGCGTCAGATTCACTTGGAAAATCCATCTATGGACAGCTATGTTCAGGCTAACCTGCACTATGCCTTCTATAGCAGTATGCACAGTTTCTCAAACTACGGCCATGTAGCCACCACAGCCAGCAATTTCTCTGTCTCTTCTGGCGGAAGTTCAGGTGGTGGGTTCTCCGGTGGCGGAGGCGGTGGAGGCGGTGGAGCTTTCTGATAGATAAGCTCCCTCCTAGCCAGAAAAGTCTTAGTACTGGCTTTTCCTAGCCTTTAAATTGTGATATAATAAGACCTAATACTCTTTGGGAATTTAAATGTGATTTTCCTTGAGTAGACCCTTGTTTCAGGAGTATTCTATGTTTATCATTGAAATTTTCATCTCTATTATTTACGGTATCATCGAAGGAATCACAGAATGGCTGCCGATTTCCAGTACAGGGCACCTGATTTTAATTCAAGATTTTATCCAGTATAAAAATCAAAGTCCAGCCTTTATGGAAATGTTTAATGTCGTTATCCAGCTGGGAGCAATTTTGGCGGTTGTCGTCATCTATTTTGACAAACTCAATCCTTTTAAATCAGGCAAGTCAGCACGTCAGGTTCAAAAGACCTGGCAGCTTTGGGCCAAGGTGGTCGTGGCAGCCTTGCCGGCTGCTGTTATCGGCTTATTTTTGGATGATTGGTTTGAAGCGCACTTCTACAATCTAGTCTCTGTGTCAGTGATGCTGATTGTCTATGGCGTAGCTTTTATCTATCTGGAAAGGCGCGAGCATGAGGAGCCTGCTGTGACGGATTTAGCCTATTTGCCTTACAAGACTGCCTTGCAGATTGGTCTCTTTCAGGTTCTAGCTCTCTTTCCTGGGACTAGCCGTTCTGGCGCCACCATTGTCGGTGGTCTCTTGAATGGTGTCAGTCGTTCTGTCGTGACAGAGTTCACTTTCTATCTGGGGATTCCCATTATGTTTGGCGCTAGTGGCTGGAAAATTCTTAAGTTTATCAAGAATGGGAACAGTCTGGGATTTGGGCAAATTTTCTTGCTCTTAGTTGCCATGGGGGTGGCCTTCGGTGTCAGTCTAGTCGTGATTCGTTTCCTGACAGACTATGTCAAAAAGCATGACTTTACCGCTTTTGGGAAATATCGGATTGGCCTGGGCGGTGTGCTTCTGGTTTATGCAGCAATCAAAGCCTTGATGGGATAAAAGAGGTAATTTTAATGTTTCTCTGACTATCTCATGTAGTGAAATAATAAGCTCTCGGAATTTTCTGAGAGCTTTTTTCTTGCAACTTCCATTTTCAGACCAATGCTAGCTATTTTTTGAAATACGGGGGATTTTTTAGTATAATAGTAGGACTAGAAGTGTATGAGGTAGAGATATGGAAATGAAACAGATTAGTGATTCGACCATAAAAATCACGATTCAGCTGGAAGATTTGGAAGAGCGTGGCATGGAAATGGCCGATTTCTTGGTCCCCCAAGAAAAGACAGAAGAGTTTTTCTATACCATCTTAGATGAGTTGGAAATGCCGGATAATTTTTTGGACAGCGGTATGCTGAGTTTTCGAGTGACGCCTAAGCCAGATAAGGTGGATGTTTTTGTTACCAAATCTAAATTGGATAAGAATCTGAGTTTTGAGGATTTGGCAGATCTGCCAGACATGGACGAGCTGTCTCATATGTCTCCAGATGAATTCCTCAAGACACTAGAAAAGAGCATTTTTGAAAAGAGTAAGGAAGACATAGAAGCAGTCCAATCTTTGGAAACAGCCGAAGCAGAGGAAAGGGAGCAGCTTTCTCAGGAGGAGGCTGATGAGCAGTCAGCAGAAAATGCAGAGCGTTACATTTACTATATCCTGCGTTTTGAAGATATTAAGGCTGCTGCGGCCTTTGCCCAGACGGTGGACTATAAGATTGACTTATCAGAGCTTTATAAGTATGATTCAGCTTATTATTTGACGATTTTAGTAGATGTTGAGGGCTTTCCAGAGCGCTATCCAGCTTGGCTCTTGGCCAAGATGCGTGAATTCGCAGATGACTCAGATATCACTCGGGCAGTGCTGCAGGAGCACGGTCATCTGCTTTTGGTGACAGATGCGGTCTCCGGTCTGCAGAAGGTTGAATGCCTATGATTACTTTTCCTTTAAAGTTTATCTTGGTATTACTGGGAACTTTTTTTATCGGGGTGATTCTGACACCCTTGGTTCGGCTCTTAGCCTTTAAGATTGGTGCGGTAGATTATCCCAATGCTCGCCGAATCAATAAAAAGCCCATGCCTAGCAGTGGCGGGTTGGCGATTGTAGCGGCCTTTTCTATCTCTACTCTGCTCTTGATGCCGCAGATTGTTGCTGTAGATTTTTTTGGACAGACCTATTTTGATTATGTTTGGCCGGTTGTACTAGGTGGTTTGATTATTGCTTTTACAGGGCTGATTGATGATATCAAAGAGCTGTCGCCTATGCTGAAAATGGGTGGAATTGTTCTAGCAGCCAGTCTAATCTGGTGGCTGACTGATTTCCGATTGGATGATTTTAAGATTCCTTTTGGCGGACCTTTCCTGCATTTTGAGCCTTGGCTGTCCTATATTTTGACAGTGGTATGGATTATTTCTATCACCAATGCAGTTAATTTGATTGATGGTTTGGATGGCCTGGTGAGCGGGGTATCCATTATCTCCTTGGTGACGATGGGAATTGTTTCTTACTTCTTTTTGCCCCAGCACAATCTCTTTCTGACCTTGACTATTTTCGTTTTGGTCTTGTCGATTGCAGGTTTTTTCCCTTACAATTACCATCCAGCTATCATCTATCTTGGTGATACGGGGGCTCTCTTCATTGGCTTTATGATTGCCGTCTTGTCTTTGCAAGGGCTGAAAAATGCGACGGCTGTTGCAGTGGTGACCCCTATGATTATCTTAGGGGTGCCGATTACGGATACTTTTCTGGCGATTATCCGCCGTACCCTGTCTGGTCAGAAATTCTACACGCCTGACAAGCACCATCTCCATCATAGACTCTTGTCTCTGGGATTGACTCACCGAGGAACAGTGCTGGTTATCTACGGAATTTCGCTGGTCTTTGCCATGATTTCTCTCTTGTTGAATGTTTCCAGTCGAATTGGGGGCGTGCTCTTGATGATTGGCTTACTTCTGGGAGTTGAGCTCTTTGCTGAGCTGGTCGGAGTTTTGGGACCTAATCGTACTCCTTTGCTCAATATTCTCCGCTTTATTGGGAACTCCTCCTACCGAGAGGAAGTTCGGCGGAAATGGCGTCAAAAGAGGAATAAATAAGAATAGCTCTAAACAAAATAAAAGCCTTTTGGGCTTTTTTTTGGTATACTAAAGTGTGTAAATCAGCTAAGCAAAGAAAGGAAAAAGAAATGTCTGTCTTAGAAATCAAAGATCTTCATGTTGAAATTGAAGGGAAAAAAATTCTCAAAGGGGTGAATCTCACTCTGAAAACAGGAGAGGTTGCAGCTATTATGGGCCCAAATGGAACAGGGAAGTCTACCTTGTCTGCAGCCATCATGGGCAATCCTAACTACGAAGTGACTCAAGGAGAGGTGCTTTTTGATGGAGTCAATATCTTGGAGTTGGAAGTGGATGAGCGTGCTCGCATGGGACTCTTCCTTGCTATGCAGTACCCTAGTGAAATTCCTGGCATTACTAATGCAGAATTTCTCCGTGCTGCTATGAATGCTGGCAAAGAAGACGAGGAAAAAATCTCTGTCCGTGACTTTATCATGAAGCTGGATGAAAAGATGGAATTGCTTAACATGAAAGAAGAAATGGCTGAGCGTTACCTTAATGAAGGTTTCTCCGGCGGTGAAAAGAAGCGCAATGAAATCCTGCAGTTGCTCATGCTAGAGCCGACTTTTGCACTCTTGGATGAGATTGACTCGGGTCTCGATATTGATGCGCTTAAGGTTGTGTCTAAAGGGGTTAATGCTATGCGTGGTGAAGGTTTTGGAGCGATGATTATCACCCATTACCAACGCTTGCTCAACTATATCACTCCGGATAAGGTTCACGTTATGATGGAAGGCAAGGTCGTTCTTTCCGGTGGTCCGGAATTGGCAGTCCGCTTGGAAAAAGAAGGTTATGCTAAGTTGGCTGAAGAATTGGGCTTCAATTACAAGGAAGAAGCTTAGTCAAACATTCTTTTGACTTTGATAAAAGATAGGAGAATGACATGACTAAAGAATTAATTCAAGAATTTTCACGGTTGCACGCTGAGCCAGGATGGTTGGCTAGTCTCCGTCAGAAGGCTTTTGAGAAGATGGACCAATTGGCTTTGCCAGTTATCGAGAGGGTTAAATTCCATCGTTGGAATCTGGGCGACGGCCGTATTAGCGACAGCGAACCTTTGAGCAGCGTGCCGGATTTCACTGCTCTCGGAGATAATCTCAAGTTTATTCAAATGGGTACCCAGACAGTTCTAGAGCAATTGCCAGCTGACTTAGCTGCGCAAGGTGTGATTTTCACAGATTTTCACACAGCTTTGGAAGAAATTCCAGAGCTGGTAGAGAAGCATTTTATGTCTGCAGTCAAGTATGACGAGGACAAATTGGCGGCTTACCACACTGCCTATTTCAACAGTGGTGCGGTTCTTTATGTGCCGGACAATGTTGAGATTGACCAGCCGATTGAAGGCATTTTTTATCAGGATAGCGAAAGCGATGTTCCTTTTAACAAGCATATTTTGATTATCGCAGGCAAGCATTCCAAGGTTAACTACTTGGAACGCTTGGAGACTTATGGTGAGGGCTCTGTTCCAGCGACAGCCAATATCACCGTCGAAGTCATTGCCCAGGCTGGTGCTCAGATTAAATTTTCAGCTATTGACCGTTTGGGCGAAAATGTAACGGCTTATATCAGCCGTCGTGGTAAGCTGGAAAACGATGCTATGATTGACTGGGCCATCGGCGTTATGAACGAAGGCAATGTCGTAGCTGACTTTGATAGCGACCTCTATGGCAAGGGCAGTCATGCGGATATGAAGGTGGTGGCTCTTTCCAGCGGTAAGCAAGTTCAGGGAATTGATACCCGCGTAACTAACTATGGCTGCAACTCTATCGGAAATATCCTGCAGCACGGGGTTATCTTAGAAAAAGGAACCCTGACCTTCAATGGTATCGGCCATATTATCAAAGGGGCTAAGGGAGCAGATGCCCAGCAGGAAAGCCGGGTTCTCATGCTGTCTGATCAGGCTCGCTCAGATGCTAATCCAATCCTCTTGATTGATGAGAATGATGTGACAGCTGGTCACGCGGCTTCTATCGGCCAGGTTGATCCGGAGGATATGTATTACCTCATGAGTCGGGGACTTGATAAGGCGACGGCTGAACGCTTGGTCGTGCGCGGTTTCTTAGGCTCAGTGATTGTAGAAATCCCTGTTAAGGAAGTCCGTGATGAAATGATTGAGAATATCGATATTATTCTCGCAAAAAGATAAAAAGCTGGGCCTTGTCCCGTATAAGTAGATAGGAGTCTTCATGTCTGGATTTAATGCAGAAGCAATCAAGCAAGATTTTCCCATTTTGGACCAAATTGTCAATGATGAACCTTTGGTTTATTTGGACAATGCGGCGACAACCCAGAAACCCAAGCAGGTGCTGGCAGCTATTGAAAACTACTATCTTAGAGACAATGCCAATGTCCACCGCGGTGTGCATACGCTAGCTGAGCGGGCAACGGCAGCCTATGAAGCAGCCAGAGAAAGAGTTCGTTCTTTTATCAATGCAGCTTCTAGCAGAGAGGTTCTCTTTACACGAGGGACCACGACGAGTCTTAATTGGGTGGCTCAGCTTGCGGCTGAAAGGCTGCAGCCTGGTGATGAAGTGATGATTTCTATCATGGAGCACCATTCCAATGTCATTCCTTGGCAGGAAGCTTGTAGGAAGACCGGAGCCAAGTTGGTCTATGTCTATCTCAAGGATGGTGCTCTGGATATGGAGGATTTCCATGCCAAGCTCAATGAGCGGACAAAGTTTGTCTCTCTGGCTCATGCTTCCAATGTCCTCGGTGTCATCAATCCCATCAAAGAGATTGCCCAGCTGGTTCATCAGCAAGGAGCACTTTTAGTGGTGGATGGGGCTCAATCCATTCCGCACATGAAGATTGATGTGCAGGATTTGGATGTGGACTTCTTCGCCTTTTCAGGGCATAAGATGGCTGGGCCTACCGGCATTGGGGTTCTCTATGGCAAGGAAGAATTGCTAGAAGAGATGTCGCCAGTCGAGTTTGGCGGCGAAATGATTGATTTTGTCTATGAGCAGGAGGCTACCTGGAAGGAGATCCCGTGGAAGTTTGAGGCCGGCACTCCGAATATGGCAGGAGCAATCGGTCTTGCGGCGGCCATTGATTATTTGGAAGACTTGGGTATGGATGCCATTGCTCAGCATGAACAAGACCTGATTGCTTATGTATTTCCTAAGCTGCAGGCAGTAGAAGGGTTGACCATTTATGGCTCTCAGGATTTGGCCCAGCGTTCGGGCGTGATTGCCTTTAACCTGGATGGTCTCCATCCGCATGATGTCGCGACAGCTCTAGACTACGAAGGAGTGGCTGTTCGGGCGGGTCACCATTGTGCTCAGCCTTTACTCACCTATCTGCAGGTGCCAGCGACTGTGCGGGCCAGCTTTTATATCTATAACACCTATGCAGATTGCGACAAGCTGGTAGATGCTTTAGAAAAGACAAAGGAGTTTTTCAATGGCGCTTTCTAAGTTAGACAGTCTTTACAAGGCGGTTGTGACCGACCACTCAGCTCACCCCCATCATCATGGGAAACTGGAAGATGTGGAGCAGGTAGTCCTCAATAACCCGACCTGTGGCGATGTTATCAGCCTGTCTGTGAAGTTTAATGCTCAAAACCAGATTGAGGATATTGCTTTTGTAAATTCTGGCTGTACCATCTCAACGGCTTCGGCCAGCATGATGACGGATGCGGTTCTAGGCAAGACAAAAGCGCAGGCCCTGGAATTGGCAGAAGTTTTCTCACAGATGGTTCAGGGCCAGGAAGACAGTCGCCAGAAAGAATTGGGAGATGGAGCCTTTTTAGCAGGCGTTGCCAAATTCCCGCAGCGGATTAAGTGTGCGACCTTGGGTTGGAATGCCCTCAAGCGAGCAATTGAAGAAGATAAAAAGTAAGAACGTGAAAGGAAATTATGTCAGAAGAAAGAGTAGAACCAAAACCGATTGATCTCGGTGAGTACAAGTTTGGTTTCCATGACGATGTTGAGCCTGTTATCTCGACAGGGAAAGGGCTGAATGAAGCGGTCATTCGTGAGCTTTCTGCAGCCAAGGATGAACCAGAGTGGATGCTGGATTTCCGCCTCAAATCCTACGAGGCTTTCAAGAAGATGCCGATGCAGACTTGGGGACCGGATTTGTCGGAAATTAATTTTGATGACTTGATTTATTACCAAAAGGCCTCTGATAAGCCTGCTAGAAGCTGGGATGAAGTGCCTGAAAAGATCAAGGAAACCTTTGAGCGGATTGGGATTCCAGAAGCGGAGAGAGCCTACCTGGCAGGTGCGGCTGCCCAGTATGAGTCCGAGGTGGTCTACCACAATATGAAGGAAGAGTTCCAAAAGCTAGGAATCGTCTTCACAGATACCGACTCAGCTCTTAAGGAATACCCAGAGCTTTTCAAGCAGTATTTTGCTAAGCTGGTCCCTCCAACAGATAACAAGCTAGCAGCTCTCAACTCCGCTGTCTGGTCTGGTGGTACTTTCATCTATGTGCCAAAAGGTGTCAAGGTAGATGTTCCCTTGCAGACTTATTTCCGGATTAACAATGAAAATTCTGGTCAGTTTGAGCGGACTTTGATTATCGTTGATGAGGGCGCTAGCGTCCATTATGTTGAGGGATGTACTGCTCCGACTTATTCCAGCAATAGCTTGCATGCCGCGATTGTTGAAATTTTTGCCCTCGATGGTGCCTATATGCGCTACACCACTATTCAAAACTGGTCCGATAATGTCTACAACCTCGTGACCAAGCGGGCGCGGGCCATGAAAGATGCGACAGTTGAGTGGATTGACGGGAACCTTGGTGCGAAAACAACTATGAAGTATCCGTCTGTTTATCTGGATGGACCTGGAGCACGTGGAACCATGTTGTCTATTGCCTTTGCCAATACCAATCAGCACCAAGATACGGGGGCTAAGATGATTCACAATGCTCCGCATACCAGCTCATCTATCGTGTCTAAGTCTATTGCTAAGGGCGGAGGTAAGGTGGATTACCGAGGTCAAGTGACCTTTGGAAAGAATTCACAGAAATCCGTCAGCCATATTGAGTGTGATACGATTATCATGGATGATATTTCTGCGTCAGATACCATTCCTTTTAATGAAATTCACAACTCCCAGGTAGCGCTGGAGCACGAGGCCAAGGTTTCTAAGATTTCAGAAGAGCAGCTCTACTATCTTATGAGCCGTGGTTTGTCCGAATCCGAAGCTACCGAAATGATTGTCATGGGCTTTGTCGAGCCATTCACCAAAGAACTGCCTATGGAATACGCTGTTGAGCTTAACCGCCTTATCAGCTATGAAATGGAAGGGTCAGTTGGGTAAAACTTTAAATCACTGCTTGAAGAACCGCATTGCGAGTTAATATTCAAAGAAGTTTGCTAGTTCTAGTCCAACATTTATAAAACATACAAAACAACCGCGAATCATTTGATTCGCGGTTGTTCTTTATAGTTTCTCGTTGACATAGCGGACGAAGTCATTCCACCAGACCTTGAAGAAGATACTTTTTTCCACCTCTTGGCCTGCCACCATTGTGACAGAGGGTGCTTTGTTTTCCAGATAGCCTTGACCGATTGGCTCAGGGTCGGTATAGGTCAAAGTACCGAGTTCGGTATTTTTTTTCAGAGGAGCTTGGAAGCCTTGTTCCTTGGTTGAAAATTCCACCTTGTGCTCAGCCTGATTGGCAATGCGCTCAATGATGGTGAAATCCTTGCTGGCGACGGCTGGAACGGTCTTTTGCTTGCCGTCAATAACTGTTGAATGGCTTTTATTGTAGGCCTCCCCCTCAGCCACAATAGTCGTCTGGGTGAAGTTTTGCGAAACATAGTTCATCAAAGACGCTGTGGCTACAAAGCGCGCATAGGGGTCACCGTCAGTTTGCTCAACGTCCAGCACAACAGTAATCATGCGGATACCATTTTCAGTAGTCGTTGCAACAAAGGAAGATCCTCCCTTATCTGAACTGCCAGCTTTGAGTCCGTCTACACCTGAGCGGAAGTTGGACTGGTTTTCCAGCATGAAGTTATAGTTTTCCAGACTCGTCCCTGCAAATTTGGCTGTGGACTTGGACGTGACGTCTGTCACTTGAGGGAAGTCCATAATCAGATGTCGGCTGATAACAGCCAAGTCGTAGGCGCTGAATTTGTTTTCAGTGTCCTTGCTTTTTTTAGCTGTGCTAGCTGAGGTAGTATAGTCTGTTTCTTCAGTTGCGTATTCCAGAAGAAGAGCATTTAGCCCTGTGGAGTTCACAATAGTAGCATCTTTGATTCCCCATTCTTTGAGCTTGGCCTTCATCATTTGGACGAAATTTTCTTCGCTGCCCCCAACCTTCTCAGCCAAAGCAATCGTGGCACTGTTGGCGCTGGACATCAAGGAGGCAGCAATCAAGTCCTTGACTTTGTAACGTCTGGCTTCCAAAGGGACATTACTGATATTTGGATTAGCTGTCAGATTGTAGGCGTAGTCTGAAATATCAACATAGGTATCGGCAGTCAGATCTCCTCTGTCAATGGCTTCATAGACCAGATAGACGGTCAAAAGATTGGTAATAGAGCCAACTTCAATCGGAGTAGTTGCGTCTTTTTCGTAGAGAATCTTTCCAGAAGTAGCATCCACAGCCATTGCACTTTTAGCGGCAATGTTGTAATCATCTGCTGAAACCTTGCTGGCGGTCATTACGACCAGAACTAGTAAACATAGGAATAATCGTTTCATTTCTTTCCCCTAAAACAAGATATAACCATTGTATCATAAAAAGCTCTTTTCTTTCACAAATGAAGGATAATAAAAATATTACAGAATAGATGTAAAAAGGCGCCGATATTGACTTTTAACGCATTTTTATAAAGTTTAGAATAGAAAAATATGACAATAATTAAAAAATATTTGAAAAAACATAGTTTATAGGGCTGAAAAATAGAAAATTATTACTTTTTTACATAAAGTGTTTGCTTTTTCAAAAAAATATTGTATAATAATACAATATACTGAATTGAGAAGGAGAATGCTCATGAAAAAATCTAAATGGTTGGCCATTACTGGACTGACAGTCGTGTCAACACTGATTTTAGCCGCTTGTGGAAGCTCTAGCGCCAGCAATACTTACTCTTATGTTTATATTGCTGACCCTGATACCTTGGACTATGTAAACTCCAATCGGGCAACGACTTCTGATGTGGCTTCAAATCTGGTTGATGGACTTTTGGAAAATGACAAGTATGGCAATCTGGTTCCATCTATTGCGGAAGACTGGACTGTTTCAAAGGATGGACTGACCTATACCTATAAGCTTCGTAAAGATGCTAAATGGTACACTTCAGATGGAGAGGAATATGAAAGTGTCAAAGCCCAGGACTTTGTCACTGGTTTGAAGCATGCGGCAGATGAAAAATCAGAAGCTCTTCCAATCGTCCAAAGCTCTATCAAAGGCTTGGATGCCTATGTCAAGGGTGAGTCAAATGACTTTTCAACGGTTGGCGTCAAGGCTGTCGATGACTATACGGTCGAGTACACTCTTAACCAGCCAGAAAGTTATTGGAATTCCAAGACGACCATGGGGATTCTCTTTCCGATTAATAAAGAATTCTTGGAATCAAAAGGAAAAGATTTTGGTACTGTAAAACCTTCTTCCATTCTTTATAATGGCCCTTATATTCTGAAGGCTTTTACTTCTAAGTCTGTCATTGAATACGCTAAAAACCAGAACTACTGGGATAAGGACAATGTCAAGGTTGAAAATATAAAACTGACTTACTATGATGGTTCAGATCAGGAATCCTTGATCCGCAACTTCTCAGACGGAGCCTATTCTCAAGCACGGCTTTACCCAACAAGCTCTAACTACGCTTCTGTTGAAAAGCAGTACAAAGACAATATTATCTACACACCACAGAACTCAACCAGCTATTTCTTTAGCTTCAATCTGAATCGTAAGGCTTATAATCATTCGTCTAAGACCACAGATGCTCAGAAGACAGCGACTACAGCGGCTATTCAAAACAAGGATTTCCGTCAGGCGATTAACTTTGCCTTTGACCGTACATCTTTTGGAGCTCAGATGAATGGCAAAGATGGAGCGACTAAACTCATCCGTAGCTTGCTTGTTCCTCCTAGCTTCGTGCAGGTTGATGGCAAAGACTTTTCAGATGTTGTAGAGAGCAAACTTCCTACATACGGCGATGAGTGGAGCGGTGTCAAACTGACAGATGCCCAAGACAGCATCTACAATGCTGACAAGGCTAAGGCAGAGTTTGCTAAGGCTAAAGAAACCTTACAAGTAGAAGGTGTTGAATTCCCTATCCATATTGATGTTCCTGTGGATCAGACTGATAAAGTCTTAGTACAGCGAACCAACTCTTTCAAACAGTCTGTTGAAGCAGCGCTTGGTCAAGAAAATGTCGTTATTGATGTTCAGCAAATGTCCACAGATGATTATGATAACTCTGCCTACTTTGCAGAAACAGCAGCTCAGAAAGACTACGACCTCAATATGTCTGGCTGGTCAGCGGATTATCAAGATCCATCAACTTATCTGAATATTTTCAACCCAGAAACTGGTGATATTCTGGATAATATAGGCTTAGAAAAAGGGAAAAATCAAGATATCGTCAACAAAGTCGGCTTGAACGAATACAAAGAGTTATTGGATGATGCAGATAAGGAAAAACAAGATACTGACGCTCGTTATACCAAATACGCAGCAGCTCAGGCTTGGCTGACAGATAGCTCCATTGTTATTCCTAGTGTTTCTGCGGGTGGTTCACCAGTTGTTCAGAAGGTCGTGCCATTTACCAAGTCTTACTCTTATGTCGGAATCAAAGGAGATGTCTATGTCTTTAAGAACATGGAACTCCAAAATGATATTGTGACAGCTAAAGACTATGAAGCGGCTCTTAAGAAATGGGAAAAAGAAAAGGAAGCATCCAACAAAAAAGCCCAAGAAGAGCTAGAAAAACACATCAAATAAGGTTCTGAACCGCGAACTTTTGACTCTTTGCAAACCGTTTGGAATCAAAAGTTTGTTAATACGATAAAGCGAGGCTGAGACATTTTGTCCCAGTCTCTTTTTTTATATGACTCTCTATTGCATTGAAGCGTTTACATCCTGTCGCAGAAGTGCTATAATGAAAGTAATCTTAATGAAAACTGGAGGAAGTTTATGAAAACATCTAAGTTAGCTGCAGCTGCTGGGCTTGTCATTCTCTCTGCAGGAATTTTGGCTGCCTGTTCGTTTGGCGGCTCTAATTCATCTGGGAAAAACTATAGCTATGTTTATACCGCAGATCCAGATACGTTGGATTACACTGTGTCCAATAAGCGGGCAACCAATGAGATAATGGCTAATGTAGTAGATGGTTTGCTGGAAAGCGATAAGTATGGTAACTTAGTGCCTTCTCTAGCGGAAGATTGGACTGTTTCAAAAGATGGTCTGACTTATACTTATAAGCTTCGTGAGGGAGTGAAATGGTATACTTCTGATGGTGAAGAGTATGCAGATGTGACTGCTAAGGACTTTGTGACCAGTCTGAAGCATGCCGCAGACAGCAAGTCTGATGGTCTCTATATCGTTCAAAAATCCATTAAAGGCTTGGACGATTATGTCAATGGTAAAATAACTGATTTCTCTCAAGTGGGTGTCAAGGCGGTGGATGATTCTACTGTTCAATACACTTTGAATCAGCCAGAAAGTTTCTGGAATTCTAAGACAACCATGGGGATTCTTTTCCCAATTAATGAAGAATTTCTGAAATCAAAAGGTGACAAGTTTGCTCAGGGAACGGATCCAACCAGTGTCCTCTATAACGGTCCGTTTATCTTGAAATCTATCACTTCGAAATCTCAAATTAGCTTAGAGAAGAATCCAAACTATTGGGATAAGGAAAAGGTAAAAATTGACACTGTCAAATTCTCTTACTATGATGGTCAAGATACAGAATCTCTGGTGCGTGGCTTTTCTGATGGCAACTACACCATTGCTCGTCTTTTCCCAAATAGTTCCAACTTTGCCAGTGTGAAGAAACAGTATGGCGATAATATCGTCTACACTCCTCAAGGTTCAGGAACCTTCGTTGTCACAACTAATATCGACCGTCAGTCTTACGAGCATACTTCTAAGACAACGGATGCACAGAAATCTTCCACTAAGAAAGCACTGCTCAATAAAGATTTCCGGCAGGCTCTGCTTTTTGCCTTTGACCGTACTGCTTATTCTGCACAAACCAATGGCGAAGAAGCAGCAGACAAGCAGCTTCGTAATACCTTTGTTCCGCCAACCTTTGTACAAGCTAATGGTAAAGAGTTCGGCAGCATTGTAGAAGAAAATCTAGCTAGCTACGGTGATGAGTGGAAGGGAGTCAAATTAGACGACGCTCAGGATGGCCTTTATAATCCGGAGAAAGCCAAGGCAGAATTTGCCAAAGCTAAGGAAGCGCTGCAGGCAGAAGGGGTAGAATTCCCTATTCATCTGGATATTCCGGTCAGCTCAGCAGATACCAATGGCGTTAAGAGTGTTCAGTCACTGAAGCAGTCTATTGAATCCAATCTTGGTTCTGACAATGTGGTGATTGATATTCAGCAGATGACAGATGATGAGTTGAATAACATCACCTACTTTGCGAACTCTGCCTCTCAAGAAGACTGGGACTTGAATAATAATCTCGGCTGGAGCCCAGATTATAACGATCCATCTTCTTATCTGGAAATCACTGGCTCTAAGACTGGTGAGAATGTTGACAGCTACTTTGGTTTTGACCCTGGAACAGATAATGCAGCAGCTAAAGAGGCCGGCTTTGAAGAGTATGACAAGCTCTTGGAGGACGCTGCTTCAGAAAACGAGGATATTAACAAACGTTACGAAAAGTATGCTGCAGCTCAGGCTTGGCTGACAGACAGTGCCCTGTTGATGCCGGCATGGTCATCTGGTGCAACACCAAGTGTCCGTAAGGTTGTTCCGTTCTCAGGACCATTTGCTTGGACTGGAAACAAGGGTGAATACAGCTTTAAATATGTTGAAATCCAAGATAAACCAATAACGACTAAAGAATATGAAAAAGCGCGTGAAAAATGGGCAAAGGAAAAGGAAGAATCCAACAAAAAAGCTCAAGAAGAACTCGCAGAACATATCAAATAAAGCAAGGAAATCCCATTGTAGCAGACAGTGGGATTTTTGATGATTTTAGAGTCGAAATGGGCGAGACTAAGCTTGTCTAATCCTAGATAATAAACATCTGAGGAAAGCAATTGCATAAACATCTTAGGGTGCTAGTGAGCTAACTTAATATTCTGAAAATTTATTTTACTTTTAGTACTATCTATGCTATAATCTTAATTAAATCTAAAAATCTAAAAGATGGAGAAACCCATATGAAACAAAGCAAAGTCCTTGCACTTGCAGGAGTGACACTTCTTGCCGCTGGAATTCTTGCAGCTTGCTCAGGCTCTAAGCCAAAGACAAACTCAGGCAGCTCTACGACCTTTAATTATATCTACGAAACAGACCCTGAAAACTTGAACTATCTTACTTCAAGTAAGGCAGCTACTACAGACTTGACAGCCAATGTCATTGATGGTCTTTTAGAAAACGACCAATATGGGAACTTAGTTCCATCAATGGCAGAGGAATGGACTGTATCACCAGATGGAAAAACTTATACTTACAAACTTCGCAAAGATGCTAAGTGGTATACTTCCGAAGGTGAAGAGTACGCAGATGTGACAGCAGAAGACTTTGTTACAGGTCTTAAGTATGCTGCAGACAATAAATCTGAAACAATCTACTTGGTTCAGGATTCTGTCAAAGGGCTTAAGGACTATATTTCTGGGAAGATTGATTTCTCAGAAGTAGGGATCAAAGCAGTTGATGATCATACCGTTGAATATACTCTTAATGAGCCAGAAAGCTTCTGGAATTCTAAGACAACAATGGGAATTCTATACCCAGTAAACAAAGACTTTTTGAAAAACCAAGGTGATAAGTTCGCTCAAGCAACTGATCCAACAAGCTTGCTTTATAACGGACCTTTCTTGCTCAAATCATTGACTTCAAAATCTGAAATTCAATTTGAGAAGAATCCTAATTATTGGGACAAAGAAAATGTTCACGTAGATGCAGTTAAACTCTCTTTCTATGACGGGCAAGACCAAGGGAAGCCAGCTGAGCAGTTCAGTCAAGGTGCTCTGACAACAGCTAGACTCTTCCCAACTAGTGCGACTTATGAAAAGGTTGAAAAAGACTTTAAAGATAATATCGTCTATACACCTCAAGATGCCTCAACTTTCTTAGTAGGTACAAACATTGATCGTCAGTCATACAACCATACTGCTAAGACGTCAGAAACTCAAAAGACTTCAACTAAGAAAGCCTTGCTTAACAAGGACTTCCGTCAGGCTTTGACCTTTGCCTTCAATCGTGAGTCTTATGCATCTCAGATTAATGGTAAGGACGGAGCAGACAAACTTCTTCGTAACCTTTACATTCCGCCTACATTTGTACAAGCTGGTGACAAGTCCTTCGGTGACTTAGTTAAGGAAAAAGTCGTAACCTATGGTGACGAATGGAAAGATGTGGACTTCTCAGATGGCCAAGATGGATTCTATAACGAGAACAAAGCTAAGGCTGAATTTGAAAAAGCAAAAGAAGCTTTGAAAGCCGATGGCGTAGAATTCCCAATCCATCTGGACATTCCGGTTGATCAAACAGCTACTTCTAAAGTACAGCGCGTTCAATCCCTCAAGCAGTCTATTGAAAAGACTTTGGGAACAGATAATGTTGTGATTGATGTTCACCAATTGTCTAAAGATGAAGTGACCAACATTACCTTGTTCGCACCTTCTGCTGCTGAAGAGGACTGGGATATTTCAGACAATGTCGGCTGGTCTCCTGACTATCAAGACCCATCTACCTATCTGGATGTTATCAAACCTGGTGGTGAGAATACTAAGACCTTCTTAGGATTTGACGGCACCGATAATGCTGCAGCAAAACAAGTTGGTTTGGATGAATATACCAAATTAGTTGAAGAAGCTGGAGCAGAGAAGATGGATCTCAACAAGCGCTACGAAAAATACGCGGCTGCTCAGGCTTGGCTGACTGATAGTGCTTTGTTGATTCCGGTAACTTCTAGAACTGGCCGTCCAACCTTGACTAAGGTAGTACCATTCTCAGCACCGTTTGCTTGGTCTGGTGCTAAGGCGCGTGAAGCAGCAAGTTATAAGTACATGAAATTGCAGGATGAGACTGTAACGACAAAAGATTATAATAGCGCTCAGGAAAAATGGAATAAAGAACGTGTGGAATCTAATAAAAAAGCTCAAGAAGAATTAGCAGACCACGTGAAATAAGCTTGCTAAGAGAACTTTCTCTACTAGAGGAGAAAGTTCTTTTGGAATTTAAAGGAAACGATAAATGAAAAAATATATTTTTATGCGTATCTTACGCTCGATTGTGTCGATTTTCTTGGTGACGACCCTGACTTATGCCATTATCTATACCATGGTGCCAAGAAGGTTGATTTTCAAGCAGGATCCTAACTATAATAAAATAGCGACCAATAAAGATAAAAAAGCTAACTATGAAAACACCATCTTTGAGCGGATGGGTTACATTGACTATTATGATACTAAGGAACTGCAGGAGAAAGCCAGCAAGGAAGATTCCTCTGTTACAACAGAAGCTACAGAAGCAAACAAGAAGATTTATCAGAAGTATATTGATAAACTTGGCAACGGCTGGAAGTTGCAAGAATTCCCACTGAGCGGAGAATTCTATGCTGTACGTGAAGTGCCGGTATATGAACGTGTCTTTGAGTTCTATGCTAATTTGATTCAAATTGACCATCCAAATGTTATTCAAGATGAGGAAAATCCAAACCTAGAGCGTTATATCCGGTTTGAAAATGATCCTTCTGTTGGTTGGTCTCTTGTGGGTTCTGGTACCAAGCATAAGTATCTGCTGTACTTTAATGGTCAGTTCCCGTTTGTCCACCAGAACTTTATTACCTTTAATTTAGGTAATTCTTATCCGACCTATGCTAATATCCCTGTTCTGCAGGTTATTACGCAAGGACAAGGACAAACTAAGTCTTCTGAAGTTCAATTCCCAACAGGCAAAAAGACATCGTCTGTTAACATTTACTCTCGTACCTATAAGACGCCAAGCAAAGCCGATTCACAGGACATTGCTAAGTTTGGTAAGGGAGATGCCTATACAGCGACTCAAAGCAACTATCAAAATCCGTCCATGATTACCAGCTCAGCCATTATTGGTTTGATTGGTGTGGCTCTGTCTTATCTGATTGCTATTCCGCTCGGATCCTACATGGCTCGACTCAAGAATACATGGTTTGATAGCATTTCCACAGCAGGTTTGACCTTTATGATGTCACTGCCAACCATCGCCTTGGTCTACATTGTCCGTTTGGCAGGGTCTGCTCTTGGTCTTCCAGATTCTTTCCCAATCTTGGGAGCGGGAGATTGGCGTTCTTATGTCCTACCAGCTGTTATTCTAGGGCTTTTGAGTGCTCCTTGGACAGCTGTTTGGATTCGCCGGTATATGATTGACCTTCAGTCTCAGGACTTTGTCCGCTTTGCGCGTGCTAAGGGTCTCTCAGAAAAAGAAATTTCTAACAAGCACATCTTTAAAAACGCTATGGTGCCGCTGGTATCTAGTATTCCAGCTTCAATCGTCGGAGTTATTGCGGGTGCAACCTTGA
Source organism: Streptococcus sanguinis (assembly GCF_900635155.1). Taxonomy (NCBI): domain Bacteria; kingdom Bacillati; phylum Bacillota; class Bacilli; order Lactobacillales; family Streptococcaceae; genus Streptococcus; species Streptococcus sanguinis. The sequence continues at coordinate 424,943 of NZ_LR134002.1, forward strand.
CAGAAACAGTCTTTGCTTTCCCTGGTATGGGTAAGATGTTGATTGATTCCGTTAAGGCATCCAATAACTCTATGGTTGTTGGTCTTGTATTCATCTTCACATGTCTGTCTATCTTTGCCCTCTTGCTGGGTGATATTCTGATGACTGTACTGGACCCACGTATCAAGTTAACATCAAAAGGAGGTAAATAATGGCTACAATTGATAAAAGCAAATTCCAATTTGTCAAACGTGACGATTTTGCCTCTGAAACGATTGATGCTCCAGCCTACTCTTACTGGAAATCAGTCATGCGTCAATTTCTGAAAAAGAAATCAACCATTACCATGCTGGGAATTCTGATTGCCATTATTCTTATGAGCTTCATTTATCCTATGTTTTCAGACTTCGACTTTAATGACGTGAGTAAGGTAAACGACTTTAGCATGCGTTACATCAAGCCGAGTGGTCAGTACTGGTTCGGAACGGATAGTAATGGTAAGTCTCTCTTTGATGGTGTTTGGTTTGGTGCTCGTAACTCTATTCTTATTTCGATTATTGCGACAGTTATTAACCTGGCTATCGGAGTTATCATCGGCGGTATCTGGGGAATTTCCAAAACAGTTGACCGCGTCATGATGGAAGTCTACAATATCATTTCAAATATCCCGGCCCTCTTGATTGTCATCGTCTTGACTTACTCTATCGGTGCTGGTTTCTGGAATCTGATTTTTGCCATGACGATTACTGGTTGGGTCGGTATTGCCTACACTATCCGTGTGCAGATTATGCGTTATCGGGATTTGGAATACAACCTTGCCTCTCGTACTCTTGGTACACCGACTCTCAAGATTGTTACGAAGAACATTATGCCACAGTTGGTATCTGTTATCGTGACCACCACTTCACAGATGCTGCCAAGCTTTATCTCTTACGAAGCCTTTCTGTCCTTCTTTGGATTAGGTCTTCCTGTAACAGTGCCAAGTTTAGGACGCTTGATCTCAGATTATTCTCAAAACGTGACGACCAATGCATACCTCTTTTGGATTCCACTTACAACCTTGATTTTGGTATCCCTCACTTTCTTCGTAGTTGGGCAAAACTTAGCCGACGCCAGCGATCCACGTACACATAGATAGGAGTAAATATGACAAAGAATGAAAATGTAATATTGACTGCTCGCGATATTGTCGTGGAATTCGATGTTCGCGATCGTGTCTTAACCGCCATTCGCGGTGTCTCATTGGACTTGATTGAAGGCGAAGTCCTGGCTATTGTTGGTGAATCAGGTTCAGGAAAGTCTGTCTTAACCAAGACTTTTACTGGTATGTTAGAAGAAAATGGTCGTGTAGCTCAAGGAACCATTGACTACCGTGGCAAAGATTTGACAACTCTTCGGAGTAACAAGGATTGGGAGCCGATTCGCGGTGCAAAAATTGCGACCATATTCCAAGATCCGATGACGAGCTTGGATCCGATTAATACTATTGGAAGCCAGATTACAGAAGTCATTATCAAGCACCAAGGAAAATCAGCCAAAGAAGCTAAAAAAATGGCCATTGATTATATGAGCAAGGTCGGGATTCCAGATGCGGAAAAACGTTTCGAAGAGTATCCTTTCCAATACTCAGGTGGTATGCGGCAGCGGATTGTTATTGCTATTGCCTTGGCTTGCCGTCCTGATATTCTTATCTGTGATGAGCCGACAACGGCCCTCGATGTAACGATTCAAGCGCAGATTATTGACTTGCTCAAATCCTTGCAGCAAGAATATCATTTCACAACCATCTTTATTACGCACGACCTTGGAGTTGTAGCTAGTATTGCAGATAAGGTTGCAGTCATGTATGCTGGTGAGATTATCGAATACGGGACAGTTGAAGAAATCTTCTACGAGCCAAAACATCCTTATACATGGAGTTTGCTGTCCAGCTTACCCCAGCTAGCAGATGCAAATGGTGCCCTCTACTCGATTCCTGGTACTCCACCGTCTCTTTATTCGCCAATCAAAGGAGATGCATTTGCTTTGCGTTCTGACTATGCTATGTCAATTGACTTTGAAGAAGCAGCGCCGGCTTTCAATGTGTCAGATACTCATTGGGCTAAGACTTGGTTGCTCCATGAAGATGCGCCTAAGGTTCATAAACCAGAGATTATCGAAAACCTGCATGAAAAAATTCGTTCAAAAATGGGCTTCAATCAATTAGAAGCTTAGGAGGAAGGAAATGACTGAAAAATTAGTTGAAATTAAAGATTTAGAAATTTCCTTCGGTGAAGGAAGTAAGAAATTTGTAGCAGTAAAAAATGCAAATTTCTTCATCAACAAGGGGGAAACTTTCTCTCTTGTAGGAGAATCAGGTTCTGGTAAGACTACTATTGGTCGAGCTATTATCGGACTTAATGATACCAGTGCAGGCGAAATCTTCTATGAAGGTAAAAAGATTAATGGTAAAAAGTCAAAAGCAGAAGAAGCGGACTTGATTCGCAAGATTCAGATGATTTTCCAAGATCCAGCTGCCAGTCTGAATGAGCGTGCAACTGTTGACTACATCCTTTCTGAAGGTCTCTACAATTACCACTTATTTGATAACGAAGAAGATCGTCAAAGAAAAGTCAAAGATATCATCAATGAAGTTGGCTTGTTGGCTGAGCATTTAACTCGCTATCCTCATGAATTCTCTGGTGGACAGCGTCAGCGGATTGGGATTGCTCGCGCTTTGGTCATGCAACCAGATTTCGTAATTGCAGATGAGCCCATCTCCGCCTTGGATGTGTCTGTCCGAGCTCAGGTTCTGAATCTTTTGAAAAAATTCCAAAAAGAATTAGGCTTGACATATCTCTTTATTGCCCATGACCTTTCGGTAGTTCGTTTTATTTCTGATCGTATCGCCGTAATTTACAAAGGAGTCATTGTAGAAGTGGCTGAGACAGAGGAGTTGTTCAACCATCCTGTCCATCCCTACACACAGTCCCTGCTCTCAGCTGTTCCAATTCCAGATCCAATCTTAGAGCGTAAAAAAGTCTTGAAGGTCTACGATCCTGAACAGCACGATTATTCTGTTGATAAACCAGAAATGGCAGAGATTCGTCCAGGACACTACGTCTGGGCTAATAAAGCTGAACTCGAAAAGTATAAACAAGAACAAGAATAGAAAAAATGTCCGAAAGGGCATTTTTTTGCGCATTTAAAAAAGATATAGAATGTAAATTAATCGATCGGCCACAAAGGTATGTAATATCAACCACTAACTTAAAAACCATAATTTTTCAAAAAATGTAAAAAAATTAGAAAAAGGTATTGACAGGAGGTGTGGTTGGGTGATATACTAATATAGTTGTCGCGAAAGACAAAGCCCTTTGAAAACTGAACAAGACGAACCAAGTGCAGGGTGACATAGAGATATGTAACCTGTCAAAAAAACGAAAATAAATCTGTCAGTGGACAGTAATGAGTGCGAACTCAAACTTTTAATGAGAGTTTGATCCTGGCTCAGGACGAACGCTGGCGGCGTGCCTAATACATGCAAGTAGAACGCTGAAGAGAGGAGCTTGCTCTTCTTGGATGAGTTGCGAACGGGTGAGTAACGCGTAGGTAACCTGCCTGGTAGCGGGGGATAACTATTGGAAACGATAGCTAATACCGCATGAAATTGAATATCGCATGATAATTGATTGAAAGGTGCAATTGCATCACTACCAGATGGACCTGCGTTGTATTAGCTAGTTGGTGAGGTAACGGCTCACCAAGGCGACGATACATAGCCGACCTGAGAGGGTGATCGGCCACACTGGGACTGAGACACGGCCCAGACTCCTACGGGAGGCAGCAGTAGGGAATCTTCGGCAATGGGGGGAACCCTGACCGAGCAACGCCGCGTGAGTGAAGAAGGTTTTCGGATCGTAAAGCTCTGTTGTAAGAGAAGAACGGGTGTGAGAGTGGAAAGTTCACACTGTGACGGTATCTTACCAGAAAGGGACGGCTAACTACGTGCCAGCAGCCGCGGTAATACGTAGGTCCCGAGCGTTGTCCGGATTTATTGGGCGTAAAGCGAGCGCAGGCGGTTAGATAAGTCTGAAGTTAAAGGCTGTGGCTTAACCATAGTATGCTTTGGAAACTGTTTAACTTGAGTGCAGAAGGGGAGAGTGGAATTCCATGTGTAGCGGTGAAATGCGTAGATATATGGAGGAACACCGGTGGCGAAAGCGGCTCTCTGGTCTGTAACTGACGCTGAGGCTCGAAAGCGTGGGGAGCAAACAGGATTAGATACCCTGGTAGTCCACGCCGTAAACGATGAGTGCTAGGTGTTAGGCCCTTTCCGGGGCTTAGTGCCGCAGCTAACGCATTAAGCACTCCGCCTGGGGAGTACGACCGCAAGGTTGAAACTCAAAGGAATTGACGGGGGCCCGCACAAGCGGTGGAGCATGTGGTTTAATTCGAAGCAACGCGAAGAACCTTACCAGGTCTTGACATCCCTCTGACCACTCTAGAGATAGAGTTTTCCTTCGGGACAGAGGTGACAGGTGGTGCATGGTTGTCGTCAGCTCGTGTCGTGAGATGTTGGGTTAAGTCCCGCAACGAGCGCAACCCCTATTGTTAGTTGCCATCATTCAGTTGGGCACTCTAGCGAGACTGCCGGTAATAAACCGGAGGAAGGTGGGGATGACGTCAAATCATCATGCCCCTTATGACCTGGGCTACACACGTGCTACAATGGCTGGTACAACGAGTCGCAAGCCGGTGACGGCAAGCTAATCTCTGAAAGCCAGTCTCAGTTCGGATTGTAGGCTGCAACTCGCCTACATGAAGTCGGAATCGCTAGTAATCGCGGATCAGCACGCCGCGGTGAATACGTTCCCGGGCCTTGTACACACCGCCCGTCACACCACGAGAGTTTGTAACACCCGAAGTCGGTGAGGTAACCGTAAGGAGCCAGCCGCCTAAGGTGGGATAGATGATTGGGGTGAAGTCGTAACAAGGTAGCCGTATCGGAAGGTGCGGCTGGATCACCTCCTTTCTAAGGAGTCCGTAAGGACATACGGAATGCACTTGGGTCTTGTTTAGTTTTGAGAGGGCTATGTGGGGCCTTAGCTCAGCTGGGAGAGCGCCTGCTTTGCACGCAGGAGGTCAGCGGTTCGATCCCGCTAGGCTCCATTAGGATATGGAAGACGTTCCGCTTGCGGGAACTTCTGTAGAAAAATAGAGAACTGACACTGTGTTCGATGAACACAAGGAAGTTAGTCTTTTTTCCTAAGAAGTTAGTCTGGAATTCAACTTTGGTTGATAGCTATCCTACTTGTCCATTGAAAATTGAATACTGATATCAAATAGTAACAAGAAAATAAACCGAAAACGCTGTGAATATTAATGAGTTTAAGACTGAAAGGTCAAAAATAAGGTTAAGTTAGTAAGGGCGCACGGTGGATGCCTTGGCACTAGGAGCCGAAGAAGGACGTGACAAACGACGAAATGCCTCGGGGAGCTGTAAGTAAGCACTTGATCCGGGGATGTCCGAATGGGGGAACCCAACAGGTTGATGCCTGTTACCCATTTCTGTTAAGGAAATGAGGAGGAAGACGCAGTGAACTGAAACATCTAAGTAGCTGCAGGAAGAGAAAGCAAAAGCGATTGCCTTAGTAGCGGCGAGCGAAGAGGCAGGAGGGCAAACCGAAGAGTTTACTCTTCGGGGTTGTAGGACTGCAATGTGGACTCAGAATTTATAGAAGAATGACTTGGGAAAGTCAGCCAAAGAGAGTAAGAGCCTCGTATTTTAAATAGATTCTGTACCTAGCAGTATCCTGAGTACGGCGGGACACGTGAAATCCCGTCGGAATCTGGGAGGACCATCTCCCAACCCTAAATACTCCCTAGTGACCGATAGTGAACCAGTACCGTGAGGGAAAGGTGAAAAGCACCCCGGGAGGGGAGTGAAATAGAACCTGAAACCGTGTGCCTACAACAAGTTCGAGCCCGTTCATGGGTGAGAGCGTGCCTTTTGTAGAATGAACCGGCGAGTTACGTTATGATGCGAGGTTAAGTTGAAGAGACGGAGCCGTAGGGAAACCGAGTCTGAATAGGGCGTCTTAGTATCATGATGTAGACCCGAAACCATGTGACCTACCCATGAGCAGGTTGAAGGTGCGGTAAAACGCACTGGAGGACCGAACCAGGGCACGTTGAAAAGTGCTTGGATGACTTGTGGGTAGCGGAGAAATTCCAAACGAACTTGGAGATAGCTGGTTCTCTCCGAAATAGCTTTAGGGCTAGCGTCGACATGAAGATTCTTGGAGGTAGAGCACTGTTTGGGTGAGGGGTCCATCCCGGATTACCAATCTCAGATAAACTCCGAATGCCAATGAATTATGGTCGGCAGTCAGACTGCGAGTGCTAAGATCCGTAGTCGAAAGGGAAACAGCCCAGACCACCAGCTAAGGTCCCAAAATAATTGTTAAGTGGAAAAGGATGTGGGGTTGCACAGACAACTAGGATGTTAGCTTAGAAGCAGCTATTCATTCAAAGAGTGCGTAATAGCTCACTAGTCGAGTGACCCTGCGCCGAAAATGTACCGGGGCTAAAACAATTTACCGAAGCTGTGGATACCTTTTATAGGTATGGTAGGAGAGCGTTCTATGTGTGGCGAAGGTGTACCGTGAGGAGCGCTGGAACGCATAGAAGTGAGAATGCCGGTATGAGTAGCGCAAGACAGGTGAGAATCCTGTCCACCGTAAGACTAAGGTTTCCAGGGGAAGGCTCGTCCGCCCTGGGTTAGTCGGGACCTAAGGAGAGACCGAAAGGTGTATCCGATGGCCAACAGGTTGAGATTCCTGTACTAGAGTATGAAGTGATGGAGGGACGCAGTAGGCTAACTCGTGCGTACGAATGGATGTACGTCTAAGCAGTGAGGCGTGGTATGAGTCAAATGCTTATACCTATAACGTTGAGCTGTGATGGGGAGCGAAGTTTAGTAGCGAGTGAGTGATGTCACACTGCCAAGAAAAGCTTCTAGCGTTGTATCATACTCTACCCGTACCGCAAACCGACACAGGTAGTCGAGGCGAGTAGCCTCAGGTGAGCGAGAGAACTCTCGTTAAGGAACTCGGCAAAATGACCCCGTAACTTCGGGAGAAGGGGTGCTGACTTAAGTCAGCCGCAGTGAATAGGCCCAAGCAACTGTTTATCAAAAACACAGCTCTCTGCTAAATCGTAAGATGATGTATAGGGGGTGACGCCTGCCCGGTGCTGGAAGGTTAAGAGGAGTGCTTAGCGGTAACGCGAAGGTATGAATTGAAGCCCCAGTAAACGGCGGCCGTAACTATAACGGTCCTAAGGTAGCGAAATTCCTTGTCGGGTAAGTTCCGACCCGCACGAAAGGCGTAATGATTTGGGCACTGTCTCAACGAGAGACTCGGTGAAATTTTAGTACCTGTGAAGATGCAGGTTACCCGCGACAGGACGGAAAGACCCCATGGAGCTTTACTGCAGTTTGATATTGAGTGTCTGTGCCACATGTACAGGATAGGTAGGAGCCTATGAAATCGGGACGCCAGTTTCGATGGAGGCGTTGTTGGGATACTACCCTTGTGTTATGGCCACTCTAACCCGGTAGGTTTATCATCTACGGAGACAGTGTCTGACGGGCAGTTTGACTGGGGCGGTCGCCTCCTAAAAGGTAACGGAGGCGCCCAAAGGTTCCCTCAGACTGGTTGGAAATCAGTCGTAGAGTGTAAAGGTATAAGGGAGCTTGACTGCGAGAGCTACAACTCGAGCAGGGACGAAAGTCGGGCTTAGTGATCCGGTGGTTCCGTATGGAAGGGCCATCGCTCAACGGATAAAAGCTACCCTGGGGATAACAGGCTTATCTCCCCCAAGAGTTCACATCGACGGGGAGGTTTGGCACCTCGATGTCGGCTCGTCGCATCCTGGGGCTGTAGTCGGTCCCAAGGGTTGGGCTGTTCGCCCATTAAAGCGGCACGCGAGCTGGGTTCAGAACGTCGTGAGACAGTTCGGTCCCTATCCGTCGCGGGCGTAGGAAATTTGAGAGGATCTGCTCCTAGTACGAGAGGACCAGAGTGGACTTACCGCTGGTGTACCAGTTGTTCTGCCAAGAGCATCGCTGGGTAGCTATGTAGGGAAGGGATAAACGCTGAAAGCATCTAAGTGTGAAACCCACCTCAAGATGAGATTTCCCATAACGCAAGTTAGTAAGAGCCCTGAGAGAAGATCAGGTTGATAGGTTGGGAGTGGAAGTTGTGTGAGCAATGGAGCGGACCAATACTAATCGCTCGAGGACTTATCCTAGAATAAGAACTTCATCAGAGTGCAGCGAATGGTTTAGAGAATTGTGAGATTTGATATTGTATTCAATTTTGAGTTGACAAGGCTTGTCTGAGAGGACAGGACAGTTAATTCAATAGTTAAGTGACGATAGCCTAGGAGATACACCTGTACCCATGCCGAACACAGCAGTTAAGCCCTAGAACGCCGGAAGTAGTTGGGGGTTGCCCCCTGTGAGATATGGAAGTCGCTTAGCGTTTATCCGCCATAGCTCAGTTGGTAGTAGCGCATGACTGTTAATCATGATGTCGTAGGTTCGAGTCCTACTGGCGGAGTTTCAAAGAGGTTTTACCTCTTTTTTGTACTTCTTAGTATTATTTACAATGGGAGATAATTCTATGATTGTGTGTGGTAGTGTTAAATGCTAATGTTTTTCAGATAGTCTGTGAATTAAATAACAGTATTTAGCAGTTAAATCAAAAAGGCAGAAGTTAGTGCGTAACTAACTTCTGCCTTTTTCGATTATCGAGTGATTGTATGATAAAAATGCTTCTGAGGTTTGCATTTATGATTCTGTATTGACTTCAAAGAAGGCTCTGTATAAAGCGCGGATGGCCGCTTTTTCTTGATTTTTTTCCACAACAAACATGATAGATACTTCGCTTGAACCTTGGGACATCATTTGAATGTTGATGTTGTTTTCTGAAAGAGTTTTGGTTGCAGTGGCTGTAACCCCGATATGGCTTTTCATTTTTTCACCAACAATCATGATAATGGAAAGGTCGTGTTCAATTTCTGCATGATCAACCTCTGCTTTTTGGACAAGCTGGCGAAGGATTTCTTCCTCTTTGATAGGAGTTAATTCGCGTTCCCGCAAGATAATGGAGAGGTCATCAATTCCTGTAGGCATATGCTCCCAACCAATGTTCAGATCTTCAAGAATTTGAAGGACGCGTTTACCAAAGCCGATTTCTCTGTTCATCAGGTATTTGGACATATTAATGCTGACAAAGCCTGCATCTCCAGCAATTCCAACGACTGGTAGATGGTCCTTGCTGTGTTTATGAACAATTTGAGTACCTGGATGTTCTGGATTGTTGGTATTTTTAATAACCAGAGGAATTTTACCGCGGTATGCTGGAAGCAGAGCTTCATCATGGAGAACAGTAAAGCCTGCGTAGGCTAATTCACGCATTTCACGATAGGTTAGCTCGGGAATGGAATGCGGTTTGTGGACAATGCCAGGATGGGCTGCAAAAATTCCATCAACATCAGTAAAGTTTTCATAAATATCTGCTTTAACACCCGCAGCAATGATAGAACCTGTAATATCAGAACCACCACGGGAGAAAGTACAGATTTGGCCATCTTGAGTAACACCAAAGAAACCTGGAATAACTAGAACTTCGTCAGAATTGTTGAGTTCTTCAATTTTATCATAGCTGGAAGGGAGAATTCGAGCATTACCTGGCTCATTGGAAACAAGGAGTCCCGCTTCTCTTGGATGAACATAGCGAGCAGGAACTCCATTTTGACTGAAATATGCTGCAATCAGTTTGGCGTTGTTATTTTCCCCTGCAGCGAGAAAAGTATCGTAAAGAAATGCATTCTCTTCAATTGGCAGGGTTGCAAGTGTTGTAATGCTTTTGGAAATTTTTTCCAAAACTTTTGGTTTCAAGCCTAGTTCTGCCACCATATCTGCATAGCGATTGATAATCCACTGTTGGTTTGGCGTGACATCATTTCCTGCTATATACTCTCGGTAATATTTAATCAGGGCATCGGTTACTTTGATATCGTCGTCGTGGCGTTTTCCTGGCGCTGATACTACAACAAATCGACGTTCAGGATCAGATTTGACAATTTTCAAAACTTTTTCTAATTGAGTCGCAGAAGCCAGTGAACTTCCGCCAAATTTTACAACTTTCATAGGCTCTCCTATCTTATTTTAAAAATTATAACAAAATTCTGAAAATTATTCAAACGTTGTTTTTATACTATTTTTACCCAAATTATTACTAATATCGTTTAAATCAGAACGCTAATTTATTTTTACCCATTTTTTATTTCCTTTCTTTTATATTTTATGATAAAATATAAGTTGTGTATAATTTGAATATCAAATTATTTAAGAATAAAATAAAACGGCTGATTTGAGATCAGGTCGGGAATGGAGCTGAAATGACATTTAATGGAATTCTCTATCATGTAGCAGATGAAGTAGCAACGATTACTTTCAATCGTCCTGAAGTTTCAAATGGCTTTAATATTCCTATGTGTGAGGAAATTTTAGAGGCTATTGAACTTGCTGCTAAGGATGAGTCCGTCAAATTTTTAGTTATCAATGCGAATGGAAAGGTTTTTTCAGTGGGTGGAGACTTGGCTGAGATGCAGAGAGCAGTCAGTGATGATGATGTCCAATCCTTGGTGAAAATCGCTGAATTGGTCAATGATATTTCTTTTGCTATGAAACGCCTTCCTAAGCCAGTTATCATGAGTGTTGATGGTCCTGTTGCTGGTGCGGCTGCCAATATGGTCGTTGCAGCGGATTTCTGTATTGCGACTGAAAAATCCCGTTTCATTCAAGCCTTTGTCGGAGTTGGTCTGGCGCCAGATGCTGGCGGTCTTTTCTTACTGGCTCGTGCTATCGGGGTGACTCGGGCGACCCATCTGGTTATGACCGGGGAAGCTCTGACTGCAGAGAAAGCTCTGGATTATGGCTTGCTTTATAAAGTCTGTGAAGCAGAGAAATTGGAAAAAACAACGGAACAGTTGCTCAAGAAGCTCAAACGCGGTTCTCTTAATTCTTACAGAGCCATGAAAGAAATGGTCTGGAAGAGTCTGTTTAGCGGCTGGTCTGAGTATGCAGAACTAGAGTTAGAATTGCAGAAATCGCTGGCTTTCACAGAAGATTTCAAAGAAGGTGTTCAGGCTTATTCTGAGAAACGTCGTCCAAACTTCACTGGTAAATAATGTATTGGTTCAAGGTTGCTTATTTTGCAAGTTGTTTACAAAAATATTTGAAAATCAAATTAATTTTCAAAAAAGCTTGCAAATTGTTTTTCTATCTGATAAAATTTGATTGTCAAAGTATTTTCTTAAGGAGGTCTGGTTTTGAATTTTCAGTTAGTAAATGATTACTTAACGTCTATTTTCAATAATGTCTTGGTTATTGAAGAATCGAGCCTAAGAAGCAGTCGCTTCAACGATGTCTCCATTAAGGAAATGCATACAATAGATGTCATCGGCACAACCCCAAATGCTACTCCAAGTGATATATCACGAGAATTGATGGTTACTTTGGGGACTGTTACAACTAGTTTGAATAATCTGGAGCGTAAGGGTTATATTGAGCGGCGTCGGTCGGAAGTTGACCGTCGTGTGGTGCATCTGAATTTGACAAAGAATGGGCGGCTTTTGTATCGTCTTCACAAGCGATTCCACAACCGCATGGTCATGCAGGTAGTGGATGGGATGAGTCCAGAAGAGAGACAAGTGATGCAAAAGGGCCTGCAAAATTTATATAGTTTCCTAGAGGATTTGAAATAATGAACTATGCTAAGATTAGCCAAGTGGCTCATTATGCTCCCCGTCAGGTTGTCAGCAATGATGATCTAGCCGAGATTATGGATACCAGTGATGAGTGGATTTCAAGTCGAACTGGGATTAAAAAACGCCATTTATCGTCAGATGAGACGACCAGTGATTTAGCGACAAAAGTTGCAGAGAATTTGCTACAAAAGTCAGGGACTTCTGCTCAAGATCTGGACTTTATCATTGTTGCCACCATTACGCCGGATTCTTTAATGCCTTCAACGGCTGCGAGAGTACAGGCCAATATTGGGGCTAAGAATGCATTTGCCTTTGATCTGACGGCGGCCTGCAGTGGCTTTATCTTCGCCTTATCGACTGGAGAAAAATTAATTTCTTCAGGTCGTTATCAAAAAGGTCTAATCATAGGTAGTGAGACCCTTTCTAAGACGGTAGATTGGTCGGATCGTTCAACAGCTGTTCTCTTCGGAGATGGTGCTGGCGGTGTACTGTTGGAAAGTGCTTCAGAACAGCATTTTTGGGCAGAGAGTCAGTTTACGGACGGCTCTCGCGGAGATAGTCTGACTTGCGGAAAAATCGGTTTGGCTTCACCTTTTTCTGAAAAAGGTGAGAATCAGCCTTATCTGACAATGGACGGTAGAGCTATTTTTGACTTTGCTATTCGTGATGTTGCTCGTTCTATCAAAGAAACCATCGAAAGCAGTCAGCTTTCAGCGGAAGATTTGGATTTTCTGTTGCTGCATCAGGCCAATATCCGTATTTTGGATAAAATGGCTAAGAAGCTTGGTGTTGCTCGGGAGAAACTTCCGGCCAACATGATGGAATATGGCAATACTAGTGCAGCTAGCATCCCGATTTTATTATCTGAGTGTGTCGAGCAAGGACTAATCAAACTGAAGGGAAATCAGATAATTTTGATGTCAGGTTTCGGTGGAGGTTTGACATGGGGCACGCTTATTGTTACAATTTAGTTAATCAAGTGGAAACACATGATAAAAAATATTTTATTTTTAAAGGAGTCTATCCATGGCAGTATTTGAAAAAGTACAAGAAATTATCGTTGAAGAACTTGGCAAAGAGCCATCAGAAGTTACTCTTGAGTCAACTTTCGATGATCTTGAAGCAGATTCATTGGACTTGTTCCAAGTGATTTCAGAAATTGAAGATGCATTTGACATCCAAATTGAAACTGAAGAAGGTTTGAACACAGTTGGTGATTTGGTTGCTTATGTAGAAGAAAAAACTAAATAAGCAAGTAACTGAGAGTATCGAAAGATATTCTCTCTTGTTTAGGTAATAGTTTGACTGTCAAAGTAAAGAAAATACGTCCAGTATGTGATAGTTTGAGATCAAGCTATTACTTAAGCAATGATAAAAGGAAGGTATTATGCAAACACGTATTACAGAATTATTGAATATTGATTATCCTATTTTCCAAGGCGGGATGGCCTGGGTTGCTGACGGCGACCTGGCTGGCGCGGTTTCAAAAGCTGGCGGTCTTGGTATCATTGGTGGCGGAAATGCGCCCAAGGAAGTGGTAAAGGCTAATATTGACAAGATTAAGTCTTTGACGGACCGTCCTTTCGGAGTTAACATCATGCTCCTTTCTCCTTTTGCAGACGACATTGTGGATCTCGTCATTGAAGAGGGAGTAAAAGTAGTAACAACTGGTGCGGGTAATCCAAGCAAGCACATGGCTCGTTTCCATGAAGCGGGGATTACAGTTATCCCTGTAGTTCCAAGCGTGGCCTTGGCTAAGCGGATGGAAAAAATCGGTGCGGATGCAGTCATTGCAGAAGGTATGGAAGCCGGTGGCCACATCGGAAAATTGACTACCATGTCCTTGGTTCGTCAGGTTGCAGAAGCAGTTAGCATTCCGGTTATTGCTGCCGGTGGTATTGCGGATGGTTCTGGGGCTGCAGCTGGATTTATGCTGGGAGCCGAGGCCGTTCAGGTCGGAACTCGCTTTGTCGTCGCTAAGGAATCCAATGCCCATCAGAACTACAAGGATATGATTTTGAAGGCTCGTGATATTGATACAACTATCTCTGCCCAGCACTTCGGTCATGCGGTTCGTGCTATTAAGAATAAGCTGACGCGTGATTTCGAAAAGGCAGAAAAAGAAGCCTTCAAGCAAGAAAATCCAGATTTGACTGTTTTTGAAAATCTTGGAGCTGGTGCTTTGGCCAATGCGGTTGTTCGCGGAGATGTGGAAAATGGTTCCGTCATGTCTGGTCAAATTGCTGGTTTAATCAGTAAGGAAGAAACAGTCGAAGAAATCCTCAAAGATATCTATTATGGTGCTGCTGAGAAGATTCAGCAGGAAGCAAAACGTTGGGCAGGAGTAACTAGAAATGACTAAAAGAGCCTTTCTCTTCGCCGGTCAGGGAGCGCAGTACCTTGGAATGGGGCGCGAGCTTTATGATCAGTATGAGCTTGTGCGGTCAACTTTTGATGAGGCTAGCCAAGTTCTAGGCTATGATGTCCGAGCTTTGATTGATCAGGATGAGGAAAAGCTCAATCAAACTCGCTATACGCAACCGACTATTTTAACGACTTCAGTAGCTATTTATCGCCTCTTAGCTAATCAGGGAGTAGAGCCTGACATGGTAGCTGGTCTCTCTCTTGGAGAATATTCGGCCTTGGTGGCTGCGGGTGCCCTTGATTTCAAGACGGCGGTGGCCTTGGTTGCTAAGCGCGGTAGCTTTATGGAAGAGGCGGCTCCAGCTGGTTCTGGGAAAATGGTCGCAGTTTTAAATGCAGAAGTTTCTCTCATTGAAGCGGTCTGCCAAGAAGCAAGTGCTATTGGTGTAGTCTCACCAGCTAACTATAATACGCCTAGTCAAATCGTTATCGGCGGAGAAGTGGCAGCAGTGGACAAGGCTGTGGAGCTTTTGAAAGATTCCGGTGTCAAGCGCTTAATCCCACTCAATGTATCTGGACCTTTCCATACGGCGCTTTTAAAGCCAGCCAGCGAACGATTGGCAGAAGTCTTGGAAACAGTTGAGTTTTCAGATTTTGTGCGGCCTTTGGTCGGTAATACAGAAGCAACTGTGATGGAAAAAGAGAGAGTCAGAGAGCTTTTGACTCGTCAGGTAATGGAGCCAGTGCGCTTTTATGATAGCATTGCTAAAATGCAGGAAGCTGGCGTGACTGAGTTTATCGAAATTGGTCCTGGCAAAGTTTTGTCTGGTTTTATTAAGAAAATTGATAAGTCTGCGGATGTCCGCCAAGTTGAAGATGTAGAAAGTTTAAATGCTCTTCTAGAAAAATAATGAGGAATCATCATGGAATTACAAAACAAGAATGTATTAATTACTGGGTCCGCTCGCGGAATTGGATTGGCAATTGCGCATAAATTTGCTAGTGTCGGTGCCAATATCATCTTAAACGGACTAGCGGAGATTTCTGATGATGTTTTGGCTGGATTTGCCGGCTATTCTGGGAAAGTTGTAACTGTTATTGGAGATGTTTCCAAAGCTGAAGATGCCCAGCGAATGGTAGAAGAAGCTGTTGCAGCCTTGGGATCTGTTGATGTACTGATCAATAACGCTGGTATTACACGTGATAAGCTCATGCTGAAAATGACGGAAGAAGATTTTGAGGGGGTGCTGAAAGTGAATCTTACTGGGGCATTCAATATGACGCAATCAGTCCTGAAACCGATGACAAAAGCTCGTCAGGGTGCTATCATCAGTCTGTCAAGTGTTGTTGGTCTGGCAGGGAACGTCGGTCAGGCTAACTATGCAGCGTCCAAGGCCGGTCTGATTGGTTTTTCTAAATCAGTTGCCCGTGAGGTAGCAGCACGTAATATCCGTGTCAACTGTATTGCCCCTGGCTTTATCGCATCTGATATGACAGATGTACTTCCAGAAAAAGTAAAGGCGGCGTCTCTGGCACTCATTCCAATGAAGCGTTTTGGTACTCCAGAAGAAGTTGCAGATGTTGCGCTCTTCTTGGCTGGTCAAGAATATCTGACAGGACAAGTCCTCACGATTGATGGCGGATTTACTATGCAGTAAGTCAAAGTTTTTGAATATTAACGAGTATAAAATCAGTTGATTCATCTAAATAAAGGAGCTCAATATGAAACTTAATCGAGTTGTTGTAACAGGATACGGCTTAACTTCACCTATCGGGAATACTCCAGAAGAATTCTGGAATAATTTAAAAGAAGGCAACATTGGAATCGGTCCAATTACTAAATTTGATCATAGTGAATATAGTGTTCACAATGCGGCGGAAATTCAGGATTTCCCTTTTGATAAATATTTTGTCAAAAAGGATACCAACCGTTATGATAATTACACTCTTTATGCGCTTTATGCTTCTCAAGAAGCGGTCAACAATGCTCACTTAGATGTAGATGCCCTGGATAAGGATCGCTTTGGTGTCATTGTAGCTTCAGGTATCGGCGGGATTCAGGAAATTGAAGAACAGGTTGTTCGCTTGCATGAAAAAGGTCCTAAACGTATCAAACCTTTGACCCTGCCAAAAGCTCTGCCAAATATGGGTGCAGGAAATGTAGCGATGCGCTTTGGAGCCAATGGAATTTGTAAGTCTGTCAATACGGCTTGTGCCTCAGCAAACGATGCGATTGGTGAAGCTTTCCGCTCAATTAAGTTCGGTTATCAAGATGTGATGCTGGTCGGTGGTTCAGAAGCTTCTATTACACCATTTGCGATTGCTGGTTTCCAAGCTTTGACTGCTCTTTCTACCACAGAAGATCCTAAGCGTGCATCCATTCCTTTTGATAAGGATCGCAATGGTTTTGTCATGGGTGAAGGTTCTGGTATGCTGGTTCTGGAAAGTTTGGAACATGCTGAGAAACGCGGAGCTACTATCTTGGCTGAGGTGGTAGGATACGGTCATACTTGTGACGCTTACCATATGACTTCTCCGCATCCAGAAGGTTTGGGAGCTATCAAGGCTATCAAACAGGCGGTTGAAGAAGCTGAAATTGAGCCAAAAGATGTGGCTTATGTCAATGCTCACGGTACATCAACCCCTGCTAACGAAAAAGGCGAAAGCGGAGCCATTGTTTCTGTCTTTGGTAAAGATGTAGCGGTGTCTTCAACCAAATCCTTTACAGGACACCTGCTCGGAGCGGCGGGCGCAGTTGAGGCTATTGCAACGATTGAAGCAATGCGTCATAGCTATGTGCCAAAAACAGCTGGTACAACAGAGCTGCCAGACTATATTGAAGCCAACGTTATTTACGGTCAAGGTAAGGAACAGGAAATCCCTTATGCGATTTCTAATACATTTGGCTTTGGCGGCCACAATGCCGTTCTTGCCTTTAAACGCTGGGAGGCTTAAAAACCTATGAATATCAACGAAATTAAAGATTTAATGGCGCAGTTTGACCAGTCTAGTCTGCGTGAGTTTTCTTACAAAAATCAGAGCGATGAGCTGACTTTTAGTAAGAATGAGGGTCAGGCTGCGGTTCCAACAGCCAGTGCTGCTCCAATTGCTGCACCTTTGCAGCCTGCGAGTGCGCCTGTGATTGAGCCAACTCCTCAAGCAGCTCCGCCTGCAGAGCCAGAGACAGCTTCAGAAGCTCCGGCACCTGCTGCTGAAGGTGATGTTGTAGAAAGTCCTTTGGTTGGTGTAGCTTACTTAGCAGCTGGTCCAGATAAGCCGCCGTTTGTATCTGTTGGAGACCAAGTTAAAAAAGGTCAAACCCTGATGATTATTGAAGCGATGAAGGTCATGAATGAAGTTCCAGCACCTAAAGATGGTCTGGTTACAGAAATTCTGGTTCAGAATGAAGAAATGGTTGAATTTGGGAAAGGGCTGGTACGCATCAAATGATTGATATTAATGCAATAAAAGAAGCACTTCCGCACCGCTACCCAATGCTTTTGGTAGACCGCGTTTTGGAAGTTAGTGAAGATGAGATTGTTGCTCTGAAAAATGTGACAGTCAATGAGCCTTTCTTTAATGGACATTTTCCTCAATACCCTGTCATGCCAGGTGTCTTAATCATGGAAGCTCTGGCTCAAACAGCCGGTGTGCTGGAATTGTCTAAAGAAGAAAATAAGGGCAAACTGGTCTTCTACGCTGGCATGGACAAGGTTAAGTTCAAGAAGCAAGTTGTACCAGGTGATCAACTGATTATGACAGCTAAGTTTGTCAAGCGACGTGGAACGATTGCGGTTGTAGAGGCGAAAGCGGAAGTTGATGGAAAACTTGCAGCCAGTGGTACTTTGACCTTTGCGATTGGTCAGTAGATAAAAAGGAGCTTTCACCATGTTTCGTAAAATTTTAATTGCTAACCGTGGGGAAATTGCGGTCAGAATCATTCGTGCAGCCCGCGAGTTGGGAATTGATACGGTAGCCGTCTATTCAACGGCTGACAAGGAAGCACTCCATACTTTACTGGCTGATGAGGCCGTCTGCATCGGTCCAGCCAAGTCCACTGATTCTTATCTGAATATGAATGCAGTCCTGTCTGCTGCTGTTCTGACAGGTGCAGAAGCCATTCATCCTGGTTTTGGTTTTTTGAGCGAAAACTCTAAATTTGCGACTATGTGCGAAGAAGTTGGCATTAAGTTTATTGGACCTTCAGGTGCTGTTATGGACTTGATGGGGGACAAGATTAATGCTCGGGCTCAGATGATTAAGGCGAAAGTGCCGGTTATCCCAGGTTCTGATGGAGAAGTCCATACCTCTGAAGAAGCTTTGGAAGTCGCCGAAAAGATTGGTTATCCAGTCATGCTTAAAGCTTCTGCTGGCGGCGGCGGCAAGGGCATTCGTAAGGTTGAAAAGGCTGAGGATTTAGTAGCGGCCTTTGAGTCTGCATCTAGCGAAGCCAAAGCCGCCTTTGGTAATGGTGCCATGTATATGGAGCGAGTCATCTATCCAGCGCGCCATATTGAAGTGCAGATTTTGGCAGATCAGCAGGGACATGTGGTCCACTTGGGCGAGCGGGATTGCTCTTTGCAGCGTAATAATCAGAAAGTGCTGGAAGAAAGTCCGTCTGTGGCAATTGGGAAAACCTTGCGTCAGCAGATTGGTGAAGCAGCTGTTCGGGCTGCTCAGTCTGTCGGCTATGAAAATGCCGGAACGATTGAGTTTCTGCTTGATGAAGCCAAGGGTGAATTCTACTTTATGGAGATGAACACTCGGGTGCAGGTTGAGCATCCCGTGACCGAGTTTGTCACTGGTGTGGATATCGTAAAAGAGCAAATCAAGATTGCAAACGGTCAAGAGCTGTCCTTCAGTCAGGATGATGTTGAAATCCGAGGGCATGCAATTGAGTGTCGGATCAATGCTGAAAATCCAGCTTTTAACTTTGCGCCGAGTCCTGGTAAGATTTCAAATGTTTATCTGCCAAGCGGTGGAGTGGGGCTGCGTGTTGATTCAGCCGTCTATCCTGGCTACACCATCCCCCCTTACTACGATAGCATGATTGCGAAGATAATTGTTCATGGGGAAAATCGTTTTGATGCTCTGATGAAGATGCAACGTGCACTCTATGAACTAGAAATTGACGGTGTTGTGACCAACAGCGGCTTCCAATTGGACTTAATCTCAGATCCTAATGTGATTGCTGGTGATTATGACACAGCCTTTCTCATGGAGAAGTTCCTTCCGGCTTATCGAGAGAAACAATAGATGAGACATGTAAGAGCTACTCTGTAAACTCGAAAGACGGCGGCTCTTGCAGTTTGATGTGCCTGAGTATAAAATCTTGAAAAGGAGAAGACGTAAACGATGGCTTTGTTTTCAAAGAAGGATAAATATATCCGTATCAATCCTAATCGAGCGAGTCGGGAAAAGCCTCAAGCAAAGCCTGAGGTACCGGACGAACTCTTTTCGAAATGCCCAGGTTGTAAGCATACCATTTACCAAAAAGATCTTGGGAATGACAGTGTGTGCCCTAACTGTGGCTATAATTTTCGTATTTCTGCTCATGAGCGCTTAAACCTAACCGTGGATGAGAATAGTTTTGAGGAGATGTTCACTGGAATTGAAACCAAGGATCCTCTGAACTTCCCAAACTATCAGGAGAAGTTGGCTCTTACCCGTGAGAAGACGGGACTTGATGAGGCTGTTCTGACTGGGACGGCTAGCATCAAGGGGCATAAAACGGCTCTTGGTATCATGGATTCAAACTTTATCATGGCATCTATGGGGACAGTAGTGGGTGAAAAGATTACCCGCCTCTTTGAGTATGCGACAGAGCATAAATTGCCAGTCGTTCTGTTTACGGCTTCTGGTGGTGCCCGCATGCAGGAGGGTATTATGAGCTTGATGCAGATGGCTAAGGTCTCTGCGGCTGTTCAGCGGCACTCTGCTGCAGGCCTCTTCTATTTGACTGTCTTGACAGATCCGACAACTGGTGGTGTCACAGCCTCTTTTGCCATGGAAGGTGATATTATTCTGGCCGAAACTCAGGCTCTTGTTGGGTTTGCCGGTCGTCGGGTTATTGAGTCCACAGTTCGTGAGAAGCTGCCAGATGATTTTCAAAAGGCTGAATTTCTCATGGAGCATGGTTTTGTGGATGCCATCGTCAAGCGTGGTGACATGAGAGATACACTTGCTACCTTATTAGCATTCCATGGAGGTCAAGCATGACAAAAATCACTCGGATTATAAAAGAAGCGCGTGATCAGGCTCGTTTGACTGCGCTGGATTTTGCACAAGGAATTTTTGATAACTTCGTCGAGTTGCATGGGGATCGCTCTTTTCGAGATGACGGTGCGGTGATTGGTGGTATCGGGACGCTAAACGGTCAGCCTGTAACGGTGGTCGGTATTCAAAAGGGACGCAATTTGCAGGACAATCTGCGCCGAAACTTTGGTCAGCCGCATCCGGAAGGCTACCGCAAGGCTCTGCGCCTCATGAAGCAGGCGGAAAAATTTGGCCGTCCTGTGGTAACTTTCATCAATACGGCAGGTGCTTATCCTGGTGTCGGTGCTGAGGAGCGTGGCCAAGGGGAAGCTATTGCTCGTAACTTGATGGAAATGAGCAATCTCAAAGTGCCGATTATTGCCATCATCATTGGTGAGGGTGGCTCTGGTGGTGCCTTGGCTTTGGCTGTAGCAGACAAGGTCTGGATGCTGGAAAACTCTATGTATGCAGTTCTCAGTCCGGAAGGCTTTGCTTCTATTCTCTGGAAAGACGGCAGCCGCGCTATGGAAGCAGCAGAGCTGATGAAAATTACTTCACACGAGCTCTTGCAGATGGAAGTGGTAGATAAGGTTATTCCTGAAAGAGGCTTTAACAACCATGAATTACTGGCTGCAGTGAAAGAAGAAATCGCAACTGAGTTGAATAGTCTGTCTCAGCTACCCTTGGAGCAATTACTGGAAAATCGCTACCAGAGATTCAGAAAATATTAAAAAATCGAAGCCAGAAGGCTTCTTTTTCTCGTTTCGGATTCTTGTTTAAAATTGATGTGGAGCTACCTCACGAGGGAAATATATTTTAGTTTGAAAAATCGTATTATATTCTCTTTATAGGACTTATATAAAATATATATTATACAAGCTATTGGTCCTATGTTAAGATAGTTTCTAATTAAAAGAAATGAGGTTTCATATGTCAGAATTTACTATCCACACGATTGAGTCCGCACCAGCTGAGGTAAAAGAAGTCCTGGAAACTGTTCAAAAAGATAACGGTGGCTACATTCCCAATCTTATCGGTCTTTTGGCTAATGCGCCAACGGCTTTGGAAACATATCGGACGGTTGGAGCCATCAATCGCCGTAACAGCCTGACACCAACTGAGCGTGAAGTAGTGCAGATTACGGCTGCAGTTACCAATGGCTGTGCTTTCTGTGTGGCGGGTCATACAGCCTTTTCAATCAAGCAGATTCAAATGAATGATGATCTTTTGAAGGCTCTGCGCAATCGTACTCCGATTGATACAGATCCGAAGCTAGATACACTTGCTAAATTTACCATTGCTGTCATCAATACTAAGGGACGGGTCGGAGACGAGGCTTTGGCAGACTTCCTAGAAGCAGGCTATACGCATGAGAATGCTCTGGATGTAGTTCTAGGTGTCAGCCTTGCGACCCTTTGCAATTATGCCAATAATCTGGCCAACACGCCAATTAATCCGGAATTGCAGCCTTATGCCTAGTCTTTGAGGAGGTGGCAAATGACATTTTTTTCAGAAGAGTTTATCAACTGGTTGGATGACCACGCTGACCAAATTGACAAAGAATCCTGTGCAGCAGGCAATCAATTGATTGAGCGTATCGCTGCTGAAGGAGCCTTCCGGGTTGGCGTTCCAGAAGAGCTGGGAGGCCGAGGTGGAAATGATACGGATGTGATTGAAGTGCTCAAGGATCTGGCTCACCATTCCTTGACCGCCTCCTTTATCTCTTGGGGGCAAAGGACCTTTATTGA
This sequence comes from Streptococcus sanguinis, assembly GCF_900635155.1. Classification (NCBI taxonomy): domain Bacteria; kingdom Bacillati; phylum Bacillota; class Bacilli; order Lactobacillales; family Streptococcaceae; genus Streptococcus; species Streptococcus sanguinis. The sequence goes on from NZ_LR134002.1 coordinate 447,112, forward strand.
TAACGTCTTAAAGTCTGCTAATCCCTACTTTAGAGACCACTATTTGGAAGGGCTTCTGTCAGGGGAATATGCAGGTGCGACAGCACTGTCTAATGCCGTTAAATTCCTGTCGGACCTAGAAGAGCTAAATGTCTCTATTGTGGAGGAAGACGGGCAGCTTTATCTCAAGGGGCGTCTGCCTTGGGTAACCAATGCTCGCGCGGATCGCTTCCTCAGCATATTTGTTGCTGGTTTCGAAGACGGGAGCCGCCAGCCGCTGGTTCTGGCTGTGCCGTCTGACGCAGAGAATTTCTCCCGTTCAGCGGATTTAGAGTTTGTATCTCTACAAGGGGGAAATACAGCTGCCCTGACCTTTAATCATGTGGCTTTGCAAGAGGAATGGATTCTTGCACAAGATGCCCTGGAATTTTTGGCAGAAAATCGCCCAGCTTTTCTAGGTTATCAATTTGGTCTGGCTCTTGGCCTAGCGGAGAAGTCATTGGCAGAGGTCGAAGCTAATCTGTCAGTCCGCTCTATTTTGAGAGAGGAGTGGGAGGAGCAAGTGGCTACTCTTACTGCGATCCAGGATCAGCTCTATAGAGGTCTTCTCCAGCCTAGTTATTTTGTTGAGCGTCCTAAGGAGCTCTTCCAGCTGCGAATTGATATAATTGATGTGGTAGCCCAAAGTCTGCTCTTGGAGCTGCAGGCTAGTGGAGGCAGAGGATATTTGAGTAATTCGACTTCTGGCTTTATCCGCCGTTGGAACGAAGGAGCTTTTCTTCCCATTGTATCACCGAGTGCAGTACAGCTGCGGCATATTTTAGAAGTTTCATAGAAATGATGGCAAACAAACATTTGATTGTCATTGAAAAGGGACTTCAAGACATTACTATAAAGGAGTTGCTTCGTGAACAGTAAACGACCGCCCATTCTTTTATCTGGGTTGATTCTAGGCCTATTTGGCTTAGCTAATCTTTTACTGAACTACCATTCTATCTTTTTCCACTTCTTGAATGGTCTGGCTTTGATACTTTGGCTTTATCTGACACTGGCTTTGGTGCTGTCATTTTCGGACTATCGGCAAGATTTGCAAAAGGCCTCTTTCTTATCGAGCTTTGCGACTTATCCTATGGCTAGTATGCTTTTAGCTTCTTACCTAAGCAAGCTTGGTTTACTTTGGATGGGTCTGTTGCTTTGGTACATGGCCTTGCTGCTGCATCTTTCTCTAATAGCTATCTTTACTTGGAAGTATGTTCTTAAGGCTGAGGGGTTATCTTTGACCCCGAGCTGGACGGTCCTATATGTTGGATTAGCCATGGTAAGCTTGACTCAGGGTGTAGTTCATCAGCCGTTTTTGGGCTATTTGGCTTGGTTTTTTGCTCTGCTACTGAGTTTGATTCTCTATCCCTTGTTTTACAAGGTTAGGCGGTCACAAAGGCTGCCTGATGCTTTAAAGCCGCAGTGGGCCATTTACTGTGCACCTTTCTCGCTCCTGTTGGGAAGTTATATCCGTTTGGCTGGTTCTGATGCTGAAGGTTGGTTTGTTGCCTTGCTGATCCTCTTATCGCAAGCCTTTTATCTGTTGGTTTTATGTCTTTTACCTCGCATTTTCCGACTGGGCCCTCAGCTTAGCTGGTCAGCCTTGACCTTTCCTCTTGTCAATACAGCTTTTGCCCTGAAACTGGGACTTGATTATCTAGGTTGGACATGGCTTGTTTGGCTGAGTCATGCAGAAGCTCTGATAGCTTTCGTAATCATCCTCTATGTTTGTTTTTACTATATAGTCTCATTGCGAGCCAGAAAGATAACAAAAAATCCGAGATGATACTCTTTGAAACTCTGTTTTTGATTTTCTCTGAGTTGATCTCGGATTTTTTTAATTTTAGCAAAATAAGTCTGAACTTAGACCTAATAATACAGGCAAATTATCAGGATGAACTGCTTTTTATTTTGGCGCTATAACTTCTAATCCACCCATGTACGGACGCAGAACCTCTGGGATAGTCACAGAGCCATCTTCGTTTTGGTAATTTTCTAAGATAGCTGCCACTGTACGTCCGACAGCCAGTCCAGAACCGTTGAGAGTATGAAGGAGTTTGACCTTACCATCTGCTTCGTCACGGTAGCGGATTTGAGCTCGACGAGCTTGGAAATCTTCTGTGTTAGAGCAACTAGAGATTTCACGGTAGGTGTTCTGAGCAGGAATCCAAACTTCCAAGTCGTAGGTCTTAGCGGCTGAGAAGCCCATATCTCCAGTACAGAGTGCTACAACTCGGTAAGGCAAATTCAGCTTTTGCAGGATGTTTTCAGCGTTGGCAGTCATCTTTTCCAGCTCTTGATAAGATTCTTCTGGCTTGGCAAATTTCACCATTTCAACCTTGTGGAATTGGTGCAGACGGATGAGACCGCGCGTGTCACGACCAGCAGAGCCAGCTTCGGAGCGGAATGATGGGCTCATAGCTGTGAAGTAGATTGGCAATTCTTTGCCGTCTAAAATTTCATCTCGATAATAGTTGGTCAGCGGAACTTCAGCAGTTGGAATCAGAACGAAGTTGGTATCGCTTAGCTCAAACGTATCTTCTTTGAACTTAGGATATTGCCCAGTCCCAAACATAGAATCGTGGTTGACCATATAAGGAGTGATGACTTCTGTGTAGCCTTCTTTGCCATGCTCATCCAGCATGAAGTTGTAGATAGCACGCTCAAGTCTTGCTCCTAAGCCCTTGTAGAAGAGGAAGCGAGCACCAGTAACTTTTGCCCCACGCTCCCAGTCTAAGATATCCAGTTCTTCACCCAAATCCCAGTGAGCCTTGGCTTCAAAGTCAAATTGGCGCGGTGTGCCCCAGCGACGAACTTCAACGTTTTCGTCTTCGTCTGCTCCGACAGGAACACTTTCATGTGGGATATTAGGCAGAGTAGTAGTGAACTCGGTCAACTTAGCGTCTAGCTCAGCCAAGGTTGCGTCTAAGTTCTTGACTTCAGCAGAGAGTTTTTGCATGGCAGAAATCTTGTCATCTGCATTTTCTTTGTTGCGTTTAGCTTGGGCAATTTCAGCAGAAACAGTATTGCGCTCTGCCTTGAGTTCTTCGACCTTGACCAATAAATCCCGACGTTCTTTGTCAATGGTTTTCATTTGGTTTAGGGTAGCAGCGTCAACACCTCGCGTAGCTAATTTTTCAGCGACAGAATCAAAGTCCGTACGGATGCGTTTTAAATCTAACATAGGTACCTCCAAAAATAAAAGCACTTTATGAAACTGTTGGAGCGGCAGAGCCGCGGTTCCATCCAACTTCACAAAAGTGCACTTGCTTAATTATTCATTTTTAAAACTAACGGTAGAATTTCCTATTTTCTCCTTATCTGCTCACAGCCACCGCAGACTTTCTGAAAAGTGCCCAATAGTACTTATCCGTTTCGACTATTATACAGGATTTTCCGGAAAATGTAAATCCTAGGATAGGAAAAATCTTGACAGAAAAAGATAACTATGTTATCTTTAAATAAAGGTAACATAGTTATCTAAAGGAGTTCTTATGGTAAAACAAACAACGCGCGACCGTATGATTGAGAAGGCAAGCCAGCTTATCAGAGAATATGGTTATCAGAATATCCCCCTGAGGAAACTGGCATCTTTGCTGGGGGTTACGACTGGTGCTTTTTACAAGGCTTTTGAAAACAAGGAGGATCTTTACTATCAGGTCTGTCTTTTGGAAAATCAGAGCCAGCTTAGACGTTTAGAGGAGCAGTATCTTGACGGAGTATCTGATCCTTTGGATTGCATTTGGCAGATAGGACTTTTTCTTTTATCGGAATATGAGTCCAACAGTCGGATGATGGATTTTCTCTTTTTCAGTCCTGTGGCGATAGAGGCTTACCGGAGAGGTGAGCTTCTGGAAATCGGGAACAAGACGGTGGCTTATCTGGATAGGCTGCCTATTGAGAGTCAGAAAGAGAAAAAGATTCTCTTGCTCAAGCTGGATACCTTCATCACAGGCTATGGCCATTTTATTGCCAAAGGTTTGGAGCCTTTTGATGAGGAAGTCTATCGCTCAATGTTCAATGATTTACTAGGAGGTTACAAACATGATTAAAAATCTCATTGTTTATGCACATCCCTATGATAAAAGCTTTAACTATGCTATTTTAGAGCAGGTTCAGGACTTGTTGGAGAAGAAAGGTCAGACCTATGAACTGATTGATCTCTATGAGGATGGTTTTAACCCTGTCTATACCAAGGAAGAGCTAGCGCTTTTTAATAAAGGGCAGGCACTAGACCCGCTGGTTTTAAAATATCAGGAAGCTCTTGCGTCCTGTGACCGCCTTATCATGATTTTTCCTATCTGGTGGGCGGATATGCCAGCTATTGTCAAGGGCTTTGAAGATAAGGTCTTTTTGAAAAATAAGATTTACGAGGAGACGAAAACTCGCCAGTTAGTTGGTCGTCTGACCAATATTAAAGAGGTATTGGCTATTACTACCTCTGCAGCACCGACCTTCTATCTTAAGTATTTCTGTGGTGATGTCGTCAAGAAAGCCATGTTGGGCCATACCTTTAAGTCTATCGGTGCTAGACAGCGCCGTTGGTTGAATTTCGGGAATATTTCTCAGTCTACAGCTGAAAAACGGCAGGCTTTTTTAGAAAAATTAGCAGAAAAGATTTGAAGAGGTAGCTATCATGATTCGTTTTAGAAGAGCAGATGAAAGGGATCTTGCTGCTGCGGTCTCGGTTTTAACTGCTGCTTTTGCTGAGCATGAGGTCTACAGAGAAAAATTCCGTCCTCTCTTTGGCAGCAGTTGGTCTTATATTGATTTTCTAAATAGATTGCATGCAGTTATGGTTAAGGCGGCGATGCGTCATCATATTTGCCTGCTTGCTGAAGTGGACGGGCGTCTTATGGCGGTCGCTACTATTCATAAGCTCGGTAGCCATCCTGTCGGTATACTTTCCTTTTTGCAGGCAGGAGCATGGAGGATGTGGCAATATATTCCCCAGCTTTTAGCCTTTCAAAAAGTCTTTGGGGAGGGGAGCAAAGAAGCTAAGAAAAGGGGTGTTTCAACTCTATATCTTGAACTGCTGGGTGTGCTGCCTGATTATCAAGGACAGGGAGTTGGCGGTCTTTTTATCTCAAAGGGACTTGAGCTGCTTGCCAAAGAAGAGAAATGCCAGTGGCTTACTTTGATTACTCATACAGAAAGCAACTGTCGTTTTTACAAAAAGAACGGATTTAAACAACTAGATGTCCGTGATGTTGAAGGTGTCAAGACATGGACTTTCGAGAAAAATTTAGCTGATGTTTATACTTTTTGAAAATCTAATGATACGGTCTTGCATTGATAATGTCAGCTTACCCCACCCTATCATTTCAAGGGGCTGAAATAGTGCATTCTCAGATTGTTTCACTTTCCAATTTTTGTGCTAGCTCCATTTTGTTGATACAAGCAGTCTTTGTCTTAGTCGAAAATATAAAAAATAAGGTTGAAACTTTTTCAACCTTATTTTTTCTTCTTAAAGATTCCAGCAATTTTTTGTAACAGAGTCGGCAATCTAACTACCTTGTCATTGCCAATATGCTTACGCGCAATTTTGAGTATCTTACCAGAGTCTTTGGAGGCAAAGAGAAACTTTCCTTTTTCAGTCCAGATTTCAAAATGGCGGCTGACTTTCTTGCCAGAAACATTAGCACCGATAGCAGTGATGCTCGTCCAAGGCAGCTGGATATAGTCTTCTACATTGGCATCAGCGTAAAACTCCAGAGCAGTCTCGCCGATTAAAAATTTCCCAACCTTTCCGCCTAATCCAAGATAGGATACGCCAGTAGTATTAAACTCAACTGTTTTGTTTTGTGACTGTGCCATAGAGTAACTCCCTTTTAAATAATACAGCTATTATACCACAATAAAAAGAAGGCCGAAACCTTCTTTTTGATTACATCAAACCAGCAACGTGAGCTAGTACACCAACTACAAAGAGGGCGATGATGATAGTGATAGGGGATACTTTCTTCTTAAGCAACCACATACAAGCGAAAGTTAGAAGTAGTCCCATCAAACCAGGAATCAAGGAATCCAAGTTTTGTTGGAAAGTTGTAACTTTTTCAGGGGTTTGAGATAGTCCTTGACCTACTTGAGCAAAGGCTTCTTGGATACCCTTATAGCCACTAGACAATTTGTCCCAATGAATATATGCTTTATCATCTAGCTTAACAGATGAAACGTTAAAGACAAACTTAATAGATACCCAGCGCTCAACCAGAACAGCCAAGATAAACATACCTAGGATTGAAGCACCTTTAGTAATGTCTTGGAGGATACCACCAGACATGTCTTTAGTGATTTCAGAACCGGCCTTGTAGCCCAATTCTTGTGTGTACCAGAGGAAAGCCATCCGGATAGCATTCCAAGCTAAGAAGAAGATAAGTGGCCCAATGATATTTCCAGTCAAAGCAAGAGATGCCCCAAGTGCTCCAAGGATTGGACGAACTGTGAACCAGAAGACAGGGTCTCCGATACCAGCCAGAGGTCCCATCATACCGATTTTAACCCCTTGGATAGCCGCATCGTCAATTGCTGCACCATTTGCTTTTTCTTCTTCGAGCGCAAGTGTAACTCCGATGATTGGAGCTGCAACATATGGGTGAGTGTTGAAGAACTCCAAGTGACGCTCAAGAGCAGCAGCTTGATCTTCTTTTTTAGTATAAAGTTTCTTAATAGCTGGAATCAGTGAATAAGCCCAGCCCAAGTTTTGCATACGTTCGTAGTTCCAAGAACCTTGCAAGAAAGTAGAACGCCACCAAACTTTTTGACGGTCAGCCTTTGAAAGAGTCAATTTTCCTGACTCATCAGGTTTTACAGTATTTAATTCTGTCATGATAGTGTGTCTCCTTTCTTAGTAGTCTTCTAGGATGTCGCCGATTGGATCGTTAGATGAAGCTGTTGCTCCGCCGCCACCATTTCCGCCTTTTTTAGACAAGGCAAGGTAGATGAGGGCAATAGCGACACCGATTGCACCGAGGGCAATCAGAGTGAGTTCGCTGACAGCAGCTAAAGCAAAACCAATAGCGAAGAATGGCCATACTTCACGAGTTGCCATCATGTTGATAACCATTGCATAACCAACGGCTACGACCATACCACCACCGATTTGCATACCTTCTGATAGCCAAGCTGGCATAGCTTCAAGAGCAGATTTAACAGACTCAGCTGGAATCATCAAAAGAAGTGCTGCCGGGATAGCAATACGTGCTCCTTGCATGAAGAGAGCGATAAAGTGAGCGCGTTCAACTCCTTTAATGTCTCCTTTTTTCGCAGCAGCATCTGCACCGTGAACCAAACCGACTGACAAAGTACGGACAATCATAGTCAAGAAGAGACCAGCAACAGCAAGTGGAATAGCAACACCTTGTGCTACAGCGATTCCTTTGCTTGAGAAGTCTCCACCCAGTACCATGATGATGGCAGCGGCAACAGAAGCGAGGGCAGCATCAGGTGCTACAGCAGCTCCGATGTTAGCCCAGCCAAGAGCGATCAGCTGGAGAGAGCCACCCAGCATAACACCGGCAGCCAAATTACCAGTTACCAGTCCAATCAAGGTACAAGCAACCAGCGGTTGGTGGAATTGGAATTGGTCCAAGATACCTTCTAGGCCAGCTAAGAAGGCAACAAAGACTACTAAAACCATAGAAATAATAGACATGTTCTAAATCCTTTCCTAAATTAATAAAAGCAAAACGTTTGATTTTACTGCACGTTGGCTTTCTTAATCAAATCAAACAAATCTTTTTTAGAGTCATTTGGTACTTTACGTACGTCGAATTCAACGCCAAGGTCACGAAGCTTTTCATAAGTGGCAACGTCTTCCTTATCCATTGACAGTACGTTGTTGACCATTGTTTTACCAGTTGAGTGAGCCATAGAACCGACATTAAGGGTCTTGATTGGCACACCGCCTTCAACAGCACGAAGGGCGTCTTGAGGAGTTTCAAACAGAATCAAGGCATGAGTGTTGCCAAAGCGAGGGTCTTTTGAAACAGCAATCAATTTGTCGATTGGGACAACATTGGCTTTGACATTACCTGGTGCAGCTTGCTTAATCAATTCTTTACGAAGTTCATCTTGAGCAACTGAGTCAGAAGCAACGATAATACGATCTGCTTTTGAATCTGGCGTCCAAGCTGTTGCTACCTGACCGTGCAGCAAGCGTGTGTCGATCCGGGCAAGGTTGATTTTGAGCTTGCCGTCACCGATTACAGTCCCTTCAGGGATTGCTGCTTGGGCAACTGGAGCAGCTGCAGCAGGAGCATTTGCTTCTTCAGCAGCAGGATTCAGCTCTTCAGGCAGAGCTTTGACTCCTTCCTTGGCTTCTTTGATGATGTTAGCAACAACAGCTTCAACGCCGGCGTTGGCATCCATCATCCTTTCTGTATAAGCTTGAATCAGCATAGGCAGGTTCAAGCCTGTAATGATAGCGAACTTGCGGTCTGGATTTTCACCCATGACACGGCTAGCTTGGTTGAATGGAGAGCCACTCCAAAGGTCAGCCAAGACCAACACTTCATCGTCCGCATCAAACGAAGCCACAGCGTCATTGAACTTTGCATAGAGATCATCTGGTCCTTCGTTGGGCATGAAAGTTACAACTTGTACTTTTTCCTGCTCACCGAAAATCATAGAACCTGATTGATGAATACCAGCAGCAAATTCACCGTGGCTAGCAATAATGATTCCGATACTCATTATTGACATTCCTCCTTATAAAATGTTTGACTTAAGTTTTAAGAAAACTTTAAGGCAAGTTTATTATAAAACGTTTTCATGAAAAATGCAAGCGTTTGTTCCTAAAAACGACTTTTTCTTTCAAAAATGTCAGTATTTGCTGAAAACCTGATAAATATAGGTACAAGCAAACCTTAGCTATAGAAATGTTTTAATAAATTAGGAAAATAGAAAATATAATAGATTAATATATGAAAAACATTGAAATAATATGAAAGAGATTTTTGAAATGACAGAAGAGACTTTTGTTTGAGAAAGTGTTTATTTATCAAAAAAGAAAGAGGAGGACCAAAGACAGAAAATCGCATCTTATGTCTTTAGTCTCCCTCTATAATGGCAAAAGTTTCTAAATAATATCAAGCCTGTCTATCATAAGTTTCCAAAAGTTTGGTAAATGTTGGGATTAACATGTTTTAAAGTATTAGTGTGTGAAGTCAAGTACCATACGTCCCTGAATGGTACCCGCTTCCATTTCATCAAAGACATCCACTGCATCTGAAACAGGGCGTTTTTGAACGACAGGAACCACCAATCCTTCAGCACCAAACTGGAAGGCTTCTTCCAAGTCCTTGCGAGTACCAACTAGGGAACCGATGACTTGGATGCCATCTAAAACGGTTTTGACAATACTGAGGTCCATCATTTCAGATGGCAATCCAACGGCAACTACCCGACCGCCAGCACGAACAGAGTCCACCGCTTGGTTGAAGGCAACTTTAGAAACGGCTGTTACTATGGCAGAATGCGCACCGCCAGTTTTTTCTTGGATAAGAGCAGCGACATCTTCAACTTCATGGCCGTTGATGACGATATCAGCACCAACTTCTTTGGCCAAAACTAGCTTATCATTGTTGATATCAACAGCGACAACATGGGCATTAAAGACTTTCTTGGCATATTGAACCGCTGGGTTACCCAATCCACCTGCTCCAAAGATAACTGTCCATTGGCCTGGTTGCAGCTGGGCTTCTTTGATAGCCTTGTAGGTGGTTACACTGGCACAAGTGATAGAAGAAGCTTGGGCGGGATCGAGTCCTTCAGGGACTTTGACAGCGTAGTCAGCTGTTACGATACATTGCTCTGCCATCCCACCATCAACGGAATAACCAGCATTTTTTACTGTACGGCAAAGGGTTTCGCGGCCAGTTGTACAGTATTCACAAGCGCCGCAGCCTTCAAAGAACCAAGCGACACTGACGCGGTCTCCGACTTTGAGACTTTTTACATCTGGAGCGATTTCTTTGACAATACCAATACCTTCGTGTCCAAGAACGCGACCTGGCACCTTGCCAAAGTCACCGTGTGCGACGTGCAGGTCCGTATGGCAGACACCGCAGTATTCGATGTCAACGAGAGCTTCCCCTGTTTCAAGCGGACGCATTTCTTTATTTTCAACGAGTTGGACATTAGTTCCCTCTGGATTTACAACAACTGCTTTCATAAGTAGTTTCCTTCTGTTATTTAGTTTTTTGATTATGTTAATTATATCACAAACTCAAACAAAATAGCAAACGCTTACAAAACTAAGCGTGAATTCACTCTAATATTCTGACATAGCTGATAAGCTCCTATTTTTAAAGCTTTTTGCAACTAACGGAGTTTGAGGGAAGAAAAAAATAAAAGACAAACTCTCGAACAGAGTTTGCCTAATTGTCTACTTTTATAAAAAGAGTTTGTTTAGCTCGTGGGCGACGCCATCTTGGTCATTGGTCAAAGATAACTGCTGGTCAGCGTATGGAAGAAGGTCAGTATTAGCATTTTTCATGGCATAGCCAGTGCCAGCAAAGGACAGCATCTCAGTATCATTTTGCTCATCGCCAAAGGCAATCAGATTTTTACGGTCTACATTGAGAATATTAAGCAGATACTGAAGGGCAAAGGCCTTATTGACACCCTTGGGAGCACACTCGAGGATGTTGAGTGGGCCGCCCCAAGAGTTGATAGAAAGTTCATGCTGGTAAAAAGCATTCATTTCCTCTGCCAAAGCATATTTGTCAGCTGCTCGCGTCTGCAGGAGAATGGCGTTAGGATTCTCCGTTACCAGATTGGCTTGAAACTGGTTTTCAGGCTTGAAAGCATCGATGCCAAAGAGCTTGGGATCAGCGATTTCTTCATTGGGATTGGTGATGTAGAACTTATTGCGGTATTCGCCAGCAATGAAATCCGCTTCAATCTCATCCCTGCGCTTAACCATATCCAGCAGAAAGGATTTATCCAGCGTTAGCGATTTTTCAAAGTCCCATTTCTTTTCTGGAATATGAGTCAAAGAGCCATTGAAGTTGATCATGGGCGTATTGAGCTCTAATTCTTTATAATATTTCAAAGCCATGCGGTAGGGCCGGCCTGTTGTGATAATGACCTTGTGGCCCTTTTTGGAAATTTTTTTGATAGTTTCTTTGGTGAAGTCAGACAGATTGCTGTTAGAATCCAGCAAGGTTCCGTCCAAGTCCACAGCGATTACTTTTTTTGTCATGTGAGTCTCTTTTCAGTGATAATACAGACTATTATAACAGAATTCAGTGTAAATAACACGACTTATGTTATAATGATGCTCTAATCAGTCACAATTATGACATAGCAAGGAGGAGCTTTTCGTATGCGTAAACCAATCATGATTCATGCTCTTTTTCTGATGATTGCCTTTTTTATCTATATCCAATCTCTAAATGGCGGTCCGACCTATCTCATCTGGAATATGACCTTGGCCTTAATCAGCTATGATGCAGCTATCTTGACACTTTTATTCAAGAAGCAGAAGTGGGTATATCCTCTTCTTTTCCTGCTGTGGTTGCTTTTCTTCCCCAACACTTTCTATATGATCACTGATTTGATTCATATGACTTGGGTGACAGATGTTCTGAGTAAGCCAAGTGTTTTCCTGCTCTTTTTAGCTTTTGTTTCCAGTATTTTATTCGGAGTTTTCTGTGGTATGGAGAGCTGGTATGTCATCAAGGAACGCTGGAAGTTTAACTGGTATTTGGACTTGTTGCTGATGGCAGCTCTGTCGGCTGTGTCCAGTATGGCTATCTACATAGGACGTTATGATCGTCTCAATAGCTGGGATTTATTGCTTCATCCTCAGCTAGTTCTACAGAAGCTCTTGCAAACTTTGCAGCCTGATCGTCTGCCTTTCATTCTTGGATTTGCCTTTTTGCAGTTTATGAGTTTGGTATTTCTGATGAGAGATAATAAAAAATAAGAAAAGCGAAACATTCATCTTGAAAAAGTGAATGTTTTTTATTATAATTTAAATTATCGTTCGTAAATAAACGAAATTCAATCTGTTTTTCTTTGTTATTGAACTAGATATTATAAATTTTACTCAAAAGGAGATTTATTGAAAAATGGATAAATTTTTCAAACTGACCGAAAAAGGGACAGATGTCCGGACAGAAGTTTTGGCTGGTCTGACGACTTTCTTTGCCATGTCCTACATTTTATTCGTCAATCCGGCCATGTTGGCTCAGACTGGTATGCCCAAGCAGGGTGTTTTCCTAGCTACGATTATCGGGGCTGTTGCCGGCACCTTAATGATGGCCTTCTTTGCCAACTTGCCTTATGCGCAGGCACCGGGTATGGGTCTGAATGCCTTTTTCACTTTTACGGTCGTCTTTGCCTTGGGCTACACTTGGCAGGAAGCCTTGGCTATGGTCTTTATCTGCGGGATTATTTCGCTCATTATCACTTTGACCAAGGTGCGTAAAATGATCATCGAGTCCATTCCTGGCTCCTTGCGCGCAGCAATTTCAGCAGGAATCGGGGTCTTTCTGGCCTATGTAGGTATTAAAAATGCTGGCTTGCTCAAGTTTTCAATCGATCCAGGCAATTATACAGTAGCTGGCAAGGGAGCAGATAAGGCTGCAGCGGCTATCACGGCTAATTCAGCAGCAACTCCCGGTCTGGTAGACTTTAATAATCCAGCTGTCATCGTAGCCTTGGTTGGTCTCGCCATCACAATCTTCTTTATCGTGAAAAATATCAAGGGTGGTGTTATCCTATCCATCCTAGTAACGACTGTGGTAGCTATTCTGGTTGGCTTGGTTGATTTGTCAGCTATTGACTTTGGGCAGAATAACATTGGCACTGCTGTTAGTGAATTGGGACAGATTTTTGGGGTGGCAGTAGGTCCGAAAGGTCTGGGTGCCCTCTTAGCAGATTCGACTCGCTGGCCTCAGACATGTATGGCTATTCTGGCTTTCTCCTTGACAGATATTTTTGATACCATTGGTACCTTGATCGGTACAGGTGAAAAGGTCGGGATTGTGGCAACTTCTGGGGAAAACCATGAATCAGAAGGTTTGGATAAGGCTCTTTACTCGGACCTCATCGGAACCTCTATTGGCGCCATTGCTGGAACCTCTAACGTGACGACTTATGTGGAGTCTGCAGCTGGTATCGGAGCTGGCGGCCGAACAGGTCTGACCGCCTTGGTCGTAGCTATCTGCTTCGCAGTGTCAAGCTTCTTTAGCCCACTCTTGGCTATTGTTCCTAATGCTGCAACTGCACCGATTCTCATTATTGTTGGGATTATGATGCTGGCTAGTCTGAAGAATATCCATTGGGATGATATGACAGAAGCCATTCCGGCTTTCTTTACTTCTATTTTTATGGGATTTGCCTATTCTATCACTCACGGGATAGCAGCTGGGTTTATTACCTACACCTTGGTCAAAATCTTCAAAGGTCAAGCCAAGGATGTGCATTCTATGATTTGGATTTTGGATCTTCTATTTATTTTGAATTTCGTAAATCTGGCTTTAAATTAGGTCTAAACATTGCTGGATTTCCTTGATTTTAGTACCCTTTGTATAGGATATGTTTTTGGTATAAAAAATCAGCTTTTCCTAGCTGATTTTTCTTTTGCAAAATTAAGCAGAAAAAAATTTTTTCTGGTATAATAAGAGAATGTTTAGTCATAATGAGGAAGAATTAATCCAGTGGGGTCAGCGTCTGGGCACATTGCTTCAGGCGGGAGACGTACTGGTTTTAACGGGAGATTTAGGAGCAGGGAAGACAACCTTTACTAAGGGTCTGGCTCTAGGTTTGGGTATCAGTCAGATGATTAAAAGTCCAACCTATACCATTGTTCGGGAATATGAGGGGCGCTTGCCACTCTATCATCTGGATGTCTATCGCATTGGAGACGATCCAGACTCCATTGATTTGGATGACTTTCTCTTCGGGGAAGGCGTGACGGTCATTGAATGGGGGGAGCTGCTGGGAGAAAATCTGCCTGAAGACTATCTCAAATTAAGCCTCTTGAAAAAGGAAGATGGGCGTGAATTGGTTTTTGAAGCCAAAGGAAAGCGAGCTCAAGAGTTGCTTGAGGAACTGCAGAATGACTGAATATGAATTATGCTTGCGTGAAGCGGAAAAAACGGATGCTGCTGAGCTGATTGCCTTCCTCAATCAGGTTGGGTCTGAGTCAGATTATATGACGCTGGATGAAGCTGGAATTTTGATGAATCAAGAGGAGATGGCTTCATTCATTGAGCATCAGGCTGCTTCTAGTAATCAGCTTTATCTGTTGGCGCTTTTAAATGGTGAGATTGCTGGCCTAGTCAGCATCACAGCTGATTTCCATGAGCGAATTCGCCATATTGGTCAAGTCTTTGTCGTGGTGAAGAAGGCTTTCTGGAACCAAGGACTGGGACGCATATTGCTGGAAGAGGCACTGACTTGGGCAGAAGATTCTCAGGATATTAGACGTTTGGAGCTGAGCGTTCAGGTTAAAAATGAACGAGCGGTTCATCTTTATAAAGATTTAGGATTTGAAATTGAAGGCTTACAAAAAAGAGGAGCCTATTTAAAAGAAGGGATATTTCTTGATGTTTACCTGATGGGTAAACTGATAGACTAAAAAAGATATGTTTAAAAAGATTATAATGATGTTTCTTAGCCTCCTTGTCGTAACGACAGCTGGTATCGGTACTTATGCTTGGACAATCTATGGTCAGTCAACAGATGAGCTGTCCAAGACTTATAAGGGCTTGGGAAATGAGACAGATGTCATTTCTGCGACTAAGCCCATGACCATTTTGCTGATGGGTGTAGATACAGGGAGCGGATCCCGCGAGGATACTTGGGTCGGGAACAGCGATACCATGATTCTCTTGAGTGTCAATCCCAAGACTAAGAAAACAGTCATGATGAGTTTGGAACGTGATATTCTGACTCAGATTGATGAGAACGGTCAGACAGTTGAAGCCAAGCTGAATGCAGCCTATGCGACAGGCGGAGCAGAGTTAGCCATTTCGACTATTGAGGGCTTGATGAATATCCACATCGACCGCTATGTGATGATCAATATGCAGGGCTTGGTTCAGTTAGTAGACGCAGTAGGTGGTATTGAGGTCAATAATACCTTTGACTTCCCAATTTCTATTGAGGATAATGAGCCGGAGTATACTGCTAAGGTTGAGCCTGGCAAGCAAACCATCAATGGTGATCAGGCGCTTGTCTATGCTCGCATGCGCTATCAGGATCCAGAGGGTGACTATGGCCGCCAAAAGCGTCAACGTGAAGTAATTAAGAAAGTGGTTGAAAAAGTTCTCAGTCTCAACAGTGTCAGCCATTATCAGGCTATTTTAAAAGCTGTCAGCAGCAATATGCAGACCAATATCGCGCTTGATTCAAAAAGCATTCCCCAACTGCTAGGCTATCAGGATGCCTTTAAGAACATCAAGTCTGAGCAGCTGCGTGGAGAAGATGCGACCTTGCCTGACGGTGGAAGCTATCAGCTGGTGACGTCAGAGCATTTGCTGAGCATGCAGAATCTAATCCGTAAGTCTCTGGGCTTGGACACAGTTAAGAGTCTGAAGACCAATGCTGTTCTCTATGAAGATATTATGGGCGGCAACAGTCTAAGAAGCAGCAATAGCAGCAGTGCGTCTAGCAGTACAGAAAGCAATAGTAACTACGTGCCTCCTTATAGTCAGCCAACTTATAATAATGGCTATGAGAATTACTCTTATCCGACGACAGATACAACAGTTGGAACTACGAATACGACTCCAGTTGCTCCAGCGGCTTCCTCCGCCCCAGCGGCAGATGTCAGTGTCAGCGCTCCGCAAAGTCAGCCAGTAGTCAATGCGACTACAGAGTAAAAAGTTAAATATAAAAAGAGGCCGGGACAAAATGTCTCGGTCTCTTTTGGTTATGACGGAAAGCTCTTGACGCGGCGGCTGATTGGAATTATTGTTCCCCTATCATACGCCTTTTCTCTATCAAGCCTCGTACTTTTCCCAGATCTCTTTGACTTGCTGGATCTGCACTTGAGCTTGATTTTCAAGGACTTTATATTTATAAGTAAGATCTTGGGCCATGTCTTTGACTTGCTCTTTTTGCTCTTGAATGATGGCAATATTTCGTTGGATATTGGCTAGACTGTCCTTTACTTTGTCTAGACTATCTGTTGTTTCAATGATTTCTTCTTGGATTTTTTGACGGTTTTCAACCAGTTTGTAGCTGGCTGCTGCGGCACCGATAAATAGGAAAATATTTGAAAGTTTCATATTCCCTCCTTAAGCTTGCGCAATCTTCTCAGCTAATTCGGCCAGAGCTGGGAAGTCTGGCTCGTGGGCTTCGAAAGTAATCTTGAGGTCATCTGCATCACTGTAGCGTGGTGCCAAATGCACATGGGTATGAAAGACAGTCTGTCCAGCAATTTCTTCGTTGTTGTTGATGATATTCATACCAGCTGCACCTGTGGCTTTCATCACCTTACGGGCAATGTCAGGTACGCGAGCAAAGAGCTGACTGGTGCTGTCGGCATCCATATCCAGCACATTTCGGAAATGCTCTTTAGGGACAACCAAGGTATGACCTGGTGTTACCTGGGAAATATCCAGAAAAGCAAGGACTTTCTCGTCTTCATAGACTTTTGAAGAAGGGATTTCTCCAGCAATAATTTTACAAAAAATACAATCAGCCATAAATGGTACCTCTATTCGCTAGATTTTGTTATAATATAAGAACCATTATACCAGAATTCGGAGAAAATATGTTAGAAATCAAAGAGCTTACGGGCGGCTATGTTAATATCCCGGTTTTAAAGGATGTCAGCTTTGAAGTGGGCAATGGCCAGCTGGTTGGTCTGATTGGTCTCAACGGTGCGGGCAAGTCCACGACTATCAATGAGATTATTGGTCTTCTGACGCCTTATAAGGGGCAGATTCAGATTGATGGACTGGAGTTGCGGACCAATCCCAGCGATTATCGCAAGAAAATCGGTTTTATCCCGGAAACGCCTAGTCTCTATGAAGAATTGACCCTGCGCGAGCACATTGAGACGGTAGCCATGGCATACGACATTGAACAAGAAACAGCTTTTATGCGCGTGGGTAAGCTACTGGAAATGTTCCGACTCAAGGAAAAACTGGATTGGTTCCCTGTTCACTTTTCAAAAGGGATGAAGCAAAAAGTGATGATTATCTGTGCTTTTGTAGTTGATCCCAGCCTTTTTATTGTGGATGAGCCTTTTCTGGGTCTGGATCCGGTAGCGATTGCAGACCTTATCCAGCTCTTGGAGGAGGAAAAGAAGAAGGGCAAGTCGATTCTGATGAGCACCCATGTTCTGGACTCTGCCGAGAAGATGTGCGATAGTTTTGTAATTCTGCACAAGGGTCAAGTGCGGGCCAAGGGCAGCTTGACTGAGTTGCGGGCTCAATTTCAAATGCCGGATGCTAGTCTGAATGACATCTATCTAGCCCTGACAGAAGAGGCAGCGCTATGAAAGAATTATTTGCCAAACGAAAACAGGATTTTCGTCAGCAGTGTTTGAAATACCTGCGCTATGTTTTTAATGATCATTTCGTGCTCTTTCTGCTGATTTTTATGGGATTTTTAGGTGTTCAGTACAGTCAGCTTTTGCGACATTTTCCGACCAACCACCTACCCATTATTGCCAGTCTGGTTATTCTATCGCTCTTTATCTTGCCTTTTGGACGGATTGCGACCTATCTGGAAAAGCCGGATGCTCTCTTTTTCTTGGTCAGAGAAGCAGAAGTCAGAGCTTTTATCAAGGCTCAGATTCTACGTTCCTATCTCTTGTATGCAGTCTTACAGACTGGAATCTTGCTATTGTTAGCCCCGCTTTTTCTGGCTCTGGGATTGCCCGTTTGGGGCTTCGGGCTCTACTGTCTCCTTATGCTAGTCTTGAAATGGTTTTTGTTTCAGGCTAAGGCCAAGAAGTTCTTTACTGAAAATGGCTTGGACTGGCAGGCGCTAATCGCTTATGAGGCAGCCCGAAAGCAAACTATTCTGCGCTTCTTTGCTCTCTTTACCAATGTCAAGGGCATTTCAAACAGTGTCAAGCGCCGGGCTTATCTGGATGGTTTGACGAGACTTTTGGGCAAGCAGCATAGCAAGACCTGGCAGAATCTCTTTTTGCGCTCTTACTTGCGAAATGGAGACTTTTTTGCTCTAACCTTGAGACTGCTCTTTTTGGCTCTTTTGGCCTTGGTTTTTGTCAGTCAAGCTTGGATTGCTGCTGCTTTTGCGGTCTTGTTCAATTACCTCTTAGTCTTCCAGCTGACGGCCTTGTACGAAGCTTTTGACTATCAGTTTTTGACCCAGCTTTTTCCGATAGAAAGAGGGGAAAAGCTGAAGGGAGCAAGACAAATTATCACTTCGATTGGCAGCAGTGTTCTCTTGGCTGAAGTGCTGACTGCTCTGCTATTTTTCCAAGACAAGACAGCAGTGCTGGCCATGCTGGGAGCGACTGCCCTACTCTATCTGTTCTATCTGCCGTTTAAGTTACGGAGATTGGTTGACTAAAAGAGGTAAAACTAGTAAAATGATAAAGAAACTTTTTACGGAGGGGAAACATGGACTTGGTTGATAACGAGCTGACCCTGACACCGATAGCTGGTAAGAGCGGAAAGGCCTATATGGGGACTTATCCGGACGGGGGGCGCGTTTTCGTCAAGATGAATACAACCCCTATCTTAGCAGGCTTAGCTCGAGAACAAATCGCACCGCAGCTTTTGTGGAGCCGCCGGATGCCGGACGGCAACGTAATGAGCGGGCAGGAGTGGCTTTCAGGCACTATTCTGACCCCAAATGATATGTCCAAAAAGCAAGTAATCAATATTTTGACACGGCTGCATCGCTCGCGCCCATTGATGACGCAGCTGACCAAGCTGGGCTATACTTTGGAAACGCCGACTGATTTGCTGAATGCTTGGCTCAATCAAGTGCCGCTTGCTTTGAGGAATAATCAATATCTGCAATCAGTTATCCGCGACCTACGCCAGACAGTACCAGCCTTTCGTGAGGACTACGCGACCATCGTGCATGGAGATGTGCGCCACAGCAACTGGGTAGAGACCGACAGCGGGCTTATTTACTTGGTGGATTGGGATTCTGTGCGCCTGACAGACAGGATGATGGATGTAGCACATATTTTAAGCCATTATGTGCCTGATTCAGGTTGGCAAGAGTGGCTGAGTGCTTATGGCTATAAATATAATCAGACTGTTTTCAATAAGCTATACTGGTTTGGACAGTATTCTTATCTGATGCAGATTGCTAAATACTATGAAAACAATGATTTAGAAAATGTGAACCGGGAGATTTACGCATTACGAAACTTCCGTTCTAAATACGGAAGAGGACAATGAGAGTAAGGAATCGTAAGGGAGCGACGGAACTGCTAGAGGCGCATCCCCAGTATGTGATTTTAAATCCAGCAGACGCCAAGGGCAGATGGCAGGAGATTTTTGGCAATGATCATCCAATTCATATCGAAGTTGGCAGCGGCAAAGGAGCCTTTGTGTCCGGTATGGCCAAGGCCAATCCAGATATTAACTACATCGGGATTGATATCCAGAAATCGGTCCTCAGCTATGCCTTGGACAAGGTGCTGGCAACGGATGTGCCCAATATCAAGCTACTCTGGGTGGATGGTTCGGATCTGACTGATTATTTTGAAGATGGCGAGATTGACCGCCTCTATCTAAACTTTTCAGATCCTTGGCCTAAGAAACGTCATGAAAAGCGCCGTCTGACCTATCAGTCCTTTCTGGCGACCTATCAGCAGATTCTTCCAGAAAATGGAGAAATCCACTTCAAAACGGACAATCGTGGTCTTTTTGAGTATAGCCTAGTTAGCTTTTCACAGTATGGTATGAAGTTAAAGGGCGTGTGGTTGGATTTGCATGCCAGCGACTTCGAGGACAATGTCCTGACTGAGTATGAGCAGAAATTTGCTAACAAGGGACAAGTCATCTACCGGGTGGAAGCAGCATTTGAATAAGAAAGAGTCTTCGAGGAAATACTCCTTGAAGACTTTATTATTAGAAAAGAATTCTACTTAAAAATAAGATTGTTTTAAGTTGAATTCGAGCTTTAAAAGCTTGCACAGCATATTTCCCTTGCATTCTGGGACTTGTCGTGCTATAATACTAGTAATGAATAAGGAAAGAGAGGCGAGGAAGTATCTTCGCCTCTTATCTGTGAGGAGGTGTCGTCATATCGCAACGATTGTTGAATTGGTGAGGGAGGTTATTGAACCAGCCATTCTGGCCCCCTATGAATTAGTCGATATTGAGTACGGAAAGATGGGCGGGGACTATGTTCTCAGTGTCTTTGTAGATAAGCCTGAGGGCATTACGGTCAATGATACAGCGGATTTGACGGATATTATTAGTCCGCTCTTGGATCAAATCAAACCAGATCCCTTCCCGGAACAGTATTTTCTGGAAGTGACCAGTCCTGGCTTGGAGCGCCCACTCAAGACCAAGGAACAGCTAGCCGATGCAGTCGGCAGCTATATCCATGTCAGTATCTATAAGGCTGTTGACAAGCAGAAAGTCTTTGAAGGAACCTTGCTGAGCTTTGAAGAGGATGTTCTGCACATGGAATATCTGGACAAGACTCGCAGAAAAGAAGTCGAAATTCCCTACAGTCTGGTTTCCAAAGCCAGATTAGCCGTTAAGTTTTAGCAGCAGAAGCAATATAGAAAAGAAAGGAACACTTTTGTTTCGGCAAAAGTCATATGAAAATGAGTAAAGAAATGCTAGAGGCCTTCCGCATTCTGGAAGAAGACAAAGGAATCAAGAAAGAAGATATCATTGACGCAGTGACTGAGTCACTCCGCTCAGCCTATCGTCGTCGCTATGGTCAGGCGGACAGCGCAGCCATTGAGTTTGACGAAAAGTCAGGAGATTTCCGTGTCTATACTGTTCGCGAAGTCGTGGACGAGGTCTTTGACAGCCGTTTGGAAATCAGCCTCAAAGATGCCTTGGCTATCAGTTCAGCCTATGAGTTGGGAGATAAGATCAAGTTTGAAGAAGCACCAGCTGAATTTGGCCGTGTCGCTGCTCAGTCAGCCAAGCAAACCATCATGGAAAAGATGCGCAAGCAGACCCGAGCAATCACCTACAATACCTATAAAGAGCATGAAAATGAAATCATGAGCGGGACGGTGGAGCGCTTTGACA
The DNA here is from genome assembly GCF_900635155.1 of Streptococcus sanguinis. NCBI lineage: Bacteria > Bacillati > Bacillota > Bacilli > Lactobacillales > Streptococcaceae > Streptococcus > Streptococcus sanguinis. The sequence continues at coordinate 468,306 of NZ_LR134002.1, forward strand.
ATCGCTTTATCTATGTCAATCTAGGTAGCATTGAAGCGCAGCTATCGAAGCAAGACCAGATTCCTGGTGAGGTCTTTGCCTCTCATGACCGCATCGAAGTCTTTGTCTACAAAGTAGAAGACAATCCTCGCGGCGTCAATGTCTTTGTAAGCCGCAGTCATCCAGAAATGATCAAGCGCTTGATGGAGCAGGAAATCCCTGAAGTCTATGACGGAACTGTGGAAATCATGAGCGTGTCACGGGAAGCAGGCGATCGGACCAAGGTAGCGGTTCGCAGTCACAATCCTAATGTGGATGCCATCGGTACAATCGTCGGACGCGGTGGAGCCAATATCAAGAAAATTACTAGCAAGTTCCATCCTGCCAAATATGATCCCAAGAGCGGTCGTATGGTACCGACTGAAGAAAATATCGATGTCATCGAGTGGGTAGCAGATCCAGCTGAATTTATCTACAACGCTATTGCTCCTGCCGAGGTTGACCAAGTTATCTTTAATCAAGAAGATAACAAGCGGGCCTTGGTTGTCGTACCGGACAGCAAGCTTTCTCTGGCTATCGGCCGCCGCGGACAGAACGTTCGCTTGGCAGCTCATTTGACAGGCTTTAGAATTGATATCAAGTCTGCCACTGAGTTTGAAGAAATGGAAGCAGCCAATGAACTGGGCGGATTTGCTCAGGAAGCTGAAGAAATTCTTGCGGATGCAGCTGTTCTAGAGACAGAAGTTTCAGCAGCAGAAGCAACAGACTTTGACGCAGCTGCAGAGGAAACTGTACTGGAAACAGCTGGTTTAGAAAGCGAAGCTGAAGAACTAGATTAAGGGGGCTGGAATGGCAAAAACAAGAAAAATCCCTTTAAGAAAATCAGTGGTGTCCAACGAAGTGATTGACAAGCGCGATTTATTGCGGATTGTCAAGAACAAGGAAGGTCAAGTCTTTATCGATCCGACAGGCAAGGCCAACGGCCGTGGAGCCTATATCAAGCTGGACAATCAAGAAGCCCTTCAAGCTAAGAAGAAGCGGGTCTTTAACCGCAGCTTCAGTATGGAAGTGGATGAGGCTTTCTATGATGAGCTAATCGCCTATGTCGATCACAAGGTCAAAAGAAGAGAGTTAGGTCTTGAATAAAGAGAAACTTGCAAATTTGCTGGGACTGGCTCAGCGGGCTGGCCGCATCATTTCTGGTGAGGAGCTGACCGTCAAAGCTATCCAGGAGGGAAAAGCACATCTGGTCTTTTTGGCCCAGGATGCAGCTCCTAATCTCAGCAAGAAAATCACTGATAAAAGTCGTTACTACCAAGTAGAAGTATCAACCGTGTTTTCAACACTGGAATTAAGCTCTGCCATTGGCAAGGCCAGAAAAGTGCTTGCCGTGACAGATGCTGGTTTTACAAAGAAAATGAGGTCTCTTATGTAATAGAAGAGGAGGACAAGATTTGTCTAAAGTAAGATTGTATGAAATCGCCAAAGAACTGGGAAAAGAAAGCAAGGAGGTAGTGGCTCGTGCTAAGGAACTGGGATTGGATGTCAAAAGTCATTCATCCAGCGTAGAAGCTGACGCTGGTGAGCGAATCAAGTCCAGCTTTACGAAAAAAGCAGCCGCACCTCAAGCTACTGCAGAAAAGCCTGCAGCAGCTCAGCCATCACCGCAAAAAACTCCTGCCAAAGAGGCGGCACCAGTCAAGGCAGAACAGACAGAAGCAAAAGTAACTGCTAAGCCAGAAGCGAAAGCAGAAACGGTAGCGCCAGTCAAGCGCCCGCAAAGCCGGAACTTTAAGGCAGAGCGTGAAGCGAGAGCCAAAGAAGAGGCAGAGCGTCGGAAGCAGCAAGGCAACCGCAAACCACAAAACAAAGAGCAAGGCAAACGTGAGGACCGTGATAGTCGAAATAAGAATCGCGGAAACCGCAACGACCGAGATAGGGGCAATCGTCCAAATGACCGTCGTGATAATCGTAGTCAAGATGGCCGCCGCAATGGTCAGAATCATCAAGGATTTAACGGTCAAAACCGCCAACAGCCTCAAGGACCGAAGATTGACTTTAAGGCCCGGGCAGCAGCTTTGAAAGCAGAGCAGAATGCTGAATACGCTCGCTCCAGCGAGGAACGCTTTAAGCAAGCACAAGAAGCTAAAGAAGTTATGGAACGGCAAAATCGCCGTAAGGAGCAGCCTAAGGCAGAAGCAAGTGCACCAGTTCAGCCTGCACCAGCTCCGTCTGCTCCAGCAGCGAATCCAAGCCCAGCGCCAGCCGCTGTGGATACGCGTCGTAAGAAGCAAGCTCGACCAGATAAGAAGCGCGATGATTTTGATCGCGAAGAAGAAGGTCCAAGAAAACAACAAAAGAATCGAAGCAGTCAAAATCAAGTGAGAAATCAAAGAAATAGTAATTGGAATAAAAACAAGAAAAATAAAAAAGGAAAGGGCAACAATAATCAGGCACCAAAACCTGTTACAGAACGTAAGTTCCATGAGTTGCCAACTGAATTTGAATATACAGACGGAATGACCGTTGCAGAAATTGCAAAACGGATCAAGCGCGAGCCAGCTGAAATTGTTAAGAAGCTCTTTATGATGGGCGTGATGGCAACGCAAAACCAATCTCTTGACGGCGATACTATTGAGCTCCTCATGGTGGACTACGGTATCGAAGCTAAGAAGAAGGTGGAAGTTGACACAGCTGACATTGAGCGCTTCTTCGTGGAAGAAGGTTATATCAACCAAGATGCCTTGGTAGAGCGTCCGCCAGTTGTAACCATCATGGGACACGTTGACCATGGTAAAACAACCCTCTTGGATACCTTGCGTAACTCTCGCGTAGCTACAGGTGAAGCAGGTGGTATTACTCAGCACATCGGTGCTTACCAGATCGAGGAAAGCGGTAAGAAGATTACTTTCTTGGATACGCCTGGACACGCGGCCTTTACTTCTATGCGGGCCCGCGGTGCCTCTGTTACGGATATCACTATCCTGGTGGTAGCGGCTGATGACGGTGTTATGCCGCAAACGATTGAAGCTATCAACCACTCCAAGGCGGCTGATGTCCCAATCATTGTAGCCATCAACAAGATTGATAAGCCAGGAGCGAATCCTGAGCGAGTGATTGGTGAGTTGGCTGAGCATGGTGTCATGTCAACAGCTTGGGGCGGAGATTCTGAATTTGTCGAAATCTCAGCGAAATTCAATCAAAATATCGATAGCTTGCTAGAAACAGTCCTCTTAGTGGCTGAAATTCAAGAGCTCAAGGCAGATCCGACTGTTCGAGCGATTGGTACAGTCATTGAAGCCCGTCTGGATAAAGGAAAAGGTGCTGTCGCAACCCTTCTGGTTCAGCAGGGAACTCTGAATGTGCAGGATCCAATTGTTGTTGGTAATACCTTCGGTCGTGTTCGGGCTATGACCAATGACCTAGGCCGTCGTGTTAAGGTGGCAGGACCATCTACACCAGTTTCTATCACTGGTCTCAATGAAACTCCGATGGCTGGTGACCACTTTGCTGTCTATGAAGATGAAAAAGCTGCGCGTGCAGCCGGTGAAGAACGTGCCAAACGTGCCCTTCTCAAACAGCGTCAAGCTACTCACCGCGTCAGTCTGGAAAATCTCTTTGATACCCTCAAAGCTGGTGAAGTCAAGTCTGTTAATGTTATCATCAAGGCTGATGTACAAGGTTCTGTCGAGGCACTGTCTGCTTCCCTGCAAAAGATTGAAGTGGAAGGCGTTAAGATTACCATCGTCCACTCAGCGGTTGGTGCTATCAATGAATCTGACGTGACACTCGCGGAAGCTTCAAATGCTTTCATCATCGGATTTAACGTTCGTCCAACATCTCAGGCCCGCCAACAGGCAGAAGCTGATGATGTCGAAATCCGTCTCCACAGCATTATCTACAAGGTTATCGAAGAAATGGAAGATGCCATGAAGGGAATGCTGGATCCAGAATACGAAGAAAAAATCATCGGGGAAGCTCTTATCCGCGAGACCTTCAAGGTTTCCAAGGTTGGTACTATCGGTGGATTTATGGTTATCAACGGTAAAGTGACCCGTGATTCCAAGGTTCGCGTTATCCGTGACGGCGTCGTGATTTACGATGGGGAGCTTGCCAGCCTCAAGCACTTCAAGGATGATGTTAAGGAAGTTACTAATGGCCGCGAAGGTGGACTCATGATTGATGGTTACAATGACATCCAAGTAGATGACACGATTGAAGCCTACATCATGGAAGAAATTAAGAAATAAGATAAGAAGTCCGTTAAAAACTCGCAGTGAAATCATTGTTGGTGGAAGTCTGTACTTCTAGTCCCATGTTTTTTTCACAAAGAGTTTAAAACGAATCTTATTCAACCAAAACTAAAATATAAGCTAGGCCTAGCCTAGCTTATATTGCAGAAGAGAAAAATTAGAAAGGAAATCTCATGGCAAATAATTTTCGTACAGACCGTGTAGGCATGGAAATCAAGCGCGAAGTCAATGAAATCTTGCAGAAAAAAGTTCGTGATCCGCGGGTGCAGGGTGTAACCATTACCGATGTCCAAATGCTGGGCGACCTGTCCATGGCCAAGGTCTACTACACGATTATGAGCAATCTGGCCTCTGATAATCAAAAAGCTCAGACCGGTCTGGAAAAAGCGACCGGTACCATCAAGCGAGAGCTGGGTCACAATCTGAAAATGTACAAGATTCCAGATTTGACCTTTGTCAAGGACGAATCCATCGAGTATGGCAATAAAATCGACCAGATGCTGCGCGATTTAGAGAAAAAGTAAAGCAGAAACTCAGCTGTCATGGCTGGGTTTTCTGTTTTTTAATTTAATATAACAATTTTTTGTAAAAATAGGTATATACCATTTACAAATAAAAAAGAAAGAGTTATAATATAGTCAAGAAAACTCAGAGATTCAAAAGCGGGAGTTAGAAAGCAGCTATAGAAAGATGCTAGCTCTATCACAGAATTCCGCTTTGAATGGCAGAGAATACAGAAGTCAAGACAAGGGAGGCAGTCTTATGCCTACATATATTAAAGCAGATCAATTTTTCTATCCTCAGGGAATCCGTCAGGGCGGTTATTTAGAGCTGATTGACGGTAAATTTGGCAAGCTGGTGCAGTCTGTTCCGCAGGATGCAGAAGTCATAGACTACAGCGGCTACTCAATTGCACCAGGTCTGGTGGACACGCACATTCACGGCTTCGGTGGTGTTGATGTAATGGACAATAACATCGAAGGAACTCTTCATACCATGAGTGAGGGTCTCTTGACTACCGGTGTGACCAGCTTTTTACCTACAACGCTGACTTCGTCCTATGAACGGCTCTTAGCGGTTACTGAAAATATCGGTGCTCGCTATCAAGAAGCCAGCGGGGCCAAGATTCGCGGACTCTATTTTGAAGGGCCTTATTTCACCGAGAAGTATAAAGGCGCCCAAAACCCTGCCTATATGAAAGATCCTAGCATGGATGAGTTTCGTGCTTGGCAGAAGGCCGCAAATGGCTTGCTCAATAAGATTGCTCTCGCACCAGAGCGTGAAGGCGTAGAGGAATTTGTCCGTACGCTGAGTGATGAAGGTGTGACCGTTGCTTTGGGGCATTCTAACGCAACCTATGATGAAGCCAAAACTGCGGTCGAAGCAGGCGCTAGTGTCTGGGTGCATGCTTACAATGGTATGCGGGGCTTGACCCACCGGGAGCTGGGCATGGTTGGTGCCATGTATGAGTTGCCCCACACCTATGCGGAGCTGATTTGTGACGGCCATCATGTGGACCCTAAGGCCTGTGACATCTTGCTCAAGCAGAAGGGACATGAAAATATTGCCCTCATTACTGACTGTATGACTGCAGGAGGTCTTGAAGATGGTGACTACATGCTGGGAGAATTTCCAGTGGTCGTGGCGGAAGGAACAGCTCGGCTCAAGTCAACGGGCAATCTAGCTGGCTCTATCCTCAAACTCAAGGACGGATTGAAAAATGTGGTCAAATGGGGCATTGCCAATCCTCATCAGGCGGTCATGATGGCTAGCCTGATTCCGGCGAAATCCGTTCATATTGATGATGTCTGCGGACAAATCAAGGAAGGCTACGATGCTGACTTTATCGTCTTGGATAAAGATTTAGAGCTGGTAGCTACTTACCTTGATGGTCAAGAACGATTCCATGTATGAGAACCGCAGGTATTTTAAATTAGTCTCCTTATATTTTTCAGAAAGAGCAGGGAAACCTGTTCTTTTTGATTGGCAAGCTACTCGATAGCCTTCTCCTAGATTTGAATTGCTTTCTTAGGCGTGATATAATGAGACTATAATGTAAACAGGAGTAGGCTATGAAACGAATTGATGCGAAATTTTTGATAATGGGACTTGTTTTGATGCTGGCGGGACTGATCTTTGGACGAATCTTAATCCTTGTCGCAGGAGTTGCTTTCATTATCTATAGCTTTTTCAGTAAAGGAATGGAGCCGACCAAGGAAAATATCTTCAAACCCAAACCAATACTGAAGAAGAAGGAAAAAAAGTGAGCAGTTCTGCTCTTGTAATCACTGTAGCAGCTGCCTTACTGAAGGCAGTAGATGGAACTTATGAAGGAGACATGAGATGAGAGAATATCTTTTGAACAATGGTGTAGGCATTCCGGTGCTGGGCTTTGGTACTTGGAAGGCTCAGGATGGCGAAGAAGCTTATCAGGCAACATTAGCCGCTCTCAAGGCAGGCTATCGTCACATTGATACGGCAGCTATCTATAAGAACGAAGAGAGTGTCGGACGGGCAATCAAGGACAGCGGCATTCCGCGGGAGGAGCTCTTCATCACGACCAAGCTTTGGAATGACGTTCATACTTATGAGGAGGCTCAAGAGGCCTTTGCTGCCTCAATGGAGCGGTTGGGACTGGACTATCTGGACCTCTACCTCATCCACTGGCCGAATCCCAAACCCCTGAGGGAAAACGATGCTTGGAAAAAGCGCAATGCCGAAGTCTGGCGGGCTATGGAAGATCTTTATAATCTCGGAAAGATTCGAGCGATTGGCGTCAGCAATTTCCTGCCTCATCACTTAGAAGCCTTGCTTGAAACTGCGCGTATGACCCCAGCTGTCAATCAAATCCGCCTGGCTCCAGGTGTCTATCAGACAGAAGCGGTGAACTTCTGTCGTGAGCATGAGATTTTACTGGAAGCTTGGGGACCATTTGGTCAAGGTGAGCTCTTCCAAAATCCAGCCGTGCAGGCTGTGGCAGACAAGTATGGCAAGACCATTGCACAAGTCGCTCTAGCCTGGAGCTTGCAGGAAGGCTTCCTGCCCCTGCCTAAGTCGGTCACTCCGAGCCGGATTGCCAGCAATCTGGACTGCTTTGACATCGAGCTAGACGCTGCTGACTTGGAAGTGCTCAAAAATGTCAGCGGTTTGGCCGGTGGCGCACCAAATCCGGATGGGATGGATTTTTAGATGAAAATCCTAAACAGGAAATTACTCGATACTAGTTTCTAAGTCATTAGATTTAGGACATGAACTTATTGTAGATAAAATAAATCTCTCAGTTTATATATTGAGAGATTTTTTGTTAGCTGATTTATTTTATGTAATGAATAAGAAACGAATGAAAAAATGGTATAATAAGAAATAATAGATTTTATAGTAAGGGTTGATTATATGAGAACAAGAGCAGACCAAATTAAATTTTCTGAATTAACTCGCGTCCAAATTCCTGCTGTACTTCACTTAATTCGGATGGGCTATACCTATCTGTCTCGTAAAAGCCAAGAAATTGTTGAAAGGGATCCTGAAACGAATATTTTGGTATCTATTTTTAGAGAACAGTACCTTAAGTTGAATAATTATGCAACAGATATGGACTTTGAACGAGATTTAAATAATATCAAGCTAGAATTGAATCAAAATGATTTGGGGCGAGCTTTCTATAATCGTTTTCAGGGGAATGAAGGGGGAACCTACATTGATTGGAACAATCTGGAAGAGAACACTTTTCATGTAGCCTTGGAAGTTTCTTGTAAAAATGGCAATGATGAGTTCAGACCAGATGTGATGGTTTTCATTAATGGCTTGCCGCTCTCTTATATTGAGGTGAAACAGCCCAATGCGATTAGAGATGGGAAAACAGGTATTCAATCCGAGCAGGATAGAACAAGATATCGCTTTGAAAACAAGAAATTTCGCCGTTTCAATAATATAACACAATTTATTACCTTTTCAGATAATTCATCTTATGTGAGTGGGCAAGGAGGCCAAAGACAGGGGTCTTATTATTGTTCAAACTCCTTTTCTAAGACAAAATTCAATGCCTTTAAAGAAGAAAGGGAGGCTGATTTTCTTCATGCTTTTCAGTCTCTAACTCAGGAAGATATTGAAAATGTTTTAGCAGATATGAATCAGCTCCCGCTTCAAACCCTTCCAGAGTTTGCAACAAATATGCAGCCGGATACCCCATGCAATTCGTTTCTGACTTCTATTTACCAAAAAGAGCGTCTCTTTTTTATGTTGCGTTTTGGTCTTGCTTATGTTGAGGAAGAAGGTAAGGACGGGCAACGCCAACTACAAAAGCATGTAATGCGCTATCCGCAATATTTTGCTACCCGAGCTATCAAAGATATGATTTCAAAGGGTATTAAAAAGGGTGTTATTTGGCATACTCAAGGTTCGGGTAAGACAGCCTTGGCTTATTTTAATATTCGTTATTTAAAAAATTATTTTTCAAAACAACGTATTATTCCAAAATTCTATTTTGTTGTTGATCGCTTAGATTTAGCTGACCAAGCCTATAGAGAGTTTGCTAAGCGAGGTTTACGGGTTAAACGTATCAATAAACCAAAAGAATTAAATCAAAAGCAGGATGGCTATGATGTTGCTGTTGTAAATATCCAAAAATTCAAAGACAGCTCTGATTTGAGAGATCGTTCTGGATATGATCTTAGCTGTCAAAATGTTTATTTTATTGATGAGGCTCATAGGTCTTACAATGAACGAGGATCCTATCTGCCAAATCTTTACAACTCGGACAAAGGTGCTATTAAAATTGCACTAACAGGTACTCCTTTGATTACCTACAAGAAAGATGGACGGACCAAAGAGAGTCATGCAACGACGCGAGATATTTTCGGAAATTACATCCATAAATATTACTACAACCAATCTATTGACGATGGCTTTACTCTCCGACTGATGAGAGAAGATATTGAAACCTCATATAAGGAAAATCTTCGGGTTATAAATGAAGAAATTCAACGTGGTGGACTGTCTAAGGAAGACATCTTTGCCCATCGTAAGTATGTCTCACCAATGTTAGATTTTATCTTAGAAGATTTCACTAGAGCAAGGGAATTTATTTTTGATGACGATTCTATCGGAGGGATGATTGTTTGCGATTCTTCTAAACAGGCGCGTGAGCTAGAACGTCAACTTGAGGAACGACGGCGAAATGGTCAAACCAACCTAAGTTCAGCTCTCATTTTGCATGATGAAGGGGATAAGGACTATAAGAAAGAAAGGGTGGAAGCATTTAAGGAAGGCAAGATTGATTTGATTATTGTCTACTCTATGCTTCTAACTGGTTTTGACGCTCCTAGGCTAAAACGTCTTTATTTAGGTCGCAAAATAAAAGCTCATAATCTCTTACAAACTCTGACTCGTGTTAATAGACCCTATAAAGATTATTTGTTCGGTTATGTAGTTGACTTTGCAGATATTTCCCAAGAGTTTGATAAGACTAATCGAGCCTATCTTGAGGAACTTAATCATGAGTATGATATTACAGTCACTGGTGAAAATGGAGAAGATGTCTTTGGGTCTCTTTTTGTACCCGCTGATGAGATTAGTCGAGAATTGGAAAAATCAAATCTTATTTTGATGGATTACCCAACTGGAAATCGAGCGGCCTTTGCAATAGCTGTTGATGAAGTGAAAGACAGAAGAGAGTTGATTGAACTCAAAAAAGCGATAGAATCTGTGAAACAGTACTATAACATTGCAAGTCTCCTAGGCTATAAGGAGTTAATGGATCAAATTGATATCAAATTAATTTCGACTTTTTTGAACATCATCTCCAGAAGATTGATCAACCTTTCTGCTATGGAAAGACCCGATGACTTTTCTAGCCAGGCATTACTGAACCTTGCGATGTCAGAAACTAGTTTTTCTTTTGTAAAAATTGCAGAAGAGGAATTGCGATTAGCTGCTAATGATCTGGACGATTTACGTCGGCGGGTCGCCAATGGACTTAATAACCATAAAGATAAAAAAGATCCTGAATGGGTTCAACTTTTTGAAGAGTTCAAGCGAATTATGAAAAAACATATGATCCATGAGGAAGAAGGATACACCATGGATGTTATTCTGCATACCAAAGAGGCTTATCATAAACTTTTTGGAGCAGTTGATGATTATCGAACTCGTATGAGACGTTTGACAATGAATTTTGATGGAGATGAGATGGCTGCTAGAAGCTATAAGCATGCAACGAACTCGTCCAAAGTTAGTGCTTTTCCTGCAGTTTATCATGTCATCAAGGGAGCTAAAATTCAGATTGATAGACTAGTTGGTCAAAATCAAGGCGTACTAGATAATGAGGCTTTTCTAAAAAGGATGATTAGTCAGGCAGCTCGCGAGGAAATGAAAAAAACAAAATTAAACAGTAGTTTGACCAGAGAAAATTTTGAAAAACTCGTGGAATCACTGTTTGAACAATATGAAGAGGAATACCAACATTAATGAATGAGAAATACAAAAATCTTGTCCAAGATTTAGTTGATGATTTAAAAGCTGTTTTTACACATGCTGGTTTAGGAGGAGAGGCTGGTGAATACAAGCTTCTTACCCAATCGTTCTTATATAAATTTTTAAATGATAAGTTTCTCTATGAGGCAAAGGCAGTAGATGCTAAGAATATCTATGAGGAACTTATTAAGATGAGCGATGATGATTATAGCTGGCTCTTGGAAGATATCGGCACTGCGACTGCTCAGCTCAAACCTGAGCAGTTCATTGAGACTTTGCATCGTAAGCAAAATGAAGATGATTTCTATGAGACGTTTGAAAATACTCTCAACCAGATCGCTATTGACAATAACGATATTTTCTCCGTTCATACTGACGGGGATACGGCTATTCGTCTCTTTGACGAGCGTTTGATTACAGATACCATCTCAGATAGCAGTAAGCGCAACGAGGTCGCAAAGTCTATCATCAATCTCCTAGCCCGTATCAAGTTTGACGAAGATATTTTTTCACAAGGCTTTGACTTTTTCTCTACTCTTTTTGAGTACATGATCAAGGACTACAACAAAGACGGTGGTGGCAAGTATGCCGAGTACTACACACCTCACTCAGTCGCTAAGATTATCGCGGATATCCTGGTAGGCCATGACCAGCCGTCAAATGTGCGCATCTACGACCCCTCAGCTGGGTCGGGAACCTTGCTCATGAACCTGGCTAGTCGTATCGGTGTGGATAAGACTACGGTCTATAGTCAGGACATCTCGCAGAAGTCCTCTAATCTTCTCCGTCTCAATCTGATCTTGAATGGCCTCCAACACTCCATCCATAATATCGTACAGGGAAATACTATCACTGCTAACCGCCATCCTGAAAAGATGGACTATATCGTGTCTAATCCTCCTTTCAAGCTGGACTTTTCAGAGTGGCGTGACCGCGTGGAGGCCGTGCCAGAGGCCAGTGAGCGATTCTTTGCAGGGGTGCCAAAGGTTCCTGCAAAGTCTAAGGATAAGATGGCCATTTATGAGCTCTTTGTCCAACATATCATCTATTCTTTGAAAGCAGATGGCCAAGCAGCCGTTGTCTTACCGACAGGCTTTATCACTGCCCAGTCAGGGATTGACAAGACCATCCGCCAACACTTGGTGGACCATCAAATGCTGGCAGGTGTCGTGTCTATGCCGTCCAATATCTTTGCGACGACAGGTACCAACGTTTCCATCCTCTTTATCGATAAGAAAAACAAGGGCGATGTCGTCCTGATCGATGCTTCAAACCTAGGAATCAAGGTCAAGGAAGGTAAGAACCAAAAGACCGTGCTCTCTCCAGAAGAAGAGCAGAAGATCATCGAGACCTTTATCCAGAAAGAAGCCGTCGAAGACTTTTCTGTCACGGTCTCTTATGAGGAAATCAAGGAGAAAAACTACTCTCTCAGCGCAGGTCAATACTTTGACATCAAGATTGACTATGTAGACATCACAGCAGAAGAGTTTGAAGCTAAGATGACCGCCTTTCAAAACAAACTCTCAGACCTCTTCCAGCAATCGCATGCACTGGAGCTGGAGATAGAAGAGCAGATGAAGGGGTTGAAGTATGAAGCTTAGATGTTTAGGAGATTTTGTCGAGTTACGACAAGGGTTGGCAATTAATAAAGGTAGTGCCCATCTTGTTTCTGACATTCAAGATATTACTTATTGCTACCCATTGTTGAGAATTGCTGATATGATGGATTCAAATTTTAGTAAGTTTGTATCCAAAGATGTTAATAGCTCAGTGATAGCTAACCCTCAGGATATTATTTATACTAGAACTGGTCAGATTGGACTTGCATTTAGAGGTATGCAAGGAGTAGTTCATAACAATTCATTTATTGTGTCGTTAAAAACTGATGAACTTGAAAAGGATTATTTATATACTGTTTTAAATTCTAATTTTGTTAAAAAGCAAGCCAATTCACAAGCTAAAAACTCAGTACAACCGGATTTGACGCATACAATGTTTAAATCTATAGTTATACCGGTACCTGATTCTAGGGAAGAACAAAATAGAATTTCAAAAAATATTAATAATATTAATCAAAAAATCCGAACCAACATCCAAATCAACCAAGAGTTGGAAGCTATGGCCAAGACTCTCTATGACTACTGGTTTGTCCAGTTTGATTTCCCAGACCAGAATGGCAAACCCTACAAATCAAGTGGCGGCAAGATGGTCTATCACCCAGAACTCAAACGCGAAATCCCAGAGGGGTGGGGAGTGGAGAATCTTTTTAATGTCGCAGAAGTTCAGTATGGCTATCCTTTTAGTACTGATTATTTTAATAGTACCGGCGAAGGTGTTCCGGTGATTAGAATTAGAGACATTCTTGGAAATGATATCACTAATTATTCTACAGAAGAAGTAGAAGATAAATATAAAATTAATGTTGGTGATGTTTTAATTGGTATGGATGGGAATTTCCATATGAATTATTGGATTAAAGAGGATTGTTATCTTAATCAACGAGTTGTAAAAGTAAATAGTGATAAATTACCTAATATGGTACTTAAATATCAGATTGAACCTTTTATCAAATTGCGAGAAAAATCAGTCTCAAGAACAACAGTAGGTCATTTAAGTGATAAAGATTTAAAAGCAATCAATGTTATTATACCTAAAGATAAATATTTATATTCAATTTTTGAAAGGTTTGAAAGTATATTAAATAATATTATAAAAAATCAGCAACAAAACCAAGAACTCACCCAACTTCGCGATTGGCTCTTGCCAATGCTGATGAATGGGCAGGTGAGGGTGGAGTAGAGGAAAGAGCAGATAGAATTTTAAAGTTGAAAGAATTTGAGGGCAAATAAATGTCAGAGCTTACTTTTTCTATATGGAAACCATTTATTAAAAGTGAAAAAAGAGGGGAGAGGCGGTTACAGCCTATTTTAAAGAATTTTGATAAGTTGAACCCATGTGATTTAAAACACGAAAAAGGGTTATATCATCTAGAGGTTGATAAAAATAAGCATTATGTTTTTTTAGTTATAGAATCTGGAAAGTTAGAGCCCAGAGATACTACTGTAACGGACTATTATACAAATCAAAAACGTGAAAATCCTAAATCAGAAACGGAGCTGGAGTTTCTGAAGCAATTCTTTGTCTTATTCGATTTGGATAATAATTTATTGTATTTTTCGGATGTGAGACACCGTAATTTGCTAGAAAAAATTCTTAAAAATACAACAGGGTTTGAGTTTAGCATAAAAGGTTTTTACGAAGATAAAGAGGAATTTTTTAAAATATTATCTAGTGTTGATGAAATTCAGTTTACTTCAAAAGATAATATTTTTGCAACTTTATCACAAAAACGCGAAGCTCTATATGATTTATTTGAAACTGATGGTTTAGAAGATTTAACTCTGAACGTAAAGCTCTCTAGTATGAAAATAAACAAAATCAAAACATTTCTCAGAAGAATTGTAAAAGAGTCTGAGAATCATCAACTTTCAGGTATCTTAATTAGAGGAAACGATGATGCTGGATTTGAACATGTGTTTAACCGTGGTACGTTTATCAAAAAGATTTCAATTAATGTCGAGAAACAACATGCAACTGGGAAATTTTTAGGATCAGAGGTAAAAGATATTTTGCTCAAAGAAATAGAGAGTTTATCAAATGAGAAAGTTACGAAAAAAAGATAGAAATATTTCTGGTGGTATTTTAGTAATAAGTCTGTTTGTATCATATTTATTAAGGGATTATGTGCTACTAAATCATAGCGACACAGTATCTTTTATTTCTGTAATCACAGGTTTTCTACTTTCTGCTATTGCTATATTGTATTCCTCTCCTATGCGATCTGTCTTATATGATAAAAAATCAAACATTTATTCATCAAAATGGGAAGAAATAATTGTTAGATATTTCTATACATTTGTAGTTAGTTTACTTTATATGATGGAGTTATCTTTAAATATTAATTGTATTCCAAATTTTATAAATGTAGGTTTTTTACTAAGTATTGTAACTATAATAATTGTAGTTACTCAAGGATTGTTTAAATTACTTTTAGTTGAGATAAATGATTAATTTTTTTGAATTCAATTTTTATCAACGATTATATCTTTAATCATATTACAAAGTTTAATGTCTTGTTTTTGTATTCATTATCCCAGCCAAATCAAGCTTTGGCTGGCTTTTATTTTTTATTCATGTTATAATTTAATTACCTAAAAGGTAATTAAATTTAACAGAAAGGAACTTATGAAGCTTATCTATACAAACAAAACTGTTAAAAAGCAGTGCACAGAGCTAAGGCAAGCGAAAAAGGATTTTTCGGATAAGGTTGCGGTAAAGTTGCATCAATTGATCAATTTTTTTGAAGCGGCGGATTCTTTGGCTAGTGTGACAGCTTTTCCTAAATATCACTTTCACCAACTCAAGGGAAAGAGACAAGGTCAGTTTGCTTTGGATATAGATGGTAGGAAAAGTTCCTATCGGTTGATTGTCGGTTTTCGTGAAGAGGATCTAGAAAAGGTCTTTTCCAGTCCTGTTGAAATCGAAATCCTAAAAATAGAGGAGGTCAGCAATCACTATGAGTAATAAAATTGTTGAGTACAAAGACCTGATTGCTTTTCATCCAGGTCAGTATGTTGGAGAGTTGATTGAAGATTATAACGTAACGCAAAAAGAATTTGCGGAGCGTTTAGGAGTTTCTGCAAAGACTGTCAGCAAGCTTGTCAATGCTGAGGAGTCCATTAGTAAAGAGACGGCTCATAAGTTAGCCAAGCTAAGCGGAGTTTCCATGCAAACTTGGCTCAATCTTCAAAATGCTTACGATGTAAAAGTGGCAGAGATTGTAGAACAAAAAGAGCTAGAAGAAGGTTATGAGAAAGAAATCTGTGAGATGATTGATTTCAAGTATTTTAAGGAAAAAGGCTACGTTCCAGACAAACGCTATAGTTTGAAGGAAAAGATTGTCGAGCTTCGCAAGATTCTAAGTGTGGCAAGTTTAGAAAACCTCTCATCTTTTAACCATCTAGTCAGCTATCGGAATACGCGTGAGTTTACGACTAAAAGTATAGTCAACTCCAATATCATGCTGGAGTTGGCATCTAAAAAAGCGCGTGATATAACGAGCACTAAGCTCAATCGCAGAAAGCTTGAGAGAAGCTTACCTGCTTTGAGAAAGTTGACCAGACAAGATCCTGAAGTCTTTCCTCAATGCTTGTATGATATCTTGTTAGACTGTGGTGTTGTCCTAGTCGGTCTACCTGCGTTACCAAATGCTAATTTGAATGGAGCGACTAAAAAATTCAGTAACGGTAGTGCCTTGCTTTTACTCACAGATAGAAATAAAGCATCCGATATTTTCTGGTTCTCACTTTTCCATGAGATTGGGCACATTTTGGAGAATGATTTTTCATCTGATGCTGGAAATAGTGAGTCATACCTTCGTTCCGAGGAGCAGGCAGACCAGTTTGCAAAAGATCTCTTGATTAGACCTGAAGACTATCAAGCTTTTGTTGAAAAAGGGAACTTTGATAAGTCAGATATCCTTTGCTTTGCTGAGGAAATAGATATTCACCCGAGTATTATCTTAGGTCGTCTGCAGAAGGAACAGTACCTTGGATATGAGCAGTTTAGAGAATTAAAAGAGAACTATTACTTTGTTTCTTGAGAATTTTTGATTTTATGAGAATCCTATTCCAAGGAGTAGTTCGTCTGCTTATTTATCAATGAGAAATAATATTTCATAAACATCCTATCACAAACCAATCAAACTGGTGCATTCTGCGCTAGTTCTGATTGGTTTTTCTTATTTCCGGATTTTAAACTGTATTTATTCTGTATTTCAAATAAATAGAGACTTGAAACTTTATCATATAGCAGCTTTTGACTAGAACATTCGCCATTATTACGTTTTGGTTACATTTGTTATAAGTGTATGAATTGTCAGAAAATTTTTATTATAATATGGTTTATAAATAAAGTAAGGAGACTTCTATGCAAAGACAACGTTTTTCACTCCGTAAATACAAGTTCGGTTTGGCTTCTGTTCTGTTGGGAACTGCTCTGATTTTTGGTGCGGGACAGGCTCAGGCGGATGAGCAGGCGACAGCTAGTTCGTCAGGGCAAGGTCAGCTATCTACCGCTGTGGTATCAGCGACTGAGCCTGCTTCTCAAACAACTGCACCTGAGAGTCAGCTAGCAACTCAAGCCCCTGTGGAGAAAGCAGCACCAGCTTCTTCTGAATCGGCTGCTTCAAGTACAGATCAGGCCAGTCAGCCTTCTACGGCAGAGGCTAAGGAAGCATCTGCAGCTCCTGTAGAGAAAAGTGCGACTTCTTCACCAGAACAGGCTTCTTCAAGTGCTGAGAAGGCAACTCAGCCATCTGCCACAGAGACCAAGCCAACAGCTCCAGCTAGTCCGACTGTAGACTCTCCGGCAGCCGCAAACTCAGAAAAGCCTGCTACTAATTCTGATGCAGTAGCGGAGTCACCAACTTCTCGCGATGCTAAGCCAAGTAGCATCAGTACCAATGAGATTATTAAGGTTCCTCAGACCTGGTCTCAAGGCTATAAAGGTCAAGGCCGTGTGGTAGCCATTATCGACTCAGGTCTGGATGTCCATCATGAGGTTCTGAAGATCTCTGACCCGTCAAATGCCAAGTATCAGACAGAGGCAGCTCTGGAAGAGGCTAAGAAAAAGGCCGGTATTGACTACGGTAAATGGTACAACAGCAAGGTTGTCTATGCCTATAACTATATCGACGGTGATGACAATATCAAGGAAAAGAACAGTTATTCGCATGGTATGCACGTAACAGGGATTACAGCGGGAAATCCCAACAAGAAAGCTCCTAATGATGAGTATGTCTATGGTGTTGCGCCAGAAGCGCAAGTTATGTTTATGCGGGTCTTCTCAGACCGTCAACGCACAACAAGCGACGCTATCTATATCAAAGCCATTGATGATGCAGTAGCCTTGGGAGCTGATACCATCAATATGAGTCTGGGCTCAGCGACAGGATCTACAGTTGATGTCAGCCCTAGTCTGCAGGCCGCTATTGAGCGCGCTCGGGCCAAGGGAGTGAGTGTGATCATTGCGGCGGGTAATGACAACACCTTCGGAAGTGAATACTCTAAACCGCTGGTTGAAAATCCAGACTATGGTCTAGTTGGCAGTCCTTCAACAGCAGAAAGCTCTATCTCAGTCGCTTCTGTCAATAACACTGTTCTGACAGAGGAAGTCATGGAAGTGCGTGGTCTGGAAAAGAACGATAAGCTTTTGAATGGTCATTTCAGCTACTCCATGGGTGAGACAAATGCAACCTTTGAAAAGGGCAAGGAATATGAGTATGTCCATGTTGGTCTTGGCCGTGAAGAGGACTTTGCTGGTAAGGATCTGACAGGTAAGCTGGCTCTTATCCAGCGTGGTTCCTTTACCTTTGCTGAAAAGGTTAGAAATGCTATCAGCCATGGTGCTGTTGGTGCTCTGATCTACAATAATGTCGACGGAGCTAACCTAACGATGAGCTTGGATAGTGAATCTAAAAAGGTTCCATCAGCCTTTATCAGTAAGGAATATGGAGAGGCTTTGGCAGCTGGTCATTACAAGGTAGTCTTTAATGGTCTTAAGGTCAATCGGCCGCATCTAGGAGCTGGTAGTCTGTCTGACTTCTCTAGTTGGGGTGTAACGACAGATGGCTTGCTCAAGCCAGATGTGACAGCACCAGGTGGCGATATTTACTCTTCGCTTAATGACAATACCTATGGCTCTATGAAGGGAACCAGTATGGCTACCCCTCATGTGGCTGGTGTAGCGGCTCTGGTCAAGGAATATCTCCTTCAGCATTATCCAGACTTAACACCTGCCCAGAATGCCGATTTGGTCAAAGCACTCATCATGTCAACTGCTAAGCTGCACGTCAACAAGGAAACAGGTGTCCATACTTCTCCGCGTCAGCAGGGTGCTGGTATCGTGGATACGGCAGCAGCTGTTTCTACCGGCCTCTATGTGACAGGAGATAACCAATATCCTAGCGTTTCCTTGGGCAATGTCCAAGACAGCTTCACCTTTGATGTTACGGTTCATAATATCACGGATAAGGATCGGACACTGAAGATGATTGTCAATACCAACACGGATGCGGTCAAGGATGGCTACTTTACCCTGACACCTCGCAAACTAACCGAAACAGTTTGGCCAGAAGTCACCGTCAAGGCTCACAGCAGCCAGAAAGTGACGGTCAAGGTAAATACTGCTAAGTTTGCGGAAGAGTTGATCAAGCAGATGCCGAACGGCTATTTCTTAGAAGGCTTTGTCCGCTTTGTCGATCCAGCAGATGACGGCGATGTTATTAGTCTGCCATTTATGGGCTTCCGTGGGCAATTCCAAGATCTGCCAGCGTTAGAAAGACCAATCTATGATCTGGTCCAAGAAGGCAAGTCAGGCTTCTATTACCCAGTGCCAGAGGACAAGAGTATCCTATCTGATGACAATGTATCTTCCCTTGTGACAGAGTCGAATGATACACTCTACTCTACCGGTCGAACAGCTGCTCGCAGCTCAATTGTACTTGGAACTGCAGAAAATGCTGATGGTAAGCATGTGCTGCAGTTGGGAGCAGATGGCAAGATTCGTCTAGCCTTCTCACCGAATGGAGATGGAAATCAAGACAGCATCCAGTATCGGACAGTTCTCTATCGCAATATCAATAATCTGACAGCTAGTGTCTATACGGCAGATGATACGGACTATCGCTTCCCAATCTGGCAGAGCAGCACGATTAGAGAAGGCCGCAAGAACTATTATAGTGGTCAGTCAGACAATCCTAAGTCCTACCTACTAGAAGATACATACTGGGACGGTCGTGATAGCAAGGGTGAGAAGCTGGAAGATGGCCTCTATACCTATGTGGTTCGCTATACGCCAGATGTGCCAGGTGCTAAAGAGCAGCAGATTAGCTTTAACCTGCAGATTGATAATCAGAAGCCTTTGATTAGCTCAGGCTATATCAGTACCAAGGATGGTGCAGAAACCTTTACAGCTCGTAAGCCAAAAGATGTTGGCAACGGCGGTATTTTGAGAGAACAGGTCTTCTATCTGCAAGCAGATGAAAAAGGGAAAGAGACCTATAAAGCAGTGGATGATTTTGGCATTGAGCGTGATTACGAGCGTCGGGTTTACATCTCAGCCAATGCGGATGGCAGCTACACCTTGCCAAAAGGAGTGGACAAGTCTAAGATATTCTATGTGGTAGAGGATTATGCGGGTAACCGTGATTCCATAGCTTTGTCAGAGCTAGTCAGTGCTGAAAATGATGGTCGTATCCGTGTCGCTCTGGTGGATGCTAATACGCATCAAGATGTATCTTCGACCTTTGTCTATCGGATCAAGGACAGCAAGGGCAAATATGTAGAGTTGGATAAGGGCAAGAAAATCAACGCTCTGCCGTTTGGACGCTACACAGCTGAGATCTTTACTTATGATAAGGATGAGCTTCGTTTCTACAGCGCTCTGACTCAGGAGTTTGAGCTGACAGCCCAAGATAGCTTTAAGACGATTGAGTTTCTGGTCAAGAAGCTGGTCTTTGCACCGGTCAGCGTTGCCTTTGATCAAGCTGTTCCGAAGAATACCCAAGTGGTTCTCAAGAATAATAATGGCGATGCTTATACGCTTCCAGCAGAACTGTTTGGCAAGCATGCCTTCGGAAGATCCGTAGCATCTGGATTCTACTCTGTCTTTGTCAACCTGCCGACCGGCTACGAGCTCTGGGAAAGTGAGCCGACTGTTGAGGTCAAAGAGGGCAAAAACAACCTGCTGAAACTGGGAGTTATCGTCAAGTCAGGCTTGCTGGCGGCTGTCAATCAGCAGTCTAGTCTGGTCGGCACTGCTCAGTATTACAATGCTTCTGCAGCGAAGCGCACAGCTTACGACCAAGCATATCAGGCAGCCAAGGAAGCTTTGACAAGTAAACTGACCCAAGCGCAAGTTGATGCCGTAAGAGCAAAACTAGAAACAGCATCTGCTGATCTAGACGGCAAGGACTCCGATCTTGCTGCGGTTAAAGCAGCTGTGGAAGCTTATGCAGCTACTACTAAGACAGGAGCTTATGCCAATGCTAAGGATAGGACTCGCCGCGCTTATGACAAGGCCTTCCAAGCAGTGGCTCTGCTCTTGGTGCAGGACAAGGTGACCCAGGAGCAAATCGATACAGCTCTAGCTCAGCTGACTACAGCAGAGAAGAAGCTGGATGGCAAGGCGACTAACTTTACCAATCTCAAGAAGATAGTCGATGATGAGGTGCATTACCAAGCCATTAGCAATAAGTTTATCTATGCGAGTGACGCATTGAAGTCGGCTTATCTAGAAGCTTATGCACAGGCTAAGGCAGTCTTGGCGGATCCAGGTGCCAGCCAGGAAGATGTCAAAGAAGCTATTGCCAACCTCAAAGAGGCAAAAAGAAAACTCGATGGCAGAAAGCCAAGAGTCGTAAGACCGAAAAAGCCTAGACAAGCCTAATTGGTTTAGATTAGTTGAAATCCCTTAAGTTGAAACTTGAGGGATTTTTCGATAAGTATTTTACATTGGCCCTATTTTCTGCTATAATCTTTTTTAGAAAGAATTCTCATTGTCTACTTTTTAGCGAGTTCGGGATAGTGTGAGCCGGATAGGGAAGCAGTGCAGATGGCGCTTTCGGTTATAATTTCAAAAGCAATGAAGTAATAAATTAGGGTGGAACCGCGTCTTGACGCCCCTAGGTGAATAGCCTAGGACTGTCGGATGTGGTTCTTTTGCGTACTGAGTCTATTGTTCGAAAGAAAGGAGATTCGTGGAGAACTTTTATCTTGTAAAAGACGAGAACCAATTAGCAGCTTTTCGAGATTTCGTCGCAAAGAATGCCGCAAAGTTGCAGGATTATCTAGCTTTTTTAAAAGACGAGTTTGCGGTTTATGATTTACCGCAAGCCATCATTTGGTCCGATTTTGATTCTGCTACGCAGATCATTCGGGAAATTCCTGTACCAGCCTATACAAATGATAGGCGGATGGTTATGACTCCCGAATTGACGGTTTGGAAAGATTTATATCTTCTTCAGTTGGAGAATTACGAGTCCTCTCACCAAACTCAAGCAATAGCAAACCACTATCAGTCTTTGTCTGAAAATTCTCTCTTGCAGATTGTGGGCCATGAGTTAGCTCATTGGTCGGAGCATTTTTTAGATGATTTTGATGGATACGGTGCCTATATCTGGTTTGAAGAAGGGATGGTTGAGTATATTAGCCGCAAGTATTTCTTTACAAATGAGGAATTTCGAGTGGAAAAAGCTTGTAATCAGTCTCTCGTAAAGCTCTTTCAGAAAAAGCACGGTTGGCACTCATTGAATGATTTCGGCACTTCAACTTATCAAGGGAATTATGCTAGTATTTTTTACGAATACTGGCGCAGTTTTTTGACAGTTGACAAGCTAGTAGAAAATCTAGGCAGTGTGCAAGCGGTCTTTGATTTTTATCATCGGTGGGCAAATACAGATAAAACACTTCCCTTGTTGGATTGGTTCATACAGCAGAAAATAATAGACAAAGAGATATAAACAAACTAAAGGAGTAAAAAATGTCTAAGAAATTAACATTTCAAGAAATTATTTTGACTTTACAGCAGTTCTGGAATGATCAGGGTTGTATGCTCATGCAGGCTTATGACAATGAGAAGGGGGCGGGAACGATGAGTCCCTATACCTTCCTGCGGGCTATTGGGCCAGAGCCTTGGAATGCGGCTTATGTCGAGCCGTCTCGCCGGCCAGCAGATGGCCGTTATGGGGAAAATCCTAACCGTCTTTATCAGCACCACCAATTTCAGGTGGTTATGAAGCCTTCTCCAAGCAATATTCAAGAACTTTATTTGCAGTCTTTGGAACTCTTGGGTATCAATCCACTGGAGCATGATATTCGCTTTGTCGAGGATAACTGGGAAAATCCGTCAACCGGCTCGGCTGGTCTGGGCTGGGAAGTTTGGCTGGATGGTATGGAAATCACTCAGTTCACTTATTTCCAGCAGGTCGGAGGTCTGCCAACTCAGCCGGTGACTGCTGAGGTGACTTATGGTCTGGAGCGTCTGGCTTCTTATATCCAGGAAGTAGACTCTGTCTATGATATTGAGTGGGCTGATGGCGTTAAGTATGGCGAAATTTTCACGCATCCTGAGTATGAGCATTCCAAGTACAGCTTTGAGGTCAGCGATCAAGACTTGCTCTTGGGGAATTTTGAAAAGTTTGAAGCGGAAGCCAAGCGCTGTCTGGACGAGCATCTGGTGCACCCCGCCTATGACTATGTTCTCAAATGCTCGCATACCTTTAACCTCTTGGATGCGCGTGGCGCTGTATCTGTGACTGAGCGGGCTGGCTATATCGCTCGTATCCGGAATTTAGCACGTGTCGTGGCCAAGACCTTTGTGGCTGAGCGCAAGCGTCTGGGCTATCCGCTTTTGGATGCAGAGACTCGCGATAAACTCTTGGCAGAGGAGGGAGAATAATCATGGTAAAAAATTTATTAGTTGAATTAGGCTTGGAGGAAATGCCAGCCTATGTCGTGACACCGAGCATGAAGCAGCTGCGCGACAAGATGGGAGCCTTCCTGACAGACCATCGTCTGACCTTTGAGAAGATTGAAATGTTCTCAACGCCTCGCCGTTTGGCGGTGCGCGTGGTTGGCTTGGCGGACAAGCAGTCTGATTTGACAGAAGATTTCAAAGGTCCTTCTAAGAAAATTGCTCTGGATGAAGATGGGAACTTTACCAAGGCTGCAGAAGGCTTTGTCCGTGGCAAGGGTTTAACGGTTGATGACATTACTTTCCGCGAAATCAAAGGTGAAGAATACGTCTATGTGACCAAGGAAGAAATCGGTCGCCCTGTAGAAGAGATCATCCCAGCAGTGACAGAAGTTCTGCAAGCCCTGACCTTCCCTGTCAGCATGCACTGGGCCAACAACACCTTTGAATACATCCGCCCGGTCCACACCTTGACTGTACTCTTAGATGAGCAGGCCTTTGACTTGGATTTCTTGGATATCAAGAGCGGCCGTACTAGCCGAGGACACCGCTTCCTGGGTCAAGAAACGGAGATTGCTTCAGCAGATTCTTATGAAGATGACCTACGGGCTCAGTTTGTCATTGCCAGTCCTCTTGAGCGGGGAGATATGATTGTCGAGCAGATTCGAGCACTTGAAGAGGAGCACGGAGTTTCTATCGAGATTGACGAAGACCTACTCAATGAAGTGTTGAATCTGGTAGAATATCCAACTGCTTTTCTAGGTAATTTTGATGCCAAATATTTAGAGGTGCCTGAGGAAGTCTTGGTAACTTCCATGAAAGAGCACCAGCGTTATTTTGTTGTGCGCGATGCTGAAGGCAAACTTTTGCCGCACTTCATCTCTGTCCGCAATGGGAATGCAGAGCATTTAGAAAATGTCATCAAGGGAAATGAGAAAGTCTTGGTGGCTCGTCTGGAAGACGGGGAATTCTTCTGGCGGGAAGACCAAAAGCTGGCTATTGCTGACTTGGTTGAAAAGCTGAGCAATGTGACCTTCCACGAAAAGATTGGCTCTCTGGCAGAGCACATGGAGCGAACTGGCAAGATTGCTGCTCTCTTGGCACAAGAGGCAGGATTGGATGCTGATGAGACAGCTGACTTGGCTCGTGCAGCGGCTATTTATAAGTTTGATTTGCTGACTGGCATGGTTGGGGAATTTGATGAGCTGCAAGGTATCATGGGTGAAAAGTATGCTCTTCTGGCTGGTGAGAATGCTACGGTGGCAGCTGCCATTCGGGAGCACTATATGCCGACTTCAGCCGATGGCGAATTGCCTGACACCAAGGTCGGAGCAGTCTTGGCTCTGGCTGATAAGCTGGATACCATTCTGTCCTTCTTCTCAGTTGGGCTGATTCCGAGCGGTTCCAATGACCCGTATGCACTACGCCGTGCGACTCAGGGTGTTGTGCGTATCTTGGACAAGTTTGGCTGGAACATTGACTTGGCTCAGCTTCTTGGTCGACTTTACGAACTGAAGTTTGATAGCCTAAGCTATGACAATCAAGAGGCCGTGCTGGACTTCTTCCGTGCCCGTGTTGAGAAAATGATGGATCGCAGCATTCCAAAAGATATCGTGACAGCTGTTCTTCAAAGCACTCATTTCGTCGTACGCGATTTGGTAGAAACAGCTGCGCTTTTAGCAGAAAAAGCTCAGGAAGATAACTTCAAGTCAGCAGTGGAAAGCCTATCTCGAGTCTTTAATCTAGCTGAGAAAGCCCAAGGTCAGACAGCTGTCAATCCAGCTCTCTTTGAAAATCAAGAGGAAAAAGACTTGGCAGCTGCCATTGAAGCAGTAGAGCTGACATCTGACTTAGCGGCCAATTTGGATCAACTCTTTGCCCTCAGTCCAGTTATTGACGCTTTCTTTGACCATACCATGGTTATGGCTGATGATGAGGCTGTGCGCAGCAACCGCCTAGCTCTCCTCGCATCTCTGACAGCAAAGGCGGGACAGCTGGCCCAGTTTAATCAGATTAATACGAAATAAAAGGTAAGAGAGGTAGAATCATGGATCCTAAAAAAATTGAACGCATCAACGAACTAGCTAAAAAGAAAAAAGCTGAAGGTCTAACTGCTGAGGAAAAAGTGGAACAAGCCAAGCTTCGTGAAGAGTATATCGAAGGCTACCGTCGCTCTGTTCGTCATCACATCGAAGGCATCAAGATTGTTGATGAGGATGGCAATGATGTGACACCTGAGAAGTTGCGTCAAGTTCAGCGCGAGAAAGGCCTTCATGGCCGAAGTCTGGATGACCCAGAGTCTTAAGTAAATATAAAAAAATCCCTCGCTAGGAAGCTCGAAAGTTCCTGTCGAGGGGTTCTTTTATTCTTGTTTACGTTTTTTCAAAATGCGGAGGGCTACATAGATGCAGCTAACGATGATTGCTACATCCAGCCAGAAAATCCAAGGCTCCGTGATACGGAAAAAGAAATAAGCAGCGATGGCAATAATGAGGGACAGAATGCCTAGATCCATTTTTTCTTTGAGATTTAGTCTCATAGGTCTTCTTCCTCCTTTTTTTGTGCTTGGCGAATCTTTCCTTTGGCAATGAAATGCATCATCAGTCCAAATCCAAGGCCTGCGGCTAATCCAGTTATAATGAGTTTAGGCTGAAGCAAAACTTGTAGGATATCTTTCTTTTCCATGACAGCTATCATGATGCCGAAGAGAGGGTAAAAGAGCAACCAATAAGAGAAACCTGCTTTGAGACCAGCATGTTTCATAGCTTTTTCTTCTTTTTCATCCTGAAGTCCTAGCTCTAGGTCATCAATTCCTTTGCGGCGTGCTTGGATGACTATATAGACACAGAAGCCGAGGATAAGGATTTCCAGCAGGATAGGATAGGCAACAGCGATAATTTTGGGCCAGCGAAAGGCTAGGGGAAAGGCGATAGCATTGCCAAAAATCAGAATAAAGAAAAGCCAGATGAAGCCTATATTTCCTAAGTGTTCAGCCTGTTGACGTTTTTGCTCGTCCAAAGGTCCAGTAATGCCGTAAAATCGTTTGATCATCTTGTCTGAGAATGTTTCTTTTTTCATGTTTGTTTCCTTTCTAGCTTAGGTCAAGGTATTATTCGCTCTGTTCAGTATGGTGTTTGCGTGATTTAAAGTAAAAGCTGATAAAAACACCTAAAATGCTAGCGACCAAGGCTGATTTCAGGATTCGATCAGCTTGTAAAAAGAGAGTGAAAAAGTCTTGCTTGAGAGTGACTGCTTCTACAAGGCTAAAGATAGGATGGAAAGTCAACCCAACGAAGAGAGCAATCTTAAGACCGGGATATTGAAGCTTGCGCCTTTCTTTTTCACTCATGAGTTCCAAATCCAAATCTGCCAGGTGCTCTTTCTCAGACCTGAAGTAAATGATACCAGCTATTATAAAGGTAAGAACCTCTATAATAATGGGGTAAATTCGAGCATCTAAGCCTGGATAGATATCGGCTAGCATGAAAGCTAGGAAATTACCAACTTGCAAAATCAAGAAAAGCCAAATAAAGCCTATATTTCCTAAGTGCTCAGCCTGTTGGCGCTTTTGCTCGTCCAAAGGTCCAGTAATGCCGTAAAATCGTTTAATCATCTTGTCTGAGAATGTTTGTTTTTTCATGTTTGTTTCCTTTCTTTAGGTATGAATGTTGCTGCAGGGAAAAACTCTTAGTCATTTGAATCTTCATCTGTCAGCTGGGATTCCCAAAAGAGGGCGTTGAGGTCAGTATCCAGCGCTCTAGCCAGATTGATACAGAGCTCGAGGGTGGGGTTGTATTTGTTGTTTTCAATCATATTGATAGTTTGCCGCGATACCCCGATAGACTTGGCCAACTCTAGTTGAGACATCTTTTTTTCTTTTCGAAATTCTTTGACACGATTCATTACACCCTTCCTTTCTAATACTATAACTGATAGCTTTCAGTAACTTTGTCAGTTATATTTGACTTTTATTTTATGCTAGTATAATACTTTTCGAAAAAAGTGTCAAGTATATCTGACAAAAAATTTTAAAAATGATTTCATCCGCTTACTTTTTCTTTTAAATTTTTTTTTGCTTTTGAATGTGATATAATAAGTAAGATATGACAAACGAATTTCATCACATTACTGTTCTTCTTCATGAAACGGTTGACCAGCTGGCTGTTAAGCCTGCCGGCATCTATGTCGATGCGACCCTTGGGGGTGCTGGTCACAGCGAATATCTTTTGAGCCAGCTCGGGGATGAGGGGCATCTTTATGCTTTTGATCAGGACCAGACAGCTATTGACAATGCTAAAAAGCGCCTGGCTCCTTATGTAGAGCGGGGGATGGTGACCTTTATCAAGGACAATTTTCGCCACCTCAAGAGCCGTTTGCAAGAAGCCGGTGTGGAAGAAATTGATGGGATTTGTTATGACTTAGGCGTTTCCAGTCCTCAGCTGGATCAGCGTGAGCGTGGTTTTTCCTATAAACAGGATGCGCCTTTGGATATGCGCATGAACCGCGATGCAGCCTTGACAGCTTTTGAGGTTGTTAATCATTATAGCTATCAGGATTTAGTACGAATCTTTTTTAAATACGGCGAAGATAAGTTTTCTAAGCAGATTGCTCGCAAGATTGAGCAGGTTAGAAGTGTCAAGCCCATTGAAACAACGACAGAACTGGCTGAAATTATCAAGTCAGCCAAGCCAGTTAAGGAGTTAAAGAAGAAAGGTCATCCAGCCAAGCAGATTTTTCAGGCCATTCGGATTGAGGTCAATGATGAGTTGGGCGCTGCGGATGAGTCTATTCAGCAAGCAATTGATTTGCTGGCGGTGGACGGCCGGATTGCGGTCATTACCTTTCATTCGCTGGAAGACCGCCTGACCAAGCAGCTTTTCAAAGAGGCGTCGACAGTGGATATTCCTAAAGGCTTGCCCTTCATTCCTGATGAACTGCAGCCTAAGCTGGAGCTGGTCAGCCGCAAACCAATTTTACCAAGCAAAGAAGAATTAGAAAGCAATAACCGGGCTCATTCCGCCAAGCTGCGCGTGGCCCGTAAGATACACAAGTGAGGAAGAAATGTCAGAAAAAAGACCAAACCCGCTTCAAGATCAGATGCGAAAATTTTCCCGAGTTGAGAAGGCCTTTTACGGCTCTATCGTTTTGACTGCCATTATTTTAGCAGTCAGCATCGTCTTTATGCAGACCAAGCTATTGCAGGTAGATCGGGATTTGACAGAAGTCAATACACAGATTGAAGCGGAGCAGACAGAGCTGGCCGATATCAAGCAGGAAGTCAATGAACTGACCCGCTATGAAAGGCTGTCTCAGTTAGCCAGCTCTCAGGATATGAAACTCCAGAAGGGAAATCGTAAAACAGTGAGTTCAACGGATGAAGAATAGAATTTTTGAAAGAATTAAAAAATACGCCCTGAAAAATAGGCAAACCCCTGAATACAATCGGCGGCAAGTGGGAAAGAGCATGAGCATCTTAGCTATCTTTCTCTTTTTCGTTTTCTTGATTAATTTTGCCATCATTATCGGGACAGACCAGAAGTTCGGGGTTAATCTATCAAAGGGTGCAGAAGTAGTCCATCAAAAGACGGTCACAGTCGCTGCCCGGCGGGGAACAATCTATGACCGAAATGGAGTTCCCATTGCAGAGGATGCCACGACCTATAATGTCTATGCCATTATTGACAAGAGTTACAAGTCAGCTACTGGCAAGATTCTCTACGTAGAAGAATCCCAGTATGATAAGGTGGCAGAGATTTTCAATCAATACCTAGAGCTGGATAAGGACTACGTCAAAACCCAGCTGTCGCAGAAAAATCTCAAGCAGGTTTCCTTCGGGGCACAGGGCAATGGCATTACCTACAGTAATATGAATGCTATGCGGGAAGCCTTTGAAGCTGCTGGTATTGAAGGGATTGACTTTACTACCAGTCCTAACCGCAGTTATAATAACGGCGTGTTTGCCTCCCAGTTTATTGGTCTTGCTCAGCTGCAAGAGGATAAGGAAGGTAATAAGACGCTGAAAGGGACTTCTGGCATGGAGCAGGCTCTGGATAGGGTTCTTGCTGGTCAGAATGGGATTGTGACCTACGAAAAAGACCGAAATGGTAATGTTGTGCCTGGGTCAGAAAAGGTCTCTGTACAGGCAGAGGATGGTAAGGATGTCTATACAACGCTGTCGGCTGATTTGCAAACATACCTGGAAACGCGGATGAACGCCTTCCAGGAAAAAGTCAAAGGCAAGTTTGTCAATGCAACCTTGGTCAGTGCCAAGACCGGTGAAATCCTAGCCACTTCTCAAAGGCCGACCTATAATGCAGATACCAAGGAAGGCTTGAATGAGAAGAATCTGGGCAACTGGAACACGATGCTCTATCAAGGTCAGTATGAGCCTGGATCTACCATGAAGGTCATGACTCTGGCTTCAGCTATTGATAATGGTAGCTTTAATCCTAACGATACCTATGACAGTAGAGAGTACAAGGTCATGGATGCGACCATTCGGGACTGGAACGTCAACATGGGGATTTCAGAAGGGGAGACCTTGACCTTTGCCCAAGGATTTACCTATTCCAGTAACGTCGGTATGACCATTCTGGAGCAGAAGATGGGCAATGACAAGTGGCTAGACTACTTAAGTAAGTTTAAGTTTGGTCTGCCGACCCGCTTTGGAATGGGGAATGAAACCTATGGCTCCCTGCCAGGTGATAACTATGTAACGATTGCCATGAGCTCCTTCGGTCAAGGGATTGGTGTGACACAGGTGCAGATGCTGCGGGCTTTCTCATCCGTAGCCAATGATGGTGTCATGGTGGAGCCTAAGTTTATCAATGCTATCCATGATCCTAAAACCAATACAGCTCGTAAGACTGCGACGGAAATTATCGGAAATCCTGTCTCAGAAAAAGCAGCTCAAACCACTCGGGATTATATGGTTCAGGTCGGAACAGACCCCTACAAAGGAACCCTGAATGTTGGTGGCGAGCCTGTTATTCAAGTGGCTGGTCAGAATGTAGCTGTTAAGTCAGGGACCGCTCAGATCGCTTCTGAAAATGGTTATCTAGAGGGTGAGAATGACTATATCTATTCAGTTGTTGCCATGACGCCGGCAGAAAATCCTGAATTTATCATGTATGTGACTGTTCAGCAGCCTGAGGAAAAATTCCAGCCAATATTCTGGCAGGAAGTGGTCAATCCGGTCTTGGAAGAAGCAGTCGCTCTCAAAGACAGCCTTAATCTGACAACGGAGGCAACTCCAGCTCTTGAAACAGTCACTGAAGAAACCAGTTATAAAATGCCGTCCGTAGAAAAACTGACCAAGCAACTAGGTCTGAAACATCAAATCAGTCCTGGCGGTCTGGCAGATGAATTGCGTCGCAACCTAGTCCAGCCAATTGTGCTGGGAACAGGTGGCAAGATTAAAAAAGTATCTGTCAAAGAGGGCAAAAATCTTAAGGCCAACCAACAGGTTTTAATCTTGTCAGATGATTTAGACAGTCTGCCTGATATGTACGGCTGGACCAAGGCCAATGTCGAACGTTTTGCCAAGTGGCAGGACATCGAAGTCACTTTCAAAGGAGAGGGCTCCAAGGTCGTCAAGCAGAGCGAAAAGACCAATACTTCGCTGAAAAATCTCAAGAAAATAACAATTACAATGGGAGACTAATATGCTTATTGCTCTTATTGCAGGAATCGTAACTTTTATCCTAACTATCATCGGCATTCCTGCCTTTATTCGTTTTTACCATAAGGCTCGTATCACAGGCCAACAAATGCACGAAGATGTTAAGCAGCATCAGGCCAAGGCTGGAACGCCAACCATGGGTGGTACAGTCTTTCTCTTGACATCCGTTCTGGCCAGCTTTGTTATAGGTTTGATTTCGCATCAGCTGTCCAACGGCTTGATCATGATTCTTTTTATCTTGGTCCTGTATGGTGTTGTCGGCTTTTTGGACGACTTTCTCAAGGTGTTTCGTAAGATCAACGAGGGTCTAAATCCCAAGCAGAAATTGTTTCTGCAGCTGGTCGGTGGAGTTGTCTTTTACTTCTTTTACAATCAGCACGGAGCTGGCGACCAGCTGAATGTCTTCACCGTTCCTGTCCATCTGGGCTTCCTTTATATCTTTTTCGTACTTTTTTGGCTGATTGGCTTCTCCAATGCTGTCAATCTGACGGATGGAATTGATGGTTTGGCCAGCATTTCTGTAGTCATTAGCTTGGTGGCTTATGCTGTGATTGCTGTTGAGCAGAAGCGTTTTGATATTCTGATTGTCATCATTAGCATGATTGGCGGCTTGCTAGGCTTCTTTGTCTTTAACCACAAGCCCGCTAAGATTTTCATGGGAGATGTAGGAAGCTTGGCTTTGGGCGGTATGCTGGCTGCTATCTCTATTTCCCTTCACCAAGAATGGACCCTGCTTTTGATTGGTATTGTCTATGTATTTGAGACGACTTCTGTCATGATGCAGGTGACCTACTTCAAGTTAACTGGTGGCAAGCGGATTTTCCGGATGACTCCAGTTCATCATCACTTTGAGCTGGGTGGCCTAACTGGCCACGGCAAGGAGTGGAGCGAGTGGAAGGTCGATTTCTTCTTCTGGGGAATCGGTATCGTGGGCAGTCTCTTGACCCTGGCTATCCTATATCTATAGCAAGAAGCGAGTCTCTGGCTCGCTTTTCTGCTTCTTAGATTTGAGGGTAAGCAGGATGGTTATTTTTTTGGTATAATAGTTAGGATAATAGAATAGAGGACAATATGAAATTTACAGAATTTAAGTTTAAAGAATATATTCAGGAGGCGCTCAGGGATTTGAACTTCGTTGAAGCGACTACCGTTCAAGAGAAGCTGATTCCTGTGGTATTGTCAGGTCGGGATTTGGTCGGTGAGTCCAAGACAGGCTCTGGGAAGACCCACACGTTTTTGCTGCCCATCTTTCAAATGCTGGATGAGGAAGCAGACAGCGTGCAGGCTGTTATTACAGCCCCAAGTCGAGAGCTGGCAGCGCAGATTTATCAGGCGGCTCGGCAGTTAGCTAGCTTTTCTGAAAAAGAGATTCGGGTGGCCAATTATGTCGGTGGGACTGACAAGGCTCGTCAGATTGGGAAGTTAGAGTCCAGTCAGCCTCATATCGTCATCGGAACGCCTGGGCGGATTTATGACTTGGTAGAGTCTGGCGACTTGGCCATTCACAAGGCCAAGACCTTTGTCGTTGACGAGGCAGATATGACACTGGACATGGGCTTTTTGGCGACAGTTGATAAGATTGCAGGCCGGCTGCCAAAAGACCTGCAGTTTCTCGTTTTTTCAGCGACTATTCCACAGAAGCTTCAGCCTTTTTTGAAAAAATACCTGTCTAATCCAGTTATTGAGCAGATTAAGACCAAGACGGTCATTGCGGACACCATTGAAAACTGGCTCCTATCAACCAAGGGACGAGACAAGAATGCTCAGATTTATCAAATCAGTCAGCTCCTGCAGCCTTATCTGGCTATGATTTTCGTTAATACCAAGACGAGGGCAGACGAGCTGCACAGCTATCTGACAGCTCAAGGGCTCAAAGTTGCTAAAATTCATGGAGATATTGCTCCGCGGGAGCGCAAGCGTATCATGAATCAGGTTAAGAATCTGGATTTTGAGTACATTGTCGCTACTGACTTGGCAGCGAGGGGGATTGATATCGAAGGTGTTAGCCATGTTATCAACGATGCCATTCCTCAGGACTTGTCTTTCTTTGTCCATCGGGTAGGCCGCACCGGCCGTAATGGTCTTCTCGGCACAGCCATTACCCTCTACCAGCCGAGCGACGACTCAGATATTCGGGAGTTGGAAAAAATGGGGATTAAGTTCATTCCCAAGATGATAAAAGATGACGAATTCCAGGATACCTACGACCGAGACCGTCGGGCCAATCGGGAAAAGAGCCGGGAGAAGCTGGATACGGAAATGCTGGGGCTGGTCAAGAAGAAAAAGAAAAAAATCAAACCAGGCTACAAGAAAAAAATCCAGTGGGCGGTGAACGAAAAGCGCCGCAAGACTAAGCGAGCAGAGAATCGTGCACGTGGTCGGGCAGAGCGTAAGGCTAAGCGGCAAACCTTTTAGTGATATACTTTTCTTATCGCTGTGATAAGAAAAATATATTAGTCTTTGTGAGATAGATATGATAGACTAGTGAAACTAGTCTATTTTTATATTGGGCTTAGTGCGGTCTATTTGGTATTTGGCTACAGGATATTTGCACATACTACTCATATTTTAATTGTCAAAAAGGCCGTAGCTTGCTAGTCAAAGCGGAGCAAATTCTTTGTTTTGTTCCAGAATTGTGTTAAAATATTTCATTATCAAGAAAAGGAAGTAATAACAGTGGTTACAACTTATCTTCTGACAACTGGTTGGTATGAGGAGTTTCTCAAGATCATTCCAGATGGTAAATTATTTAGTTTAAGGGCCGTTTTTGAGGCCATTCCGGGCATTTTGCAAAATCTGCCAATCACCCTTCTTTTGACGGTGGGCGGTGCAGTCTTTGGTATTATGCTTGCCATGGTTTTTGCTGTCGTCAAGATTAATCGGGTTAAAGTCCTGTATCCGATTCAGGCTTTCTTTGTCAGTTTTCTGAGAGGAACGCCTCTGCTGGTCCAGCT
This sequence comes from Streptococcus sanguinis, assembly GCF_900635155.1. NCBI lineage: Bacteria > Bacillati > Bacillota > Bacilli > Lactobacillales > Streptococcaceae > Streptococcus > Streptococcus sanguinis. Next base: position 502,178 of record NZ_LR134002.1, read on the forward strand.
CATGCTGACCTATTTTGGGATTCCTTTATTGCTCAAGGCCATCAATCAGAAATATGGCACAAACTTTAATATCAACGAGATTCCAGCGTCTGTCTTTGCGATTGTTGCCTTCGCTTTCAACGAAGCGGCTTATGCAAGTGAGACCATCCGGGCAGCAATCTTGTCCGTAGATCCGGGAGAAATTGAGGCTGCTCGCAGCTTAGGGATGACCAACAAGCAGGTTTATATGCGTGTCATTATCCCCAATGCAGCAGTGGTAGCGACTCCTAGTCTGATTAATTCCCTGATTGGCTTGACCAAGGGGACTTCTCTGGCCTTTAGTGCTGGTGTAGTGGAAATTTTTGCCAAGGCGCAGGCTATCGCAGGGGCAGACTACCGTTATTTTGAGCGTTTTATCTCGGTGTCCCTGATTTATTGGGCTGTCAATATTCTCATTGAGCAGCTTGGTCGCTGGATTGAAAAGATGATGGATATCAAGCAGCCGGATAAATTTGAATCGCTTCAGCAAGCAGAAGGAGAAGGAATCTGATGATTAATATTTCACATTTAAGTAAGACTTTTTCAGGTCAAAAGGTTCTGGATGATCTCAGTTTGGATATTCAAAAAGGCGAAGTGGTAGCTTTGATTGGCTCTTCTGGTGCTGGGAAGTCAACCTTTCTCCGCAGCCTCAACTATCTGGAACAGCCAGATAGCGGAAAGATTGCTATCGACGGCTTCAAAGTGGATTTTTCAAGGATTTCCAAAGATGAGATCTTGCTGCTGCGCCGCAAGCTAGCCATGGTCTTTCAGCAGTTCAACCTCTTTTCTCGTCGGACAGCTCTGGAAAATGTTAAGGAAGGTCTACTGGTAGTTAAGAAATTGTCAGACCAAGAAGCGACTAAGCTAGCCAAGGAAGAGTTAGCAAAGGTTGGCTTGTCAGACCGAGAAAATCACTATCCTAGACATCTGTCAGGCGGTCAGAAGCAGCGGGTGGCTTTGGCAAGGGCTTTAGCTATGAAGCCAGATGTTCTTTTGCTAGACGAGCCGACCTCAGCCTTGGATCCTGAGTTAGTCGGAGAAGTAGAAAAATCAATCGCTGATGCAGCCAAGTCTGGCCAAACAATGATTCTGGTCAGTCATGATATGTCCTTTGTCGCTCAGGTGGCTGACAGGGTACTCTTTTTGGACAAGGGGAAAATCATAGAGTCTGGGACACCAGATGAGATTATCCATCATCCAAAGGAAGAAAGAACCAAGGAATTTTTTGCTAGTTACAAACGGACCTATATTTGATATAATAGAGACAGTGAAGGCTCAGTTGGCTAGACCAGCTGAGTTTGTTTTCAGTCTTAGCATACTGTGGAGCAGACTTTCTTATCTAGTTGGTGTTTTATGCTGACGGTTAGATTTGGAGTTGTTACCTTTCTTTGCACTACGAGGCTGATTGACCTTTGAGGAGTTGACATGTTAGATCAAATATTTGCACTTTATATCGAGAGTCTGATTTATACTGCAGTCGGTGTAGGGATCATTGCGGGTTTATGGATTGGACTGCGGATGATTCGCCGCAAGGACAAGACGGCTAAGGAGCGCCAGAGTCATCTGTACGATGTCCTTCTGATTGTCATTATGACGATTCCAGTCCTGTCTTTTGCGACGCTTGGCTTGCTCATTGTCCTAAAAGCTTAAATGCTTGTAAAACTGTAAAAAAGTTGTTAGAATAATTCTAGTTACAACAAGGAGAAAGAAGAGTTATGTACGATACAATTATTATTGGAGCTGGGCCTGCCGGCATGACAGCTGCCCTCTATGCAGCCCGCAGTAACCTAAAAGTTGCCCTGCTGGAGCGTGGTATTCCTGGCGGTCAGATGAACAATACAGCTGACATTGAAAACTATCCAGGCTATGCCAATATCAGTGGTCCTGAGCTAGCAGAGAAAATGTTTGAGCCTCTGGAGAATCTGGGTGTTGAACATCTCTTTGGCCTAGTAGAAAAAATTGAAGACCGAGGCGATTTCAAGGAAATCATCACAGAAGATGAGCGTTTTGAAGCTAAAACGGTCATCATTGCTTCTGGCGCTAATCATCGTCATCTGGGAGTTCCTGGTGAGGAAGACTTCAACAGCCGCGGGGTTTCCTATTGTGCGGTCTGTGACGGTGCCTTCTTCCGTGATGAAGATTTGCTGGTTGTCGGTGGTGGCGACTCAGCGGTAGAGGAAGCTATTTTCCTGACGCGCTTTGCAAAAAGTGTGACCATCGTTCACCGTCGCGATGAGCTGCGAGCACAAAAAGTTCTGCAGGATCGCGCCTTTGCCAACGAAAAGATTCGCTTTGTCTGGGATTCTGTAGTGGAAAGCATCCATGGTGATGAGCGTAAGGTTACTGGCGTAACCTTTAAGAATGTCAAGACGGGTGAGCTTAGTCAGGCAGAGTTTGGTGGCATCTTCATTTATGTCGGTCTGGATCCGGTTAGTGAATTTGCTAAGGATTTGGGCATTACTGATGAGGCTGGCTGGATTCTGACGGATCATCAGATGAAAACGTCAGTAGCCGGTATTTACGCTGTTGGTGATGTTCGCCAGAAAGACCTGCGCCAGATTACGACAGCTGTTGGTGATGGTGCCATTGCCAGTCAGGAAGCCTACAAATATCTTACAGAGCAAGCATAAAAATATAAGCTAAGCAAGTGTGTCTATTCAAGTGAGTTGACAGGATTTGCTTAGCTTTTTTGGAATTATGATATAATAAAAGGTATCTAGCGTAAAGGAGCAAGAAGATGTACCCAGATGATAGTTTAACTCTACACACTGATTTGTACCAAATCAACATGATGCAGGTTTATTTCAAGCAAAATATTCACAACAAGCATGCGGTTTTTGAAGTTTTTTTCCGTAAGAATCCTTTTAATAACGGCTACGCGGTCTTTGCGGGCTTGGAAAGAATTATTTCCTATCTCAATAATCTGACGTTCAGCCAGAGCGATTTAGATTATTTGCAAACCCTGGGCTATCACGGAGAGTTTCTGGATTATTTGCGAAATCTCAAGATGAGCCTGACCGTAAGGTCTGTTCAGGAAGGTGATTTGGTTTTTGCCAATGAGCCAATCGTGCAGGTGGAAGGTCCACTGGCTCAGTGTCAGCTTGTTGAGACTGCTATTCTCAATATCGTTAATTTTCAGACGCTGATTGCCACCAAGGCAGCCCGTATCCGCTCTGTCATCGAAGATGAACCTCTGATGGAGTTCGGTACACGCCGGGCCCAGGAAATGGATGCTGCTATTTGGGGGACTAGGGCTGCTGTGATTGGCGGAGCTAACGGAACCAGCAATGTTCGGGCTGGAAAGCTCTTTGATATTCCAGTCTTGGGAACGCATGCTCATGCTCTCGTTCAAGTCTATGGAAATGATTATGAGGCCTTTAAAGCTTATGCTGAGACTCATCGTAACTGTGTTTTCTTAGTAGATACCTACGATACATTGCGCCTAGGCGTTCCGGCAGCCATTCGGGTGGCGCGTGAGCTAGGAGACAAGATTAAGTTTCTGGGTGTCCGCATTGATTCGGGAGACCTTGCCTATATTTCTAAGAAAGTTCGGCAGCAATTAGATGAAGCTGGCTTCCCTGATGCTAAGATTTATGCGTCCAATGATTTGGATGAAAATACCATTCTCAACTTGAAAATGCAAAAGGCTAAGATTGATGTCTGGGGCGTGGGTACCAAGTTGATTACAGCCTATGACCAGCCGGCTTTAGGAGCAGTTTATAAGATTGTAGCTATTGAAGATGAGAATGGAGAATTGCGCAATACCATCAAGCTGTCCAATAATGCTGAAAAAGTTTCTACTCCAGGCAAGAAGCAGGTTTGGCGTATTACCAGTCGTGAAAAAGGGAAGTCCGAAGGAGACTACATTACCTATGATGGCCTTGATGTCAATGGTTTGGAAGAGCTGGAAATGTTCCATCCAACCTATACCTATATCAATAAAACTGTCAAAAATTTTGATGCCGTACCGCTTTTGGTCGATATTTTCCAAGAAGGTAATTTAGTCTATGATCAGCTAAGTCTGACCGAAATTCAAGCCTATGCCCGTAAGGAATTTGATAAACTTTGGGACGAGTACAAGCGGGTTCTCAATCCACAGGATTATCCAGTTGACTTGGCTCGAGATATCTGGCAGGATAAGATGGACTTAATTGACCAGATGCGCAAGAAAGCCTACCAGACAGGAGCAGAAAAATGAGTCTACAAGAGGAAATCATCGCTCAATTGGGCGTCAAACCAGTCATAAATCCGGAGGAAGAAATCCGCAAGTCGATAGACTTTCTCAAGGCCTATCTGAGGAAGCACCCTTTTTTGAAAAGTTATGTTCTGGGAATTTCTGGTGGTCAGGATTCTACTTTGGCTGGCCGCTTAGCTCAGATGGCTGTAGAAGAAATGCGGGCTGAAACTGTAGATGATGGCTATCGCTTTATCGCTGTCCGCCTGCCTTATGGTGTCCAGGCAGATGAAGATGATGCGCAAAAGGCTCTGGCTTTTATCCAGCCTGATGTTAGTCTGACAGTCAATATCAAGGAATCCGCCGATGCTATGACAAAGGCTGTGGAGGCAACAGGTGCCAAAGTCTCTGATTTTAACAAGGGTAATATCAAGGCGCGCAGTCGTATGATTGCCCAGTATGCTCTGGCCGGTTCTTACAGCGGGGCTGTCATTGGGACGGATCATGCAGCAGAAAATGTCACGGCCTTTTTCACTAAGTTTGGTGATGGAGGAGCAGATATCTTACCACTTTACCGTCTCAATAAGCGTCAAGGCAAGCAGCTTTTGGCCGCCTTAGGAGCGGATCCGGCTCTCTATGAAAAGGTGCCGACGGCTGACTTGGAAGAAGAAAAACCTGGGATTGCGGATGAAGTCGCTCTGGGAGTGACCTATAATGAAATTGATGATTATCTTGAAGGTAAGTCCGTTTCAACCCAAGCCCAAGAAACTATCGAATCTTGGTGGCATAAAGGTCAGCACAAACGCCATTTGCCAATTACAATTTTTGACGAGTTTTGGAAGTGAAAATCTCTATCAGAACTTTTTAGTCTGAGCCAAGAAACGAGGAAGTTATGAAAAAGATAGGTACACAGTTCATTGAAACCAAACGTCTTTTGCTAAGACCTTTTCTGGAAACGGATGCTCAAGCTATGTATGACAACTGGGCTTCTCGTCCGGATAATTTGCTGCATGTGACCTGGGATGCTCACGAGAGTCCTGAAGTCACCAAACAGTCTATTGCTCGCTGGGTTGAGAATTATCAAAACATGGATTTTTACAAGTGGGCCATCTGCCTGAAAGAAAATCCTGATTCTGTAATCGGGGACATCAGTGTGGTGGACATGGATGAGGCAGTCAATGCTTGCGAGGTCGGTTACATTCTAAGTAAAGACTATTGGGGACAAGGATTGATGACAGAAGCTTTGAAAGCTGTTTTGAACAACCTCTTGCAAGACGCAGGTTTCAATCGTGTCACAGCAAAATTTGTAACAGCCAATCCAGCTTCTGGGCGTGTCATGGCCAAAGCTGGCATGAGCTACGAGGGCACTTTCCGTCAGGCTGTATTTCATAAAGGACAAGTCAAAGATGTTTCCGTCTATGGAATCCTAAAATCCGATTTAGAAAAAGGCTAGGACTCTTTTGTCCAGCCTTTTTACTTGCGCTCCTTTTTTAAAGTTCTATAATAGATGTATAATGACAAGGAGGATTCTATGCATTCGTTAGAACAAGATTTTACAGATAAGTTGTATGCTGCTTATGAGGCCAATCCCAAGTTTGCAGCAATGGAAAATGCTATCAGTCACAATGGCCTTTTGACTTCTTTGGAGAAGCGAAGCGCTGCCGTGGAAAATACACCAGTTTTTTCACTAGATCTCACGAAAGATAAGGTCAGTGACCAGAAAGCTTCAGGGCGCTGTTGGATGTTTGCAGCTCTTAATACTTTCCGCCACAAGATGATTGCGAACTTCCAATTGGAAGATTTTGAGCTATCTCAGGCCCATACCTTCTTTTGGGATAAATATGAAAAATCCAACTGGTTCTTAGAGCAGGTGCTGGCGACAGCTGACCAAGAATTGACTAATCGCAAGGTCAAGTTTCTCTTAGACACGCCTCAGCAGGATGGCGGTCAGTGGGATATGGTTGTTTCCCTCTTTGAGAAATACGGGGTCGTACCCAAGTCGGTCTATCCAGAGTCAATCTCTTCCAGTGACAGTCGCGAGCTCAATCAGATTCTCAATAAACTCCTGCGTCAAGATGCGCAGATTTTGCGAGAATTAGCAGCGGAAGGGGCAGAATCGGCTGAACTTCAGGCCAAGAAAGAAGAACTCTTACAGGAAGTCTTTAACTTTCTAGCTATGAATTTAGGATTGCCGCCTCGCCAGTTTGACTTTTCTTATCGCGATAAGGACAATCATTTCCATAGCGAGAGCGGATTGACACCTCTGACTTTCTATCAAAAATATGTCGATCTAAAGCTAGATGACTATGTTTCTATCATCAATGCGCCGACTGCAGACAAGCCTTATGGTCGGTCCTATTCAGTTGAGATGTTGGGCAATGTCGTTGGCAGCAAGCCCGTTCGTTATTTGAATGTTGAAATGGACCGACTAAAAGAGCTGGCTATCGCTCAAATGCAGGCTGGTGAGACCGTTTGGTTTGGCTCGGATGTTGGTCAGTCTAGCAATCGCAAGGAAGGTGTTATGGCAGAGGGGATGCACGATTTCACTGCCAGCATGGATATTGGACTAACTCAGGACAAGGCTGGCCGCTTGGACTATAGCGAAAGCCTCATGACCCACGCCATGGTCTTGACAGGGGTAGACTTGGATGAAAATGGTAAGGCTAAGAAATGGAAGGTCGAAAACTCTTGGGGTGAAAAGGTTGGTAACAAGGGCTATTTCGTAGCCTCTGACGCTTGGATGGACGAGTATACCTATCAAATCGTCGTTCGTAAAGAGTTTTTGACAGCCGCAGAATTAGCTGCTTATGAAGAAGAGCCTATTGTCTTGGCTCCTTGGGATCCCATGGGAGCTTTGGCAAAGTAAGCTTTGATGAGAGAATAAGAAAAGAGTAAGAATTTTTCATTCTTACTCTTTTAGTTTGTATTCTAATCTTCGTAACCCTAGTCATTTCCACCGTCACCGGAAGATGAGTCATTGTGGCTAGAAGAGCTATTGTTTGAATCGCCAGAATGCTCACTGGAAGCTGATGTGTCAGAGCTAGATTCTGTATTGTAACTGCTATAGCTAGAATAGTTATAGTACTGTTGATTATTGTAGTAGCGGTTATAGCCGGTACCACTGTTGAGGTAGACATAAGAGCCACTGCGGTAGAGACCATCTGGCATTTCCCAATCTTCTGAAGCAGAGCCGTCTTGAGCTAGGTAAAGCATCATTTCGCGGTAGACATCTGTTGCAACCTTAACCCCGTCATCAAGGATTGGTGTCAGGCGGTTAGAGTAGCCAGTCCAAACAGCCATTGAATACTTAGGTGTGTAACCAACGAAGAGCTCGTCTGGCGTGACAATGCTAGAGTAGTAGTAAGGCTTGGTCAGTTTGGCTAATTCATCATCAGCATAGTTGGAGGTTCCAGTCTTACCAGCCTGATAAACACCAGAAATGGCAGCGTTTGTACCTGTACCAGACTGCAAGACTGTTTTCATCATATCGGTCATCATGTAGGCTGTCGTTTCCTTCATAGCCTTGGAACCATTGTTGGAGAAGGTCTTCTCCGTTCCGTCACTGAAAACGACGCGATTGACATACTGAGGTTTGTAGTAAGTACCGCCATTGGCAAAAGCAGCATAGGCAGCAGCCATTTTTTCACTGCTGGCTCCGTACTCGTTGCCGGATTTGCTGGTATTACTTGAAAAGGCATTAACATAGAACATTTCAGGATAGTTAATCCCTATCCGATTCAGGAACTTGAGGGATTCATCCAGACCAACGGCTTCCAGCGTTTTCACAGCAGGAACGTTACGGGATTCCTGAATCGCGTATTGAATCGTCATCCCGCCATAGTATTTCTTATCCCAGTTATAAACTGGTGTGCTGGAATACGGGAAGTTATATGGAGCATCTGTGATAGGAGCAGCAGTTGAAGTATAGACTTCATTTTCAAGAGCTGGAGCGTAATCTGTGATTGGCTTCATAGTTGAACCGAAGTCACGGTTGGTTTCAACAGCTTGGTTGGTACCAAAGGATACGTTGGTAGACTGGTGACGGGCACCGAGTTGGGCAATGACTTTACCAGTTTGGACATCCATAACGGTGGAGGCAACCTGCATTTCATCATCTGGATAAGCTACATAGTCTTCAGTATTGTAAATATCCCAGAGTTTCTGCTGAGCCTCTGTGTTGACGTTTGTATAGACTTCCATACCAGTTGTCAGGACATTGTAACCAGTTTCTTCTTCAACCTGTTCAATTGCTTCTTTAATATAGTTATCCATGTAAGCTGGGTAGCTAGTAGAAGCTTTCAGACTTTGAAGTCCGTCAGTTACAGGTGTGTTTTTGGCTTGCTCATATTGTTCATCTGTGATGTATTTGAGATCGTGCATCTCACGAAGTACCAGATTACGGCGATTGGTTGCAGCCTCTGGATGGGTGTAGGGATCGTATTGATTCGGTGCCTGAGGCATACCTGCCAGCAGAGCCGTTTGGTGTAAGCTTAAATCTTTTAAATCCTTGCCATAGTAGCTTCGGGCTGCTGTCTGCATACCGTAGTTACTGTTAGACATGTAGACTTTATTGACATAATAGGTCAAGATTTGCTGCTTGGTCGCTTTCCGCTCGAGCTGAGCAGCCAGCCAAGCTTCTTGGATTTTACGTGAAAGGGTCGCGTCCGAAGAAGAAGTTGAGAAATAGGACAACTTAATCAACTGCTGGGTCAGAGTTGATCCCCCTTGACGGCCTCCGCCACGGATGTTACTGATAAGGGCACCTGCAATCCGAATAAAGTCCACCCCGCGGTGATTGAAGAAGCGATGGTCTTCGATGGCGACAATGGCGTTAACCAAATCCGTAGGAATTTCACTTGTTTCAGCATTGACCCGCTTTTCAGCGCCTAGGTCCGCAATCAAATTGTTATTGCTGTCAAAAATCTTACTGGATGTGGTTGCGATCAGGTCTTTTTCAGAAAGCTTGGGAGCCTTGACAGCATAGTAGGTAAATACCAAACAGCCAATCACGAATCCAATCATAAGCAGGGTTATAAGTGCACTTGCAAGATATTTTAAAGCCTGCATAAGAGTTTGTTTATTCATTTATAATACCACCTAGTAGTTTTTGTTCGATAATTTCAAGATAAGGGATGCTGGGAAGCTGCTGCATTTCAATCGGATAACCATGCTCTTGAATATAGCTTAAGGGCATGGACTTCCCTCCCTTGTCGATCTTGTAAAACTCAATTAAATAAGAAGCGGGAAGCAGGTAAGTCTCCCTTAAGCTGGAAAAATGCAGTAAGACAAAGCAGATGCCCTTTTGCTCAAGGACAGCCTCCATGTGCTCAATCTGATGCGAATGAAAATTTTTCATGGGCATCGATTTTTTCTGTCGGGTTTCCTTGGCTTCAAAGTCAATATAATGGCCCTTGTAGACACCAGAATAGTCTGTTGTGGAAGCTTGTCGAAAGTAAGCCTCTACAATCTTGGCTCGGCTACGGTGCGGATAATCAACCTTAACAATCTGAATGGGGGTAGGCTTTTTATGGATGACAGCGAGTCCTCTGCTTAGATAGTAGCTGTTGGATTCGTTGATCATCTTTTCAAAAGACATCCCACGATTGGCAAAGTTAATCATGCCAGAAACTGGCCTATTGATACTGCTTTTTGCCTTTAGCTTATGCGGATAGTTGACCATAAAACTCCTTATTGGTACAATAGCATCACTCTATTATACCACAAAAAACTTTTTTAAGGGAGAATAAATGACCAGTCTACTAATAACAGGCTACAAAGCCTTTGAAATCGGCATTTCGATGGAAAAAGATATGAGAATAAACATCATAAAAGAAGCCGCTAAAAGGGACTTAATCCGTTTTTTGGAAGATGGAGTGGATTGGCTTGTTTTTATGGGCAATCTGGGCTTTGAGTCTTGGGTTTTGGATCTAGCTAATGAATTGAAAAAGGACTATGAATTTCAGACGGCAACCATCTTTCTCTTTGAGAATCAAGGTGAAAATTGGAACGAAGGCAATCAAGCCAAATTAGCTGCTTTTAAGCAGGCGGATTTCGTCAAGTATGCTTATCCGACCTACCAAAATCCTAGTCAGTTTCGTGATTACAATCAATTTATCATTCAAAATACGGACGGAGCCTACCTGTTTTACGATGAAGAACAGGAGACAAAATTGAAATATCTTTACCAAGAAATGAAAAAACAAGAACAATATTTTATCAAAAAATTAACATTTGATGACCTGAATGAAGTGGCCGAAAATTTTTCGGGAAATTAGATGATAAATCTTGATTTTTATAGTGCATTTTGTTTATAATTGAATATGACAAACTAGATTGGAGAGAGAAGATGGCAAGTATTATTTTTACAGCAAAAGATATTTTTGATCAGGATTTTAAACGCGAAGTACGCGGCTATAGTAAGTCCGAAGTAGATGAGTTTTTGGACGATATTATCAAGGATTATGAGACTTATGCAGCCTTGGTAAAGGAGCTGCGCGAGGAAAATCGCCGTCTCAAGGAAGAGTTAGCTGCGAAGCCGGTTGAAAAAGCACCGGTTCAGCCGACTCAGCCTGTCCAATCAACACAAGCGACTCAGTCGACTGTAGAAAGCTTCCCACAGATGACTTCTGCGACTAACTTTGATATCTTGAAGCGCTTGAACCGTCTTGAAAAGGAAGTATTCGGGAAACAAATTTTGGATCGTGAATAATGGTCCTTATAGAACAGTGCAATTTTTGGATAATCGCGTGAAAATTTTAGATTTTCATGAGGAAAGTCCATGCTAGCACTGGCTGTGATGCCGGTAGTGTTTGTGCTAGGCGAAGAAATAAGCCTAGGGACGGATTTTTCCGTTACGGCGACTGAAAGGGCTAAGTCTTTGGATATGTCTGATTAGGTCTGAAAGTGCCACAGTGACGTAGTTCTTTTGGAAACAGAAGAAGTGGAACGCGGTAAACCCCTCAAGCTAGCAACCCAAACTTTGGTCGGGGCATGGAGTGCGTGGAAGCGAACATAGCACTCTGACTGGAAACAGTAGACAGATGATTATCGAAGGAAATGGTACCTAGTCATTTCCGGAACAAAACATGGCTTACAGAAAATTGCATATAGGCTGAGGCTGGGACGGCAAGTCCTGTCCTCTTTAAATTTTATAATAGAATAGCAAGAGAGTGGCTGAGCGCTCTATTCTCTGCCAAGTCCAACTAGCTGTTGCTTCATTTGTCTGATGGACATTTCAAGTAATGAGCTAGCTGACAAATGGTAGCGAAACCTTCTCAGCCCAAAATTTAAAAAGGGAGAGTGAGGAAAATCGATGTGACGAAATCACGATTTTTGTCTCACTCCCTTTGTTTGTATAGATTGGAATCCATTTTAAAGCCGAGATGAAAGAAAAATTTAATTTAATTGCGACCGCAGCGGCAGGGCTAGAAGCTGTCGTTGGCCGAGAAATCAGAGAGCTGGGGCTTGATTGTCAGGTCGAAAATGGCCGGGTTCGCTTCGAGGGTGATGTCAGTACCATTATTCAAACCAATCTCTGGCTGCGCGCGGCCGATCGGATTAAGATTGTAGTTGGCAGTTTTCCAGCTAAGACTTTCGAAGAGCTCTTTCAGGGAGTTTTTGCTCTGGATTGGGAGAATTATCTACCGCTGGGAGCTAAATTTCCTATTGCCAAGGCTAAATGCGTCAAGTCAAAACTTCACAACGAGCCTAGTGTTCAGGCTATTTCTAAAAAGGCAGTTGTCAAGAAGCTGCAGAAGCATTATGCACGTCCGGAAGGGGTGCCCCTGCAGGAAAATGGAGCTGAGTTTAGGATAGAGGTTTCTATCCTAAAAGATGTAGCGACAGTCATGATTGATACGACAGGGTCCAGCCTCTTCAAACGTGGCTATCGGGCAGATAAGGGCGGTGCACCGATTAAGGAGAATATGGCAGCGGCCATTTTACTTCTGTCCAATTGGTATCCAGATAAGCCTTTGATTGACCCGACTTGCGGCTCTGGTACTTTTTGTATCGAGGCAGCCATGATTGGGATGAAGATAGCGCCAGGACTCCATCGTACCTTTGCCTTTGAAGACTGGAATTGGGTGGATAAAGACCTGGTAGCCCAGGCTCGCTCGACTGCACTCAGTCAGATTGATCAGACCATCCAGCTGGATATTGCTGGCTCGGATATCGATGGCCGTATGGTAGAGCTAGCTCGAAAAAACGCTGAGCAAGCAGGAGTTGCAGAGAAGATTCAGTTTAAGCAGATGCGTCTGCAGGATTTGCATACAGATAAGATCAATGGTGTGATTATCTCTAATCCACCATACGGGGAGCGCCTTCTAGATGATGAGGCTGTGACTAGGCTTTATCAGGAAATGGGAGAAACCTTTGCTCCGCTCAAAACCTGGAGCAAATTTATCCTGACCAGCGATGAAGCTTTTGAAAGCAAATACGGCAGTCAGGCCGATAAAAAACGCAAACTTTATAATGGTACTTTAAAAGTTGATTTATATCAGTATTTTGGCCAGCGGGTCAAACGTCAGTTAGATTAGAAAGGATTTGCCGTGACGAAAGAAGAAAACTACTCACCGGAAGAAGAAAAGAAAGAGTCGGTCCTTGATTTTGAAGAGGCCAAGGAAATGACAGTCGGCCAAGCCACTCGTAAGAAAGAGGAGCTGGAAGCCGGTGTGAATGAAAGCGACAATGTGCTGGATAAGTATATCAAGCAGCACCGTCAGGAAATCGAAGCTGGAAAATTTGAAACCCAGAAAATCAGAAAGCTGCAGGAGCAGGAAACGGCTCAGGCTGAGCAAGCCTCTTCTGATTTGACCGACTTCATCAAAGAAAGACGGCAAGAGGTTGAAAGTGAACAGGAGATTCAAACAGCTCAGTCGACAGCCACTGAGACTGCAAGTGAGCCAGAAGCAGCTCCAAACCCCTTAGGATCTCGCAGTCAACGCTCAGAGCAGGCGGATTCGATTGCTGCTCCCGTTCAAAAGACATCTTACGGTCCTATTCCGGAGCCGCTTGATGAGAAGGAATTAGAGGTTCCTAAGACACCTTTCTACAAGAAAAAAGCTTTCCTTTATCCTGTCTTGGGACTTCTAGGGATTGCTGTAGCGGGAACAGGGCTCTACTTTGCTCTGGGGCATAATTGGGGTCACAAGACCGTTACAAGCTCCAGCTCTTCAACATCGCAGTCCAGCAAAAAGAGTTCGTCTTCCTCTAGCTCTGATAATACTGCCAAGAATCTGAAGTCCTTTAATGATGAATATGCTGCATTTTTCACAGATAGCAATCAGACAGCTGTCAAAAACAGTAAATTCGGCGACTTGGAAAAATTAAAAACCTTACTTGAAAAGCTAAAAGGCAGCAAAGATTATGATGCAGCCAAGAGCAAGTACGATTCCTTGGTCAAGCAGATTTCGGCTATCCAAAGTGTCAATTCGCAGTTTGATGGCGGAGCAATCACTGACGGTGTCTTGAACAAGGAAGCCAAGGCCAATACAAATGCGACCTTCTCAGATGTATCAAGTGGCAATGCTAAGTTAGATGAAGTTCTAAAGGCAGCAATTGCCCAAGGACGTAGTCAACAAGTACCAACACCAGCGCCTGCTACTGATCAGGGAGGCACCGGTACGGGTACAAGCGGCGGTTCAAGCTCGTCTGCTTCTGGTTCAGGCGCTTCCAGCTCATACTCTGGCTATGGTCTTCCAAGCAATGGAGTAAATCTGCAGAGAGATCTCAGTCGAGTCCCTTATAACCAAGCGGCTATTGATGACGTCAACAATCCAGCTTGGACATTCAACCCTGGCGTTCTGGAGAAAATTTTGCAAACTTCTCGTGAGCGTGGTTATATTTCTGGTGATAACTATATCCTGGAACGCGTCAATATTATTAAAGGAAACGGCTACTATAACCTCTTCAAGCCAGACGGCACCTACCTCTTCAGTATCAACTGTAAGACTGGCTACTTCGTCGGAAATGGTCCGGGTCATGCTGACTCACTTGATTTCTAGTTTGTTGATGAATTTCATTATATATGCACAAAAAAAGTTCTCGATTTCGAGAACTTTTTATTGTTTTAAATCACATGGCGTTCAAAGGCATCATCTGAGATTCCTTGGCTGAGAATAAGTTTAGCCCATTCTTTGGCTGAGAAGAGGCTGTGATCCTTGTAGTTTCCGCAGGATTCAATGGTTGTTCCAGGGACATCTTCCCAGCTAGTTGTTTCAGCAATTTCTTCCAGACAGGATTTGATAACCTGAGCAATCTGGTTAGAACTGTGTTGGCCCCACATAATCATGTGAAAACCGGTGCGGCAGCCAAAAGGCGAGCAGTCAATCATACCATCAATGCGCTTGCGAATCAGCATGGCTAGCAAATGCTCGATGGTATGCAGGCCGGCAGTTGGAATGGAATCTTCGTTAGGCTGAACCAAGCGGATATCAAAATTGGAAATGATGTCGCCTTTAGGGCCAGTTTCTTCTCCGATAAGGCGGACATAAGGTGCTTTGACAATGGTGTGATCCAGCTCAAAGCTTTCAACGATAACTTCTTTAGACATGTTTTCTCCTTTACAATGTAGCGAGTGCGAGAAGGTTTTTCTAGTGATATCAAGCCATAGATTTGTCTTGTTAGCGAAGAAAAAGCCTGTCTCATATACTCCTTTTCTTTCTCTGATTATAGCATAAAAATTTTTTATTTGGGAATAAAGTTTAAGTTTTAGAAAAATAAAAAGTTTGAATAATCTTGTTTATGGTTTGAAAAAGTTTTGGTGCTCAGGCTTCTACAAACTTTGATGATTTTGTCTCTAAAAAATGGACAAAAGCTTTCTTGATTTTCAAAAAATAGGTTTGTGAATTTTTTAGATTTGTGATAGAATAGTATGGAATTTTGAATTCAACAATTAAATAGATTTGGAGTAAAAACATGGACCTATTTCCTATAATTATGTCTGTTTTTGCTGCCATCATTGGTTTAGTGATTGGATATGTAAGTGTCTCGGCTAAGATGAAATCATCTAAAGAAGCTGCAGAGCTTACTCTTTTAAATGCTGAACAAGAAGCAACCAATTTACGCGGACAGGCTGAACGCGAAGCTGATTTGATTGTCAAAGAAGCCAAGCGAGAAACAAGTTCGCTTAAAAAAGAAGCACTTTTGGAGGCAAAAGAAGAAGCCAGAAAATATCGTGAACAAGTTGATGCAGAATTTAAGTCTGAACGTCAAGAGTTAAAACAAATCGAAAGCCGCTTGACAGAGCGTGCTTCTACCCTTGACCGCAAAGACGATAATTTAAGCAACAAAGAAAAGGCTTTGGAGCAAAAAGAACAAAGTCTCTCAGATAAATCTAAACACATTGATGCGCGTGAAGAACAAGTAGCGGAACTTGAAAAGCAGAAGGCAGCAGAGCTGGAGCGAGTTGCTTCGCTATCGCAGACAGAAGCGCGTGATATTATTTTGACGCAGACCGAGGACAAGCTTTCTAAAGAGATTGCGACTAGAATTCGGGATGCGGAGCAAGATATCAAAGAGCGGTCTGACAAGGTTGCGAAGAATATCTTGGTCCAAGCTATGCAGCGTATTGCCGGTGATTATGTCGCCGAGCAAACCAACTCAACGGTGCATCTGCCAGATGACAGTATGAAGGGGCGGATTATTGGCCGTGAAGGTCGCAACATTCGGACTTTTGAAAGTCTGACTGGTATTGATGTCATCATTGATGACACGCCCGAAGTGGTTACTCTCTCAGGTTTTGATCCGATTCGTCGCGAGATTGCTCGTATGACCATGGAAGCACTCTTGAAAGACGGTCGCATTCATCCAGCTCGCATCGAGGAGTTGGTTGAGAAGAACCGTCTAGAAATTGACAATCGTATCCGTGAGTACGGGGAAGCCGCAGCTTATGAAATCGGAGCTCCTAACCTGCATCCTGATTTGATGAAAATCATGGGGCGCTTGCAGTTCCGTACTTCTTATGGTCAGAACGTCCTGCGACACTCTATTGAGGTGGCCAAGCTTTCCGGTATCATCGCTGCTGAGTTGGGTGAAAATGCCAATTTAGCTCGCCGTGCTGGATTCCTCCATGATATTGGCAAGTCTATCGACCGTGAGGTTGAAGGCAGCCACGTGGAAATAGGGACAGAACTGGCTCGTAAGTACAAGGAGCATCCAGTTGTTGTTAATACGATTGCCAGTCACCACGGAGATGTGGAAGCGGAAAGTGTCATTGCTGTTATCGTAGCTGCAGCAGACGCTCTCAGTGCTGCTCGTCCAGGTGCCCGCAGTGAATCTCTGGAAAGCTATATCAAGCGTCTCCAAGATTTGGAAGAAATCGCTAATAGCTTCAAGGGTGTCAAGAACAGCTTTGCTTTACAAGCCGGTCGTGAAATCCGGATTATGGTTCAGCCGGACAAGATTAAGGATGACAAGATTACGATTTTGGCTCACGATGTTCGTGAAAAGATCGAAAATAACTTAGAATATCCAGGCAATATCAAGGTAACAGTTATCCGTGAGATGCGAGCCGTTGACTACGCAAAATAAAGAAGAAATGCAGTCTGGTAACAGATTGCTTTTTTCTTGAATGTTCTGCTGGCCTATTTAGTTTTCCGTATGATTGCTTGCTTATTTTTTCTATTTTCTCAAAACTCTAGACACATACATTTCTTCCTATCCTCTTGAAATATCAGCCTAATTTTGTTACACTAGATAGAAAGACTGTGAAGGAGACATGATGACGGAACGAGGCTTACTAATCGTCTTTTCTGGTCCCTCTGGTGTAGGAAAAGGGACTGTTAGACGAGAAATTTTTGAAAGCACTGATAACCAATTTCAGTACTCGGTATCCATGACGACTCGTCCTCAGCGTCCAGGTGAAGTGGATGGAGTTGACTATTTCTTCCGCACTCGCGAGGAGTTTGAAGAGCTGATTCGTCAGGGACAGATGCTGGAGTATGCAGAGTATGTAGGAAACTACTACGGGACGCCTCTGACTTATGTCAATGAAACGTTGGATAAAGGTATTGATGTCTTCTTAGAGATTGAGGTTCAGGGAGCTTTGCAAGTCAAGAAAAAAGTTCCAGATGCCGTCTTTATTTTTTTGACTCCTCCAGACTTAGAAGAACTCAAAGACCGCTTGGTCGGCCGTGGGACAGACAGTGCTGAGATTATCGCCCAGCGCATTGAAAAGGCCAAAGAAGAAATTGCCCTCATGCGCGAGTATGATTATGCCATTGTCAATGATCAGGTTCCGCTGGCTGCCGACCGAGTCAAGCGCGTGATTGAAGCAGAGCATTTCCGAGTAGACCGTGTTATCGGCCGTTATCAGGACATGCTTCCAAAAAATGAAACGATTATTCGATAGAAAGTTAGAAATTAGGTAGAAAATTATGATGTTAAAACCGTCTATTGACACTTTGCTGGACAAGGTTCCGTCAAAGTATTCCTTGGTTATTTTAGAAGCTAAGCGCGCTCATGAGCTTGAAGCTGGAGCTCCCGCTACGCAGGAATTCAAGTCTGTCAAATCCACTCTTCGTGCTTTGGAAGAAATTGAATCCGGCAATGTCGTTATCCATCCAGATCCAGAAGGCAAGCGTGAGGCAGTTCGCCGTCGGGCAGAAGAAGAGCGCCTGCGTAAAGAAGAAGAAGAACGCAAGATTAAAGAGCAAATCGCTAAAGAAAAAGAAGAAGGTGAGAAGATTTAAGGTTGGGGATGCTCAATCTTATTTTTTCTGTAATGATGTTTAGGAAAGTGGGGTGAGAATGTGAAGCTAGCAAAGATTATTGTGGATGTTCCTCTGATGCAGACGGACAAGCCCTATAGCTATGCTATTCCAGAAGAGTTTGCAGGGATGCTGGCAGCTGGCATGCGGGTTCATGTTCCTTTTGGGCAGGGAAATCGCTTGATTCAAGGGATTGTGGTTGGTTTTGATGAGACAGGAGACCAAGAAGAGCTGAAGGAGATTGCGGAAGTCCTTGATTTCAGTCCCGTGCTGAATCAGGAACAGCTCTGGCTGGCGGACGAGCTGCGCAAGTCAGTCTTTTCCTATAAGATTAGCCTTTTAAAGGCCATGCTGCCTAGTCTTCTCAACTCCAGCTATGATAAACTACTCTATCCGACGGAGCTGCTGAATGATGAGGAACGCTCAGCTATCTTTGGTCAGGAGGACAGTCTTCGCTTTTCTGATTTGGACAAGAAAAGCCAGGCCAAGCTGATGCGACTGACCCAAACTGGCCGCATTCGGCTGGAGTATCAGGCGACGGACAAGAAGCATATTAAGACTGAGAAATGGTATCAGGTCAATCATACCGCTCTGCAAAATCATGACCTTCCCCGACAAGCTAAGAAAAAACAAGCATTAAAAGAAGTCTTGCTGGAGCAGCAGGACAGCCAGCTTTTGGCTGATTTGCGAGAAAACTTTTCGCGCGATATTATTAATTACTTTATCAAAGAAAACCTAATTAGCATTGAGGATAGAGAAATCAGCCGTTCTGCTGCTTATTTCCAAAAGGAGCGGCAGCAACAAAGTCTGACCTTAAATGATGAACAAGCCGCAGCGGTTACGGCAATCACTCAGAAAATTGGTCAGAGTCATTCTCAGCCAGTTCTCTTAGAAGGAGTTACGGGCAGTGGGAAGACCGAAGTTTACTTGCAGGTCATCGCAGAGGCATTGGCTCAGGGCAAGACCGCTATCATGCTGGTTCCAGAGATTTCTCTGACTCCGCAGGTTACAGATCGCTTTATTTCTAGATTTGGCGATCAAGTTGCTATTTTGCATTCAGGTCTGTCTGACGGTGAGAAATATGATGAGTGGCGCAAGGTGGAGCGAGGAGCTGCCCAGGTCGTTGTCGGCGCGCGTTCAGCTATTTTTGCTCCGCTGACAAATATTGGAGCCATTATCATTGATGAAGAGCATGAGTCCTCCTACAAGCAGGATTCTAATCCTCGCTATCATGCTAGAGAGGTGGCTCTCCTGCGAGCTCAGTATAATCAAGCTGTCTTAGTGTTAGGTTCGGCAACTCCGAGCTTGGAGAGCCGTGCCCGAGCAAGCCGTGGAGTCTATGATTTTCAGCTGCTCAGCAAGCGTGCAAATCCGCTGGCGCAGATTCCTCAAGTGGAAGTGGTGGATTTTCGGGATTATATCGGGCAGCATGAGGCCAGTAATTTCACCCCAGTCCTGCTAGAGGCTATTCAAGATCGTCTGGATAAGGGAGAGCAGACGGTTCTCATGCTCAACAGGCGGGGGTATTCCAGCTTTGTTATGTGTCGGGAATGTGGGACCGTTGACAGCTGTCCCAACTGTGATATTTCTCTGACCCTGCATATGGACACTAAGACCATGAACTGCCACTACTGTGGTTTTACTAAGAATATTCCTCAGAGTTGTCCTAACTGTGCCAGCCGCAGCATCCGCTATTATGGCACTGGGACGCAGAAAGCCTATGATGAGCTGGTTCAGCTCTTTCCACAGGCTCGTATTTTGCGGATGGATGTAGATACGACCCGTAAGAAAGGCAGTCATGAAGCTATTTTAGAAAGCTTTGGTCAGGGGCAGGCAGATATTCTCTTAGGCACTCAGATGATTGCCAAGGGATTGGATTTTCCAAACGTGACGCTAGTTGGTGTACTCAATGCAGACACAGCTCTTAATCTGCCGGACTTTCGCTCTTCAGAGCGAACCTTCCAGCTGCTGACTCAGGTGGCGGGCCGGGCTGGTCGTGCTGAAAAGGCTGGTCAGGTCTTCATTCAGTCCTACAATCCTCATCATTATGCCATTGAGTTTGCCAAGCAGCAGGATTACGAGGGCTTTTATGCTTATGAAATGGGAATCCGCCGGCAGCTAGGCTATCCGCCTTATTACTTTACAGTCGGTCTAACCCTGTCGCATAAGGATGAAGAGACAGCAGTGCGAAAAGCTTATGAGGTTATGGATATTCTGCGGAGCGGTCTGTCAGAAAAAGTGCAAATCCTAGGTCCAACTCCGAAGCCCATAGCTCGCACCCATAATCTCTATCATTATCAGATTTTGCTCAAATATCGCTTTGAAGACAAGCTGCAGGCGACGCTAAATCAAGTCTTGGACTGGGCACAGAATCGGGACAATAAAGATTTACGCCTGACAATTGATAATGAACCACAAAATTTTATGTAAAGCTTTTTAGCCGAGGTTAAGGTTGTTGTAGACGACTTCTGATATAATAAGGGAAGGAACAAAAAAGGAATCAATAGTTTAAAATGATGAAAATAATATTTATGGGAACACCGGACTTCTCAGCGACTGTCCTAAAAGGGCTGCTGGACAGCGGGCAATACGAAGTGTTAGCAGTGGTGACGCAGCCGGACCGGGCCGTCGGCCGTAAAAGAGAGATTCGCATGACTCCAGTAAAAGAGCTGGCCTTGGAATACGGGCTGCAAGTTTATCAACCGGAGAAGCTGGCTCAAAGCTCGGATTTAGAGGAGTTGATGAACTTAGAAGCAGACGGTATTGTCACAGCTGCTTTTGGGCAGTTTTTACCTAGCCGCTTGCTAGACAGTGTTGACTTTGCGGTGAATGTTCATGCCTCCTTGCTGCCTAAATACCGAGGTGGTGCGCCCATTCACTATGCTCTGATCAATGGTGATGAGCAAGCGGGTGTTACGATTATGGAAATGGTCAAGGAAATGGATGCTGGAGACATGATAGCCAGCAGAGCGGTGCAGATTGAAGAGACAGACAATGTTGGAACTCTCTTTGAAAAATTGGCGCTTATCGGTCGAAATCTGTTATTGGATGTGCTGCCAGCTTATAGGGCAGGGCAGATTATTCCTCAGCCGCAGGATCCAAGCCAGGTCACTTTTTCTCCGAATATCAGCCCAGAAGAAGAGCGGATAGACTGGAGAAAAACAAACCGCCAAATTTTCAATCAAATCCGCGGCATGTATCCTTGGCCGGTAGCTCATACCTTGCTGCAGGGGCAACGCTTTAAGATTTACGAAGCAGATATGGCGTCTGGCGACGGTCAGCCTGGACAGATATTGTCTATTAGTAAAAAAGAGCTGGTGGTCGCAGCTGGTCAGGGAGCTCTCTCGCTGAAGACGGTTCAGCCTGCTGGTAAGCCCAAGATGGCTATCGTTGATTTTTTGAATGGACTGGGCCGCAGCCTGTCCACAGGAGATACTTTTGGAAAGTAAGCAAAAAACGGCCCGTTGGCAGGCCTTGGAAATTTTGGAAGAAGTTTTTGAAGAAGGAGCCTATTCCAATATCGCCTTAAATCGAGCTCTGAGTCAAAGTCCGCTGAGTCAAGCAGATAAAGGTCTGGTAACAGAGCTGGTTTACGGCACAGTTGCTCGGAAAATCACTCTGGAATGGTATCTTTCCCATCTGATTGAGGATAGGGATAAATTAGATAACTGGCTCTACATTCTGCTTATGCTCAGTCTGTACCAGATGCTCTATCTAGATAAAATCCCTCAGCATGCAGTTGTTCATGAGGCTGTTGAAATTGCGAAAATCCGTAAGCGTGGCAGTGAGAAATTTATCAATGCCTTGTTACGTAGGATTGAGCGTGAGGGTGTGGCTGATTTTGAAACAATCAAGCGCAAAAACAAGCGCTATTCGATCCAGTATTCTCTGCCGGTCTGGCTGGTCAAAGACCTGATAGAAGAGTATGGCGAAGAAAGAGCTTTAGCTATCTTTGCCAGTCTCTTTGTTCGTAGCAAGGCCAGCATTCGCGTGACGGATATGTCGTGCAAGGCAGAGCTTCGCCAGCTTTTAGGGGCTGAGGACTCGCTCTTATCTCCGTCAGCCTTGGTTAAGAAACAGGGGCATTTTGCTGGGCACCAGCTCTTTGAAAGCGGAGCGATTACGATTCAGGATGAGTCTAGTCAGCTTGTGGCTCCGATTCTGGCCATCGAAGGGGAGGAGCAGATTCTGGATGCCTGCAGTGCACCGGGCGGAAAGACTGTCCACATGGCTTCCTATCTGACGAGCGGCCACATTACAGCCTTGGACCTCTACGATCATAAGTTAGAGCTCGTAGAAGAAAATGCAGAAAGACTGGGCTTGGCAGATAAAATCACCACTAAAAAGCTGGACGCGACCAAGGTGTTTGAGACGTTTGGCCCAGATGCTTTCGATAAAATCCTGGTGGATGCTCCTTGCTCTGGTATTGGCTTAATTCGCCGCAAACCAGATATAAAATATAATAAAGAAAATGCAGATTTTGAGAATTTACAAAAAATTCAGCTGGATATACTAGACAGCGTTTGTCAAAGTCTACGTAAAGGTGGTATAATAGCTTATAGTACTTGCACGATTATGGCCAAAGAGAATTTTGAGGTTGTCGAGAAATTTCTGGCCAGTCATCCGAATTTTGAGCAAGTCTTATTAGACCATGAAAGAAAAGATATCGTCAAAGACGGCTGTATCTTAATTACGCCGGAATTATATGAAAGCGACGGATTTTTTATCAGTCAATTTAGGAAGATATCGGAATAAGAGGAGGAAACTGACAGTATGGAAATTTCATTATTAACAGATGTTGGTCAAAAGCGTACAAATAACCAAGATTATGCCAATCTTTTTGTGAATCGGGCGGGCAAGACCCTTATCATCTTGGCAGATGGTATGGGCGGTCACAGAGCTGGAAACATTGCCAGCGAAATGGCTGTGACAGACTTAGGAGCTGCCTGGGTTGATACACAGATTGATTCGGTGAATCAGGTGCGTGAATGGTTTGCGGAGCACTTGGAAGAGGAAAATCAGCGCATTCATCAATTTGGTCAAGATGAAGAATACAAGGGTATGGGAACGACTTTGGAAGCCTTGGCTATTATTGATAATCAAGCCATCTATGCCCATATCGGTGATTCTCGCATCGGCCTGATTCGTGGTGATGAATACCGTCAGCTGACTAATGACCACTCGCTTGTTAATGCTTTGTTGAAAGCTGGACAGATTACTCCAGAAGAAGCAGAGCGTCATCCGCAGAAGAATATCATTACCCAGTCTATTGGTCAAAAAGACGAAGTACAGCCTGACTATGGCATGATTACCTTGGAGGATGGTGACTACCTTCTGCTCAACAGTGACGGTCTGACTAATATGATTTCAGACAGTGAAATTTGTGACATTGTCACCAGCGACATCAGCCTGTCTGAAAAAACAGAAACCTTAATTCGCTTTGCCAACAATGCTGGAGGACTGGATAACATCACAGTTGCTCTGGTTCGCTTTGACAAGGAGGATAAGGCATGATTCAAATCGGCAAAATCTTTGCCGGGCGATATAAAATCATCAAGCAGATTGGCCGCGGAGGCATGGCAGATGTCTATCTGGCCAAGGACTTGATTTTGGATGGTGAGGAAGTTGCGGTAAAGGTTCTTAGAACCAATTACCAGACAGATCCTATCGCTGTCGCGCGTTTCCAGCGGGAAGCTAAGGCGATGGCTGATTTGGACCATCCGCACATCGTTCGGATCACTGATATTGGGGAAGAAGACGGCCAGCAGTATCTGGCTATGGAATACGTAGCAGGTCTTGACCTCAAGCGCTATATCAAAGAGAATTCTCCGATTTCAAATGAAGAAGCAGTCAGAATCATGGGACAAATCTTGCTGGCGATGCGCTTAGCGCATACACGCGGTATTGTCCATCGTGACCTGAAACCACAAAATGTCCTCTTAACCCCGGATGGCAATGCCAAGGTAACAGACTTTGGGATTGCGGTGGCCTTTGCAGAGACAAGTCTGACTCAGACCAACTCTATGCTGGGCTCGGTTCATTATCTATCGCCTGAGCAGGCGCGTGGCTCTAAAGCAACTGTTCAGAGTGATATTTATGCAATGGGGATTATTTTTTATGAGATGCTGACAGGTCATATCCCTTATGACGGGGATAGTGCCGTTACGATTGCTCTTCAGCATTTCCAAAAGCCGCTGCCATCCATCATTTCTGAAAATCCTAATGTGCCTCAAGCCTTGGAAAATGTGGTCATTAAGGCAACAGCCAAAAAACTGACGGATCGCTATCAGTCGGTTGCAGAGATGTATGTTGACTTGTCTAGCAGCTTATCTTATGAGCGCCGCAATGAAAAGAAATTGGTCTTTGATGATGTAGCGAAAGCAGACACCAAGACCTTGCCAAAAATCTCGCCTGTACCGCAGCCAGCAGTTCCACCTGTTAAGTCAACACCGCCTAAAGCGGAAGCGACTGAAGTTAAGGAAGAGACAGCTGATGCGGTTAAGAAAGTTCCAAAGAAACGTCGTTTGAGAACGCGTTACAAGGTACTTTTCTTTGCAGTCCTATTGGTTTTGGCGGCTTTTGTTGTCCTTCTTTATAATAGCCCATCCAATACCAGCGTGCCAGATGTTTCTGGTCAGACTGTAGCAGAGGCTCGTTCCGCTATCGAAGCTAAGAAGCTGGTTGTCGGAGACGAAAAGGAAGAATACAGCGACAATGTCGAATCTGGCAAAGTCATTAAAACTGATCCACAGGCCAATAGTCAGCGCCGCGAAGGCAGCAAGATTGACCTGATTATCTCCAAGGGGCCCAAGACCTTTGTGATGGAAGATTATACTGAGAGACTGAAAGATGCGGCCGTCAAAGATTTGAAAGAAAACTTTAAGGTTCCTGAGAAATTGATTGAGATTGTTGAGGAGGAATCGGACGAGTACGAGCCAGGTCAGGTGATTCGTCAGTCACCGGCAGCTGGTTCGACCTATGATTTGACTTCTAATCATAAGATCAAGCTGACAGTAGCCAAAGAAGTAACTAGTGTATCCATGCCTGACTTTGGCAGCATGCAGTACACCTACGCCAATGCACGTTCTTACTTGATCCAAATGGGAATTTCTTCTTCCCGAATTGAGCGAGTTGTTGACCGTTCGGTCACTTCTACTCAGGCAGACTTGGTAACTTCCCAGTCACCAGCAGCAGGTCAGACTATTGACCTCAAATCTAATGAAAAAATCACTCTTTACGTGACAGAAGCAACGACACCATCATCATCTAGTTCGTCATCATCATCTAGCAACTCGAAGAGCAGTTCATCGTCCGATGATGAAAGTCATTCTAGTAGCTCTAGTTCTTCAGAACATCAATGATGAAAGACCATTCCTTTTAAGCTTTCTGGCTTGAAAGGATGGTTTTTCTTTTTTGCTGGACAAATTTCCCCATTTCATGCCTTGGACGGAGGATTTTTGGCCTAATTTTGTTAAAATAGGAAGGTAGAGAAAGGAAACGGCTATGTGGAAGGTTCAATTATTTGTCTTTGTTGAAACAGTCTTATTATCCATGGCATTGGTGACCATGTTGGCAGCTGATTTTTCACGAGTTGTCATTATATTGGTCCTTTTTTTGCTGCTGCTCTATTATTACTTCGGCAAGCAAAAAGGGAATTTTCTGCTAGTCGCTTCCATGATTATGCTGTTTTTCATTATTATGCTCAATCCCTACGTCATTGCTGCCCTTTTATTCGCGCTGGTTTATGGGATGATTGTGGCCTACCCTTATATCTATAAGGAAAATCAAGAAACCCATCTCGTTTACGAAGAAGATGTGGAAATTCAGAGTGAAAAGAATCGCTGGTTGGGGGACCTGCAGCATTTTTCTAAGGACAGCTGTCAATTCCACGACATCAATCTCTTGCGCATTGTTGGGAAAGACACCATTCATTTGGAAGATGTGATTTTGGTCAACCATGATAATGTCATTGTCATTCGAAAAGGTTTTGGCGATACCAAGATTATTGTGCCGCTGGATGTGGAAATTCAGCTGCAAATCAACACTCTCTATGGGGAGCTGAACTTTCTGCATCATCCATCTCGCAAGCTGCGCAACGAAACCATTTCGCTGACGACACCAGACTATAAACGGGCCAATAAGACAGTGAAGATAGTCCTCGTCAGCTTCTTAGGAAATGTGGAGGTTGTCAGAAAGTGAAGAAATCAAATTATTTTCTCATTCTCCTCTATACTTTCTTTGTCTTATTTATCATCTTTCATTATATTTTTAATATTTTTGATTTCACTTGGCAGGAGCTCTTTAATGATTTGGAGCTGTTGCAGTCTTTTGTGTTCTTTGTTGTGATTATCGGTTTATCACTGACCATTCTGATTGTGATAGCAGCTCGCTTGATACAATATCTGTCGGTAGCCCATGTGCAAAAAAATCTTCGGAATTTGCTGGATGGACGGAGGCTGGAGCCGACAGACCAACCCGAGTTGGATCGCTCTCTGCATCAGCTCGAGAGGAGGATGCACCGTCTGACAGAGAATCTCCAAAAGTCTGAAAATCAAACCCTGCAGACAGAAGAGAAAATTATCGAAAAAGAACGGCGGCGGATTGCGCGTGATTTGCACGATACTGTCAGTCAGGAATTATTTGCAGCCAATATGATTCTTTCAGGAGTCGCTGGAAATGTAGAAAGGCTCGATGGACAAAAACTGCAAAAGCAGCTCACGGGGATTGCAGATATTCTGGATACAGCCCAGAAGGATTTGCGGATTCTCCTGCTCCACCTACGACCTACAGAGTTGGAAAATAAGACTCTGATCGAAGGTATGGATGTGATTATCAAGGAGCTGACTGATAAAAGCGACATTGATGTTCACTTCAATCATCAGGTTGGGCATCTACCCAAACAGATGGAGGAGCATGTCTTCAGGATTATGCAGGAAATTATCAACAACACACTGCGGCATGCCCAGGCCAGTCGGTTGGATATTTACCTCTATCAGGCACCTAATGAGCTTAAAATCAAGGTATCTGATAATGGCGTCGGTTTTGATCCGCTGGCTCAGGATGAACTCAGCTACGGCTTGAAAAATATGGAAGACCGTGTGCGGGATATGGCGGGTACCTTTAAGCTTTTGACTGCCCCCAGAAAAGGCCTTTCTATTGAAATCACGATACCTTTACTAGAAGGAGAAGATCATGAAGATATTGTTAGTGGATGACCATCAGATGGTCAGATTGGGATTGAAAAGTTACCTGGAACTGCAAGATGGTATAGCTGAAGTATCTGAAGCAGTCAATGGTAAAGAAGGCGTTGAGCAAGCTTTAGCAAGTCGTCCGGATGTGATTATCATGGATATCGTCATGCCTGAGATGAATGGGATTGAAGCGACACTGGCCATTTTGAAAGAGTGGCCGGAAGCAAAGATTCTGATTTTGACTTCTTATCTGGATAATGAAAAAATTTATCCTGTTCTGGATGCAGGCGCTCATGGATACATGCTTAAGACTTCCAGCGCTGAAGAAATTCTCCGTGCCGTCAAAAAAGTGGCCAAGGGAGAATTTGCCATTGAAACAGAGGTCAGCAAGAAAGTGGAGTATCATCGCAACCATATTGAACTTCACGAGGATTTGACAGCTCGTGAGCGTGATATTTTAGGGCTTTTGGCCAAGGGTTATGAAAATCAACGAATTGCGGATGAACTCTTTATTTCCCTCAAAACGGTCAAGACTCATGTCTCCAATATCCTGTCCAAATTGGAGGTGAGCGACCGCACTCAGGCAGTTGTTTATGCTTTTCAGCACCATCTTGTCCCACAAGAAGATTTTTAATGGTATAATAGAAAAGATTAAGATTGGACAAGGGGAGATATGGACGCAAAATTAAAGTATAAGGCAAAAAAGATAAAAATTGTCTTTTTCGATATAGATGATACCCTGCGGGTCAAGGATACAGGTTTTATCCCAGACTCTATCCAGACAGTTTTCAAGCAGTTGAAGGACAAAGGGATTTTGACGGGTATTGCGTCTGGAAGAGGAATGTTTGGTGTTGTGCCGGAATTGAGAGCTTTGCAGCCAGACTTTTTCGTTACCCTGAACGGAGCCTATGTCGAAGACAGCAAAGGGAAGGTGATTTCTCAGACGGTTATCCCGTCCGATAGAGTGACGTCCTATATTGCTTGGGCTCAGGAGGAAGGGATTGACTATGGTCTGGTCGGAAGTCATGAAGCGGCCTTGTCTAATCGAAATTCTCTGATTTCAGAGGCCATTGATGTGGTTTATCCAGATTTGCCTGTTGATTCAGATTTTCATTTAGACAAGGATATTTATCAGCTTTGGACCTTTGAAGATAGAGGAGATAGCCTGCAGCTGCCGGATACATTAGCAGAACACCTGCGTTTGGTTCGCTGGCATCCTCATTCGTCAGACGTGGTACCGACAGAAGGGTCCAAGGCAGCCGGAGTTTCCAAGGTTGTCGAGCATCTGGGCTTCAAACCTGAAAATGTCATGGTTTTTGGCGACGGACTCAATGATCTGGAATTGTTTGACTATGCGGGAATTGGCATTGCCATGGGCATTTCCCATGAAGAACTGCGAAAAAGAGCAGATTATATTACAAAAACGGTAGAAGAAGACGGTATTTTTGCCGCTTTAGAGGAGTTAGGTATGGTAGAAAAAGAATTACATTTTCCACAAGTAGAACTTGCAGCAGCAGAAGGTCCAAAAGCGACTATCAAGACTAATCACGGTGACATGAAAGTTCAGCTGTTTCCAGAACAGGCACCAAAAACAGTAGCCAACTTTATTGCCCTTGCTAAAGATGGATATTATGACGGTGTGATTTTCCATCGCATTATTCAGGACTTTATGATTCAGGGTGGTGATCCTACTGGTACCGGTATGGGCGGTCAGTCTATCTATGGCGAGAAATTTGAAGATGAGTTTTCACCTGAGTTATACAATATTCGTGGGGCTCTTTCCATGGCAAATGCTGGGCCGAATACTAACGGCAGTCAATTCTTCATTGTTCAAAATAAAGATCTTCCTTATTCAGCTAAGGAATTGAGCCGCGGCGGCTGGCCTGAAGCTATCGCTGAAGTCTATGCCAGTCAGGGAGGAACACCGCATTTGGATCGGCGCCATACTGTCTTTGGTCAGCTTGTTGATGAAGCATCCTACCAAGTTTTGGACAAGATTGCAGCTGTTGAGACGGGTGCGATGGACAAACCCGTGGAAGATGTTGTGATTGAGACCATTGAGGTAGAAGACTGATGAAAATCGGTGATAAATTAAAAGGCAAAATCACTGGGATTCAGCCTTATGGAGCTTTTGTTGAGCTGGAAAACGGAACAATTGGTCTAATTCATATCTCAGAAATTCGTCCGGGTTATATTGAGAATATCCATGATAGTGTAAAGATTGGCCAGCAAGTCTTAGTACAGGTTGTGGACTATGATGAATTTTCTGGGAAGTCCAGTCTGTCCATGCGAACCCTGGAAGAAGAAAAGCACCGCCTCCCTAGACGCCACCGCTTTTCAAACGACCGCTGTAAAATTGGTTTTGAACCTTTAGGCAGACAACTGCCTATCTGGATCAAAGAGGCAAAAAAATTCTTAAAAGAAGAAAAAGTTTAAAAAATATCCTGTTCCACAAGAGAACAGGATATTTTGCTTGGATAGAATTGCTATTCAATTCATAGCCGACTGCTAAGTTGAAATGGACATGTTTTTCAAAAAATACTAAGCATCAAATTCATAGAGGGCAGTAGACAGGTAGCGTTCGCCGTTATCAGGTGCCAGAGCAAGGACTTTCTTGCCAGCTCCTAGTTTTTTCGCTACTTCAATAGCTGCGAAAATAGCGGCAGCAGATGAAATCCCCACTAAGAAGCCTTCCTGACCGCCAATATAGCGTCCGAATTCCAGTGCTTGATCAGAAGTTACGCGGACAATACCGTTGTAGGCTGCTGTATCCAAAGTCTCTGGAATGAATCCAGCTGAAAGTCCTTGGATTTTGTGAGGACCTGGCTTCTCACCAGAAAGGATAGCAGATTCGTCTGCTTCAACTGCATAGATTTGGATGTTCGGATTAACTTTTTTGAGAGCGTGAGATACACCGGAAATAGTTCCGCCAGTTCCGACACCGCCAACAAAAGCGTCCAGTCCAGTTTCACCGAAAGCAGCGATAATTTCTGCTCCTGTTGTTCGTTCGTGAACCTCTGGATTGGCCGGATTGTTAAACTGCAGTGGCAGCCAGCCATTTCGTTCTTGTGCGATTTCTTGTGCTTTTGCAATAGCACCCTTCATTCCTTCGCTACCTGGAGTCAAGACTAATTCAGCACCATAAGCTTGGATAATTTTGCGGCGCTCCACACTCATGGTCTCTGGCATAACAATGACAACCTTGTAGCCTTTGGCTGCTCCAACCCATGAAAGGCCAATACCAGTATTTCCGCTGGTTGCTTCAACGATAGTATCACCAGGCTTGATAAGGCCATCGCGTTCAGCCGCCTCAATCATGCTGAGAGCAATCCGGTCTTTGACAGAAGAGCCGGGATTGAAAGCTTCTAACTTCACATACACCTCAGCAGCTCCTTCTGGAACCAAGTTGTTCAATTTGACAATGGGAGTTTGCCCAATTAGTTCTGTAATATTTTGATAAATACGTGACATAGGATACATACCTCAATATAATTTAATAGAATTAGTATAAAATGAAACAAGCGCTTTGTAAAATATAAAAAAGCTATGAGAGCCATAGCTTTTCTTTATGTCAAAACGTCAAGGGGGACTTCTACTTGGCGCAGCCCTTGATCTATCATCTCCAATTTGCCCTTAAAAAACTCAGTCAGTTTATCTTTGAGCAGTTCTCTTTCACCTTTGTCAACGAAAAGAAGAGTGGAGACGGTATCTGTAAATTCAGTATCGTATTCAGCAAGATTTTCTGCCTTGAGAAAATTCGCAAAATCCTGATATTGGCTGTAAGACAGTTTTAGGCGCAGGCCAGTCTGTCCTTTTATTTCAACCAGTCCAATCTCCTTAATAGCCAGAGCAACACTGCCGGCATAAGCTCGAATCAGACCGCCGGCTCCTAGTTTAATACCGCCAAAATAGCGAGTAACCACAACGCAAAGATTGGTCAATTCATGCTTTTCTAGAACTCCCAGCATAGGAACTCCGGCTGTTCCGCTAGGCTCCCCATCATCGCTGGTTCGTTTAATATCGCTCTTTTCTCCAATGATAAAAGCAGAGCAGTTATGGGTAGCCTTGTAATGTTCTTTTTTTATAGCAGCGATAAAAGCGCGAGCCTCTTCCTCGGAGTAAACTCTTTTCACATGGCAGATAAAGCGGGATTTTTTAATTTCCTCTTGAACCATGCCATCTTCCTTAATTGTCTTAAATTCCATAACTATATTTTACAAAAAAAGATAAATTTTGCCAAAAAATTACGAATATATAAGTATGTTAGAGTTACAAGATTGTTTAGGACGGATATTTACAGAAAGTCAGTTAGAGTCTAGCTTGCGCGCACAAGCAAAAGCAATTCCCAGTATCCAAGAAGAAAAAGGCAAGCTACGCTGCGGACGCTGCAACAGTTTGATTGAACGAGAAAATCAGCTACCTGTTGGAGCTTATTATTGTAGAGAATGCTTAATCTTGGGACGGGTGCGGAGTGACCAAAAACTCTACTATTTTCCTCAAGAGGATTTTCCTAAAAATCAGGTGCTTAAATGGCGGGGGCAACTGACAGAGTTTCAGGGGAAGGTCTCCAAAGGCTTACTTGATGCGCTAGAGAAAAGACAGGATACGTTAGTGCATGCTGTTACTGGCGCTGGAAAAACAGAAATGATTTACCAAGTGCTTGCCAGAGTTATTGACAGAGGTGGTTCTGTTTGCTTGGCCAGTCCGCGGATTGATGTTTGTTTAGAGCTTTATCGGCGCCTTAAAGAAGATTTTTCTTGTGAAATAGCCCTTCTGCATGGGGAGTCAGAAGCTTATTTTCGCAGTCCCTTGGTAATTGCTACCACTCACCAGCTATTAAAATTTTATCAAGCTTTTGATTTGCTGATTGTTGATGAGGTAGACGCCTTTCCTTATGTGGATAATCCCATGCTGTATCACGCTGTAGAACGTTCTGTGAAAGAGGATGCTACAACTATTTTTCTGACAGCCACTTCCACGGATGAACTGGATAAAAGGGTTCAAAAAGGTGAGCTGAAACGCCTGAGTCTTCCCAGAAGATTTCATGGTAATCCCTTGACTATCCCTCAGAAAGTTTGGTTATCCGATTTTCAAAAACATCTTCAGAAGAAGAAAATAGCACCTAAACTTTTGAACTATATACAAAAACAGAGGGAGACTCAATTTCCTCTCTTGATATTTGCTGCAGAAATTCAAAGAGGAGAGGATTTTGCTCAGGCTCTGCAGATTGCTCTGCCGGATGAAAAGCTAGCTTTTGTTGCCTCCACAACAGAAAATCGTCTGGAGATTGTTGAACAGTTTCGTCGCAAGGAGATCACTATTTTGGTGACAACGACTATCTTAGAGCGTGGGGTAACCTTTCCTGGTGTAGATGTTTTTGTCTTGGAAGCCAATCATCGCTTGTTCAGTCGTAGTGCCCTGGTTCAGATTTCAGGCCGAGTTGGCCGCAGTTTGGACAGACCAACTGGACAGTTGCTATTTTTTCATGATGGGACTACCCTTGCTATGGAAAAGGCAATTCGGGAAATGAGGGATATGAATAAGGAGGCGGGATTATGACAGAGTGTCTTTTATGCAAAGGGCAAATTGAGGACAAAAGTAGTTTTTTACGGCTTTTTCTATTAAAAGAAGAAGGACCAAGCTGCTGCTCCACTTGTTATCAAAATTTTGAACGCATATCTGAAGAGCATTGCCCTCGCTGTTTTCGCGACGGGAAATCAGATTTATGCACAGATTGCAAAAAGTGGGAGGAAGAAGGGAATCTAGTCCAGCACCAGTCAATATTTACTTATAATCAAGCAATGAAGGCTTATTTCAGTCAATACAAGTTTCAGGGAGACTATGCATTGCGCTTTGTATTTGCAAAAGCAACTAAAAAAGCAGTCAAAATGTTTAGAGAGCACACCATTGTTCCGATTCCAGTCAGTATAGAAAAATTTCAAGTTCGAGGATTTAATCAAGTGCAGGGAATTTTAGATGCAGGAAAAGTAGCATATAGAAATATCTTAGAGAAAAAAGACACCCTAGCCCAGTCGAGCAAGACACGTGAGGAGCGTCTGCAGACTCAGCAAGCCTTTGAAATTAAGAAAGAAGTTGATTTGCCAGATAAAATTTTGCTGGTTGATGATATCTATACGACTGGAAAAACCTTGCAATTGGCCAAGCAAATCTTATTGGAAGCCGGTGTGAAAGAAGTATTGTCGTTTTCAATCGCAAGATAAGAAAAAATTTGCAAAAAAGGAATGAAAGCGTTATAATGATATTATAAATAAAACATTTATGTTTAGAAAGAAGGTACTTATATGCTTAAATATAGTATCCGTGGTGAAAACCTAGAAGTAACAGATGCTCTCCGTGACTACGTAGTTTCTAAACTTGAGAAGATTGAGAAGTATTTCCAAGCAGAGCAAGAACTTGATGCGCGTGTGAACCTCAAGGTTTACCGTGAAAAGACTGCGAAAGTGGAAGTGACAATTCCGCTAGGCTCCATCACTCTTCGTGCAGAAGATATCTCTCAGGACATGTATGGATCAATTGATTTGGTCACAGATAAGATTGAGCGCCAAATCCGCAAAAATAAGACCAAGATTGAAAGAAAGAATCGCAATAAAGTTGCTACAAGTCAGCTTTTCACAGATTCCTTTGCTGAAGAAGCAGAAGAAGTCCCATCAAAAGTTGTCCGTTCAAAACACATAGATTTGAAGCCAATGGACTTGGAAGAAGCGATTCTGCAGATGGATTTGTTGGGTCATGATTTCTTTATCTATTCCGATGCAGAGGACAGCAGCACAAATGTTATATACCGTCGTGAAGATGGAGATATTGGACTGTTAGAAGTCAAATAAATAAGAAAAGAGGGTTGAGAGCAAGTTTCTCACCCTTATTATTTCATAGAAAGTTATACTGCCAGATGACATAGAACAAGCAACCTAGGCACAAAGAAATTAACTTTATACTTAGAGTTTAAAAATAAACTCCAAAAAAATGTAAAAAAAATTAGAAAAGGTATTGACAGGAGGTGTGGTTGGGTGATATACTAATATAGTTGTCGCGAAAGACAAAGCCCTTTGAAAACTGAACAAGACGAACCAAGTGCAGGGTGACATAGAGATATGTAACCTGTCAAAAAAACGAAAATAAATCTGTCAGTGGACAGTAATGAGTGCGAACTCAAACTTTTTAATGAGAGTTTGATCCTGGCTCAGGACGAACGCTGGCGGCGTGCCTAATACATGCAAGTAGAACGCTGAAGAGAGGAGCTTGCTCTTCTTGGATGAGTTGCGAACGGGTGAGTAACGCGTAGGTAACCTGCCTGGTAGCGGGGGATAACTATTGGAAACGATAGCTAATACCGCATGAAATTGAATATCGCATGATACTTAATTGAAAGATGCAACTGCATCACTACCAGATGGACCTGCGTTGTATTAGCTAGTTGGTGAGGTAACGGCTCACCAAGGCGACGATACATAGCCGACCTGAGAGGGTGATCGGCCACACTGGGACTGAGACACGGCCCAGACTCCTACGGGAGGCAGCAGTAGGGAATCTTCGGCAATGGGGGGAACCCTGACCGAGCAACGCCGCGTGAGTGAAGAAGGTTTTCGGATCGTAAAGCTCTGTTGTAAGAGAAGAACGGGTGTGAGAGTGGAAAGTTCACACTGTGACGGTATCTTACCAGAAAGGGACGGCTAACTACGTGCCAGCAGCCGCGGTAATACGTAGGTCCCGAGCGTTGTCCGGATTTATTGGGCGTAAAGCGAGCGCAGGCGGTTAGATAAGTCTGAAGTTAAAGGCTGTGGCTTAACCATAGTATGCTTTGGAAACTGTTTAACTTGAGTGCAGAAGGGGAGAGTGGAATTCCATGTGTAGCGGTGAAATGCGTAGATATATGGAGGAACACCGGTGGCGAAAGCGGCTCTCTGGTCTGTAACTGACGCTGAGGCTCGAAAGCGTGGGGAGCAAACAGGATTAGATACCCTGGTAGTCCACGCCGTAAACGATGAGTGCTAGGTGTTAGGCCCTTTCCGGGGCTTAGTGCCGCAGCTAACGCATTAAGCACTCCGCCTGGGGAGTACGACCGCAAGGTTGAAACTCAAAGGAATTGACGGGGGCCCGCACAAGCGGTGGAGCATGTGGTTTAATTCGAAGCAACGCGAAGAACCTTACCAGGTCTTGACATCCCTCTGACCACTCTAGAGATAGAGTTTTCCTTCGGGACAGAGGTGACAGGTGGTGCATGGTTGTCGTCAGCTCGTGTCGTGAGATGTTGGGTTAAGTCCCGCAACGAGCGCAACCCCTATTGTTAGTTGCCATCATTCAGTTGGGCACTCTAGCGAGACTGCCGGTAATAAACCGGAGGAAGGTGGGGATGACGTCAAATCATCATGCCCCTTATGACCTGGGCTACACACGTGCTACAATGGCTGGTACAACGAGTCGCAAGCCGGTGACGGCAAGCTAATCTCTGAAAGCCAGTCTCAGTTCGGATTGTAGGCTGCAACTCGCCTACATGAAGTCGGAATCGCTAGTAATCGCGGATCAGCACGCCGCGGTGAATACGTTCCCGGGCCTTGTACACACCGCCCGTCACACCACGAGAGTTTGTAACACCCGAAGTCGGTGAGGTAACCGTAAGGAGCCAGCCGCCTAAGGTGGGATAGATGATTGGGGTGAAGTCGTAACAAGGTAGCCGTATCGGAAGGTGCGGCTGGATCACCTCCTTTCTAAGGAGTCCGTAAGGACATACGGAATGCACTTGGGTCTTGTTTAGTTTTGAGAGGGCTATGTGGGGCCTTAGCTCAGCTGGGAGAGCGCCTGCTTTGCACGCAGGAGGTCAGCGGTTCGATCCCGCTAGGCTCCATTAGGATATGGAAGACGTTCCGCTTGCGGGAACTTCTGTAGAAAAATAGAGAACTGACACTGTGTTCGATGAACACAAGGAAGTTAGTCTTTTTTCCTAAGAAGTTAGTCTGGAATTCAACTTTGGTTGATAGCTATCCTACTTGTCCATTGAAAATTGAATACTGATATCAAATAGTAACAAGAAAATAAACCGAAAACGCTGTGAATATTAATGAGTTTAAGACTGAAAGGTCAAAAATAAGGTTAAGTTAGTAAGGGCGCACGGTGGATGCCTTGGCACTAGGAGCCGAAGAAGGACGTGACAAACGACGAAATGCCTCGGGGAGCTGTAAGTAAGCACTTGATCCGGGGATGTCCGAATGGGGGAACCCAACAGGTTGATGCCTGTTACCCATTTCTGTTAAGGAAATGAGGAGGAAGACGCAGTGAACTGAAACATCTAAGTAGCTGCAGGAAGAGAAAGCAAAAGCGATTGCCTTAGTAGCGGCGAGCGAAGAGGCAGGAGGGCAAACCGAAGAGTTTACTCTTCGGGGTTGTAGGACTGCAATGTGGACTCAGAATTTATAGAAGAATGACTTGGGAAAGTCAGCCAAAGAGAGTAAGAGCCTCGTATTTTAAATAGATTCTGTACCTAGCAGTATCCTGAGTACGGCGGGACACGTGAAATCCCGTCGGAATCTGGGAGGACCATCTCCCAACCCTAAATACTCCCTAGTGACCGATAGTGAACCAGTACCGTGAGGGAAAGGTGAAAAGCACCCCGGGAGGGGAGTGAAATAGAACCTGAAACCGTGTGCCTACAACAAGTTCGAGCCCGTTCATGGGTGAGAGCGTGCCTTTTGTAGAATGAACCGGCGAGTTACGTTATGATGCGAGGTTAAGTTGAAGAGACGGAGCCGTAGGGAAACCGAGTCTGAATAGGGCGTCTTAGTATCATGATGTAGACCCGAAACCATGTGACCTACCCATGAGCAGGTTGAAGGTGCGGTAAAACGCACTGGAGGACCGAACCAGGGCACGTTGAAAAGTGCTTGGATGACTTGTGGGTAGCGGAGAAATTCCAAACGAACTTGGAGATAGCTGGTTCTCTCCGAAATAGCTTTAGGGCTAGCGTCGACATGAAGATTCTTGGAGGTAGAGCACTGTTTGGGTGAGGGGTCCATCCCGGATTACCAATCTCAGATAAACTCCGAATGCCAATGAATTATGGTCGGCAGTCAGACTGCGAGTGCTAAGATCCGTAGTCGAAAGGGAAACAGCCCAGACCACCAGCTAAGGTCCCAAAATAATTGTTAAGTGGAAAAGGATGTGGGGTTGCACAGACAACTAGGATGTTAGCTTAGAAGCAGCTATTCATTCAAAGAGTGCGTAATAGCTCACTAGTCGAGTGACCCTGCGCCGAAAATGTACCGGGGCTAAAACAATTTACCGAAGCTGTGGATACCTTTTATAGGTATGGTAGGAGAGCGTTCTATGTGTGGCGAAGGTGTACCGTGAGGAGCGCTGGAACGCATAGAAGTGAGAATGCCGGTATGAGTAGCGCAAGACAGGTGAGAATCCTGTCCACCGTAAGACTAAGGTTTCCAGGGGAAGGCTCGTCCGCCCTGGGTTAGTCGGGACCTAAGGAGAGACCGAAAGGTGTATCCGATGGCCAACAGGTTGAGATTCCTGTACTAGAGTATGAAGTGATGGAGGGACGCAGTAGGCTAACTCGTGCGTACGAATGGATGTACGTCTAAGCAGTGAGGCGTGGTATGAGTCAAATGCTTATACCTATAACGTTGAGCTGTGATGGGGAGCGAAGTTTAGTAGCGAGTGAGTGATGTCACACTGCCAAGAAAAGCTTCTAGCGTTGTATCATACTCTACCCGTACCGCAAACCGACACAGGTAGTCGAGGCGAGTAGCCTCAGGTGAGCGAGAGAACTCTCGTTAAGGAACTCGGCAAAATGACCCCGTAACTTCGGGAGAAGGGGTGCTGACTTAAGTCAGCCGCAGTGAATAGGCCCAAGCAACTGTTTATCAAAAACACAGCTCTCTGCTAAATCGTAAGATGATGTATAGGGGGTGACGCCTGCCCGGTGCTGGAAGGTTAAGAGGAGTGCTTAGCGGTAACGCGAAGGTATGAATTGAAGCCCCAGTAAACGGCGGCCGTAACTATAACGGTCCTAAGGTAGCGAAATTCCTTGTCGGGTAAGTTCCGACCCGCACGAAAGGCGTAATGATTTGGGCACTGTCTCAACGAGAGACTCGGTGAAATTTTAGTACCTGTGAAGATGCAGGTTACCCGCGACAGGACGGAAAGACCCCATGGAGCTTTACTGCAGTTTGATATTGAGTGTCTGTGCCACATGTACAGGATAGGTAGGAGCCTATGAAATCGGGACGCCAGTTTCGATGGAGGCGTTGTTGGGATACTACCCTTGTGTTATGGCCACTCTAACCCGGTAGGTTTATCATCTACGGAGACAGTGTCTGACGGGCAGTTTGACTGGGGCGGTCGCCTCCTAAAAGGTAACGGAGGCGCCCAAAGGTTCCCTCAGACTGGTTGGAAATCAGTCGTAGAGTGTAAAGGTATAAGGGAGCTTGACTGCGAGAGCTACAACTCGAGCAGGGACGAAAGTCGGGCTTAGTGATCCGGTGGTTCCGTATGGAAGGGCCATCGCTCAACGGATAAAAGCTACCCTGGGGATAACAGGCTTATCTCCCCCAAGAGTTCACATCGACGGGGAGGTTTGGCACCTCGATGTCGGCTCGTCGCATCCTGGGGCTGTAGTCGGTCCCAAGGGTTGGGCTGTTCGCCCATTAAAGCGGCACGCGAGCTGGGTTCAGAACGTCGTGAGACAGTTCGGTCCCTATCCGTCGCGGGCGTAGGAAATTTGAGAGGATCTGCTCCTAGTACGAGAGGACCAGAGTGGACTTACCGCTGGTGTACCAGTTGTTCTGCCAAGAGCATCGCTGGGTAGCTATGTAGGGAAGGGATAAACGCTGAAAGCATCTAAGTGTGAAACCCACCTCAAGATGAGATTTCCCATAACGCAAGTTAGTAAGAGCCCTGAGAGAAGATCAGGTTGATAGGTTGGGAGTGGAAGTTGTGTGAGCAATGGAGCGGACCAATACTAATCGCTCGAGGACTTATCCTAGAATAAGAACTTCATCAGAGTGCAGCGAATGGTTTAGAGAATTGTGAGATTTGATATTGTATTCAATTTTGAGTTGACAAGGCTTGTCTGAGAGGACAGGACAGTTAATTCAATAGTTAAGTGACGATAGCCTAGGAGATACACCTGTACCCATGCCGAACACAGCAGTTAAGCCCTAGAACGCCGGAAGTAGTTGGGGGTTGCCCCCTGTGAGATATGGAAGTCGCTTAGCGAAGGGAGTTTAGCTTAGTTGTAATGGAGAGGAAATCGAAATTACAATCGGCGGATGAGAGAAACGAAGTTTCTCACCGTTGGCTGAGCTAGACTCCACCCTTTGGGAGTTTAGCTCAGCTGGGAGAGCATCTGCCTTACAAGCAGAGGGTCAGCGGTTCGATCCCGTTAACTCCCATATTAGGTCCCGTAGTGTAGCGGTTATCACGTCGCCCTGTCACGGCGAAGATCGCGGGTTCGATTCCCGTCGGGACCGTTGAAGTCGAGAAGATTTCAAGAAAAGTAAGAGACTCGTTAGCTCAGTTGGTAGAGCATTTGACTTTTAATCAAAGGGTCACTGGTTCGAGCCCAGTACGGGTCATAAGAGCGGGTTTGGCGGAATTGGCAGACGCACCAGATTTAGGATCTGGCGCTTTAGGGCGTGGGGGTTCAAGTCCCTTAACCCGCATATAAGATAATAATGAGCCGGCTTAGCTCAGTTGGTAGAGCATCTGATTTGTAATCAGAGGGTCGCGTGTTCAAGTCATGTAGCCGGCATTTTTGAATAGGATGCGAACGTAGTTCAGTGGTAGAACATCACCTTGCCAAGGTGGGGGTCGCGGGTTCGAATCCCGTCGTTCGCTTGAGGCGGCCGGGGTGGCGGAACTGGCAGACGCACAGGACTTAAAATCCTGCGATTGGTAACGATCGTACCGGTTCGATTCCGGTCCTCGGCATAGACTTGTAAGAGGCAGAAGTGGAAGAAGATGAGCACCCTTAGCTCAACTGGATAGAGTACCTGACTACGAATCAGGCGGTTAGAGGTTCGACTCCTCTAGGGTGCATTAAATTGTTTGATTTTTTCTTAACTTTTGTTATAATGAATTTAATATAAATAGTGAGCACCCTTAGCTCAACTGGATAGAGTACCTGACTACGAATCAGGCGGTTAGAGGTTCGACTCCTCTAGGGTGCATTTGGAAGCGAAGTCTTAGGGCTCCGTTTTTAGATTGTTTAAACACCGGGAAGTAGCTCAGCTTGGTAGAGTACTTGGTTTGGGACCAAGGTGTCGCAGGTTCGAATCCTGTCTTCCCGACTAGATAACATAAAAGATAGATATACTGATCTATCTTTTTTCTTTTTTAAGAAAACTGTGTGTTCAGTATCTATGACTTAGCTAACATATGTTGTTATTAAGACTCCTTACTTAACTTATAGTCGGATTTAATTAGAGATACAATCTTTTTAGATTTACTGGTCCTGTCCTTTTCTATATTCATGTTAGAAAGCAAGTGATTTGATTATTTAATCTGGTTTAGATTATTTATAAGACTAGTGTTCCGGGAGTTTAGGCTGTATCAAGCTGCTCAAATGTACTTTCCATTTGGGATGAATAATATTAAAGATAAAAACCTCTGATAGCAGTGAATAGTTGCTTTCAGAGGTTTTTATATGTGCTGAGTTTGATTTACTACATCAAAGAGTATTCGTCAGATAGCATAATGGTTTCTTTGCCCTTATTATCAACGATGTAGACTTTTCTAGGAAAGAAAGGGTCAAATTGATAGTTTAAGTCAAATGAAATAATGGTGTTGAAGTTTTTTTGTGAGAATCGTAGAGATACTCTTCCTTGGCGGTTGATGATTTCGAACTTGAGGACTGGGCGAAGTTCAAAGACCCCTTTGAGATTGTTATCAATGATGTACCAGAATGAGTCGACAATTTCTTCAGGGAGGCTCGTCATGATGCCAAAGCTGGCATATCGGCCGAGAGTATTTGTAAATGCCATTGGAGACTCCTTTCTTACAGTCTGGATTTTCTTATATGATACCCGAAAATGCTTGAGATTGCAAGAATTTGACCTCTGGTGAGGCCGAATTAGACAAAAGAAAAAGAGCTTGCGCTCTTTGACAACTTTATCGATTCTTTAGTTCAACATAACGTTTGTACCAAATATTGACATAAGCATCTGAAAATGGACCTCTTCCGTTGTTAATCCAATCAACTAGGATTTTGACATTTTCTTTGAGAATGAAATCCAAATCATCAGAATAGTGCATCTGTTTTTTGTGGCGTTCATATTCTTCTACATCCAAGAGACGTTTTTCACCATCAGCAAAGACTTTGACATCTAAATCATAGTCAATGTATTTTAGAGCTTCATTATCCAGATAGTAAGGACTGGCTAGGTTGCAGTAGTATGAAGTTCCATTGTCGCGAATCATGGCAATGATATTAAACCAGTATTTTTTATGAAAATAGACAATGGCTGGTTCACGTGTTACCCAACGTCGGCCATCACTTTCTGTTACCAGTGTGTGGTCATTAACGCCAATAATGGCGTTTTCTGTTGTCTTTAGTACCATGGTATCTCGCCAAGTGCGGTGAAGATTCCCATCATGCTTATAACTTTGAATTGTAATAAAGTCGCCTTCTTTTGGAAGTTTCATAACTTACCAACTTTCTACAATTTATAAGTTCATCTTCTATATTGTAACATATTTTCATAGAAATGCATAAGTTTTCATTGGAAATCTTAAAGATATTCTCTCAGGGCGCTAGCGATGTCGGAGAAATCATAGCCCTTGCGGGCTAGAGCTTGGGTTAAACGCTGTTTTAGGTCGTAGCCGTCGTACTTTTTTGAGTACTTGCGGTATTTCTTGTCTAGCTCTTTATAGAGTAGCTCTTGCTGGTTTTCTTTGTCTTCTTCGATTTCCAAATGCTGATAGGCGGTTTTAGCTTGACTATAGGAAAAACCTTTGTTTATCAAGGATTGAAGTATTTTATCTTGTAAGGCCTTGCTGGGCAGTTTTCCCTGATGTTTTTTGAGCAGCTTTTCGGCAACCTTGTCTGTTAGTTCAGTAAAATCAAACTGGCTCAATTCTTCTTCTATGATGGTGCTAGAAATCCCTTTTTGGCTGAGTTTTTGTTTTAGAACAAAAGCGCCTTTGTCACCAGTGATAAGATTGGATTGGATAAAAGAGTTAGCATATTTTCTATCATTAATCCAATTATCCTTTTTTAGATTGTCCAAGACCTGGCTGATGATTTCTGGTTGGATGTCGTGCTGTGTTAAGTAGTCTTTAACTTCCTTGGCAGTTCTTTGCTTGAAGGAAAGATGGTAGAGGGCTAGATTTTTTCCGTAGGAAAATTGGGCATAGCCTTGAATTTCTTTTAGCTCCTGCTCCGTGATTTCCATTCCTTTAGACAACATGAAGCGAACAATGGTGTCTTCTGTAATATAGAGCTTTTCACTGTCGTCCAACTCCAAGAGGTAGAGTCTTTTTTTCTTTTCGATTTTTGTGATTTTCATAGGGGATTTTGGTA
Organism: Streptococcus sanguinis; assembly: GCF_900635155.1. Lineage (NCBI taxonomy): Bacteria > Bacillati > Bacillota > Bacilli > Lactobacillales > Streptococcaceae > Streptococcus > Streptococcus sanguinis. Next base: position 544,814 of record NZ_LR134002.1, read on the forward strand.
AAGTCCTTTCTTTTAGCCAAATGCTTCAAAGGCAGCAATCAAGCGCAGTTTGTCTGTATCAACATCCTTCCTGCCATAGTAGTCAAGAAATAGCTCTGCATATTTAGGTTCAGATAAATTATAAGTAAGAGACCAGATCGCCCAGTAAAGGTCAAAGTGGCGATCGCTAAGGCCGGCGAGACCAAGGTCAATAAAGCAGGAGAAGGTTGCTGCGTCTTTCAGAATGAAATTAGGCAAGCAGGCATCTCCGTGGATCAAGGCGTCCGCCGTCAGTAGCTGTCCCTGCTCTTGGATAAGCTGGTAAGCTTCCTCTCGGTTTTGGATATGAAATTGAGGCAGTATGGCTTTTTGATAAAAGCAACCTTTCCGATAATTTTCCGCTGCTTGTTCTTTATAGTGTTGGAGGCGATGCTGGATTGGGAAATGCTGGGGTTGGATGCTGTGAAGTTTTTTTAGTGCGGTAGCCATCGTTTGGCAAAGTTCTTCTGGCTGTTGAAGAAAGGCTAGGGCGTCCTTGCCCTCGGCTTCTTTAGTCAGCAGGTAGTCCTTATCTTCTGTCAGGTAGTGAATGACAGGCACACTGAGTCCTTGCTTTTCAAACCACTTGGCAAGTGTGGCTTCTTGGGCTAACTGGCCTTTTTGGTCGATTTTCAAATAATAGCCTGTATCAGCATAGAAAACGCTGGCTGCAGAATGTGAGGAGCTGTCGTAAAAGTTGGCTCCCTCTAGATAAGTTCGTATTTGCTCAGGGAACTGGGCTAGTGGAAGGGATATTTTTTCTGCTTTCATACTTTTATTGTAACATATTCTCAACTAATGCGACGCAGCGTGGTATAATAGAAGCATGAATGTGAAAGTGAAGCAAAGAATCCCTTTGAAAATTAAGAAAATGGGGATTAATGGGGAAGGGATTGGATTTTATAAGAAAACTCTGGTCTTTGTGCCAGGGGCTTTGAAAGGCGAGGAAGTCTACTGTCAGGTGACCAGAGTTCAGCGTAATTTCATCGAGGCCAAGCTCTTGACCATCAACAAGCGGTCAAAATTTCGGGTGGAAGCGCCTTGTGAGATTTATGATAGGTGTGGGGGCTGTCAAATCATGCACCTCCACTATGACAAGCAGTTGGAGTTTAAGGAAGATTTGCTGCGTCAGGCTTTGAAAAAATTTGCGCCAGCTGGCTACGAGAACTATGAGATTCGTCCGACCATTGGTATGCAGGAGCCGCTCTATTATCGGGCCAAGTTGCAGTTTCAGACTCGGAAATTTAAGGATGAGGTCAAAGCGGGGCTCTATGCCCAGAATTCCCACTATCTGGTCTCGCTGAAAAACTGTCTGGTTCAGGACAAGGTAACGCAACAGATCATAAATAAGGTTGCTCGGCTTTTAAGTAAGTATAGGCTGCCTATCTATGATGAGAGGAAGACTGCTGGAGTACGTACGGTCATGATTCGCAGATCCAGAAAGACGGGTCAGGTGCAGATGATTTTTGTGACAGGGCGCAAGCTGGACTTCTCTCTAGTAGTTCAAGACCTAGTGGCTGAATTTCCAGAGTTGGAGACAGTAGCAGTCAATTATCATACGAGCAAGTCTAGTGAGATTTATGGGGATAAGACAGAGATTATCTGGGGTGAGGAGGCAATCCAAGAAGGAGTGCTGGACTATGAATTCTCCCTGTCGCCTCGAGCTTTCTATCAGCTCAACCCTGAGCAAACAGAGGTGCTCTATGGGGAGGCGGTTAAGGCGCTGGATGTAACGGAAGAAGACCATTTAATTGATGCTTATTGCGGAGTGGGGACCATCGGCTTTGCCTTTGCTAAAAGGGTCAAATCTCTGAGGGGCATGGACATCATCCCTGAGGCCATTGAAGACGCCAAGCGTAATGCAAAAAGGATGGGCTTTGCCAATACGCTCTACGAGGCTGGAACGGCAGAGGAGATTATTCCTCGCTGGTACGCTGAGGGTTATAGGGCGGATGCCTTAATTGTCGATCCGCCGCGAACAGGTCTGGACGATAAGCTGCTGGAGACAATTGTTCGTTATGCACCTGAGAAGATGGTCTACGTTTCCTGCAATGTCTCAACTCTGGCTCGCGATTTGGTCAAGCTCTGTCGGGTCTACGATGTCCACTACATCCAGTCGGTTGATATGTTTCCGCATACCGCTCGGACTGAAGCAGTGGTGAAATTATCCAAACGAGATAGCTCTCGTTTGAGTTAATCAGAAACGACTCACAAAAAAGTTGACAAAATCATTCAAAAAAGGACTTAGTCTTCTCTAATAAAGGGCTAAGTCTTTTCTTTTGTCAAAATTGCAATGGTTTTATCGGAAGCGTAAGTTTGGAAGGTCAGTCTCCACCTAATCAATTAGTCACAAAAAGAGAACACTCGTCAAGTGTTCTCTAATGGCAATAAATTATATTAGAATAAGCCAAAGACTAGGACTGCAAGGACGGCACCAATGATTGGTCCGACAACTGGAATCCAAGCATAGCTCCAATCACCATCACCTTTTTTGGGAATAGGAAGAAGACTGTGCATGATACGAGGGCCTAAATCACGAGCTGGGTTGAGGGCATAGCCAGTTGTTCCACCAAGTGAGAGACCAATTCCGACAATCAATGTTCCGACTGCAAAAGTACCAATGCCTGCTTGCAGCTTATAAAGTCCAAGAGCGAAGATAGTCAGTACAAGAACAAAAGTTCCAAGGATTTCGCTAATCAGGTTAGAGAAGGTATCTTTGATAGCTGGTCCTGTGCTGAATGTGCCCAAGATGTTTGCTGGATTTTCTTCTGCCAAATAGTGAGGCTTGAACTGTAGGAAGACTAGAAACTGTCCGACCATAGCACCTGCAAACTGAGCAAGGACGTAAGGAAGTACAGATGCCCAAGGCAAATCACCTTTCAGGGCTACTCCGATAGTGAGGGCAGGATTCAGATGGGCTGGTCCAAGGTTGCCAGATACAAAAGCAGCGATGGCAACGGCAATCCCCCATCCCATAGTAATTACAATCCAGCCTGAATTGTGACTCTTGGTTTTGGGAAGAACTACACCTGCAACTACACCATTTCCCAAAAGGAGCAAGAGCAGTGTGCCTAAAAATTCGCCAAAGATTTCTTTCATCATTTATGTTACTCCATTTAAAAGAAGGGGAGGCAGACAGTTCTTAATCTACCGCCTCTTCTCGTATTTTCTATTTTTTTAATTCTTCTAAATCGTTATTTGCAAGGGCAGCTTGAACATCGTTTCGATAAGTTGCTTTTTCTTCTTCTGTCCAGTCGTAGAAGCGTCCCATTTCGTCCAGAACTGGCTCTAAAATAGCATCTAAGCTATCCCGCATAAAGAGCATGTGGTTTGTCCGGCGAAGCAGGAAGTCAACTGGGCTAAGTGCTAATTCGTTACGCATAGCATAGTGCAGTGACAAGGTATCCGCTAGGCTGAGACCTGGTGCTTGCTCGATGCTATGAGCGAGGGCAAAGACTTTAGGAGAATTGGAGCCGTAAAGGTTTGCAAGATAGAAGGCTTCTTTGCTGTCTAAGCCACGTGAGACACCAAGTTGCGCAAAAGCTTCGATCTCGGAATCCACATTAGCTGGATTGAGCTCTCCGCCTGAAACAGGGTAGGTCTTCGAGTTGATGAGCTTGAAGCTGCGGTCGAATTCTGCTTTTAAGATTTCAACCACGCGCTCCATAGCGCCTTCCGCCATCTTACGATAGTCCGTAATCTTACCGCCAGCAAGGGTCAAGAGGCCATTGTTATCACGCTCTAGACTGGAACCGCGAGACACGGCAGATGGATCCAAGTGTTTTTCAGATGTGCTGCTTTCAAGTTGCGTAACAGCTGCTTCAACATCTTCACGGGATTTTTCTTTGGCTAGATAGCTTTCAACAGTCGCAATCAGTGCATTGAAGCTTTCGTCGCTAATGGTACCGTTGTTTCCGCCGTTGTAGTCAGAAGCGCTGTTTCCTGCAATGAGAGGACGCAGACCTGCCCAGCTACTTTCGATGTCGTCAATTGTGATCTTTGCTTCTGGGAAGCGATTGTTGACAATGCCCAAGAGGTAATCCACATCTTCTTGGGTTACTTTTGGATGCTCTAGTTCACCAGTATAGTCAGTATCTGTCGTACCAAAGTAGGTTTTATTTTCACGTGGAAGAACAAAGACCATCCGACCATCTCCCAAGCCTGTGTCAAAGTAGACTGGCTGAGAAACTTTGATCTTGCTAGAGTCAACCACCAAGTGAACACCCTTGGTTGGACGCATTTGTGAGTATTGCTCACCGTCATTAGACAGATTGCGTACCTTATCGCTCCAAGGACCAGTTGTATTGATGACCAAGCGAGCCTTGATTTCAAAGACTTCATCTGTCAAGAGATCACGCGCAACAACACCTGTAATCTTTCCTGCTTCATCAAAGAGGAAGCCTTCTGCCTTGACATGGTTGGCAATCAGGGCGCCGTCTTGGTTGGCACGTTTGATATTTTCAATCACGAGGCGAGCGTCGTTGTTACGGAAGTCAAGATAGACACCGCCACCGACCAGACCTTCCTTCTTCAGTTCGGGTTCCCGTTCTAGCACTTCTTCCTTGCTCAAGACCTTGTTAGCAGCAGGAGTGTTGTTGACACCAGCCAAGAGGTCATAGAGGTCCATAGCCACTTTGAGGCGGAAGAGGCTGAAAGTAGCGCCCTCTTCTTCGTAGACAGGCAGGAGCATAGGATCTGGTTTTGGAATATGAGGGGCAATTTGCTGAACTACAGCACGCTCTGAAACTGTATCTGAGACCACCTCTACGTCGAATTGCTTGAGGTAACGAAGTCCGCCGTGGACCAGCTTAGTCGAACGGCTAGAAGTTCCTTCTGCAAAATCCTGCATTTCAATCAGACCGGTCTCCAGGCCACTAGCTGCCGCTTGCAAGGCTACCCCAGCACCGGTAATCCCACCACCAATAATCAGGAGGTCCAAGGTTCGTTCCTGCATTTTTTTAATCGATAATTCACGTGTTTTCTTTGAAAATTCCATAATTGCACACTTTCTAACTTAGTCGTTTCATGCTTCTACTGACTTGATTATCAAAATAAGAATCAGTATCAGTCATCGATTTCTGCAAAGGCTTGAGTTGCCTTAACGGCTTTTTTCCATCCTTTGTAGAGTTGTTCCTTGCGGGATTCATTCATAGATGGTTCAAAGAGTTCTCCAGTTTCGTTGAGAGTGCGGAGTTCGTCTAAGTCTTTCCAGTAGCCTACTGAAAGTCCTGCTAAGAAGGCAGCCCCGAGAGCAGTTGTTTCTAGGTTTTTAGCACGGGCAATATCGATTCCCAAAATGTCAGCCTGGAACTGCATGAGGAAGTTGTTCATAGCAGCACCGCCGTCGACTTTGAGGACTTGAATAGCAGTCTTGGCATCCACCTGCATGGTATCAATGATGTCGCGTACTTGGTAAGCGATGGATTGCAGAGTAGCCTTGATAAAGTCTTCCTTGCTGGTTCCGCGGGTCAAGCCAAAGACAGATCCACGTGCATTTTGATCCCAGTAGGGAGCGCCCAGACCAGTAAAGGCAGGTACGACATAGACTTCGTCATTGTTGTGAGAATTGAGAGCATATTTTTCAGATTCTGGTGAATTTTCAACCATCCGAAGACCGTCGCGCAGCCATTGAATGGCACTTCCGGCAATGAAGATAGAACCTTCTAAAGCATAGTAAACCTTGCCGTTGATACCGTAGCCAATGGTTGTCAAGAGGTTATTTTCAGACAGCTGCATCTCTTCACCAGTGTTCATGATGATGAAAGAACCAGTTCCATAAGTATTCTTAACCATACCAGGCTCAAAAGCTAACTGTCCAAAGAGAGCGGCCTGTTGGTCACCAGCCATACCAGAGATTGGAACTTCTCCGCCGTAGAAATGGAATGGAGCAGTCTTGCCATAGATTTCTGAGTTAGATCGAACTTCTGGAAGCATAGCCTTTGGAATGTTAAGGATTTCCAAAATCTCATCATCCCATTTAAGATCCTTGATGTTATAGAGCATGGTACGGGCTGCATTTGAGTAGTCGGTCACGTGAGCCGCGCCGTCAGTTAATTTCCAAACCAGCCAAGTATCGATAGTCCCAAAGAGCAATTCACCCTTTTCAGCTCTTTCTTGCGCTCCCTCTACATGGTCCAAAATCCAGCGAACCTTGGTAGCAGAGAAGTAAGCGTCAATAATCAAACCAGTCTTTTCATGGAATTTTTCCACATAGCCTTGGCTTTTCAGCTGTTCAGCCAGAGGAGCAGTCTGACGAGATTGCCAAACGATAGCATTATAGATAGGAAGGCCAGTATTCTTATCCCAGACAACAGTTGTTTCACGCTGGTTGGTGATTCCGATGGCTTCGATTTGGTTAGGTTTGACTCCACTTTCGATGAAGGCACCGGCGATAACAGACTGCACAGAGTTCCAAATTTCATTGGCATTGTGCTCAACCCATCCAGCTTGAGGGAAAATCTGAGTAAATTCTTTTTGACTGGAGCTAACTTTTTCTCCTTTTTTGTTAAAGATGATGGCGCGGGAACTAGTTGTTCCTTGGTCGATGGCCATGATGTATTTTTCTTGTGACATGAACTGTCCTCCTAGTAAAAATCTTGAGGATGTTTCCTCTACAGTAACTAGTATATAAAATAAAACGCTTTCTTTTTTATCAACTTTTTTTAAATTTTTAAAAAAATTGAGGAGATTGTGCGAAAATCACAAAGAAACCTGGATTTCTCCAAGTTTCTTAATGAAATATCATGTGACGGATTTGAGCCAAATCTTCCAAATCCAGGTCATTTTTTAAATAATAGATGGGAGCCTGCTGGGTTTGATGGATAGGATTGTTGGTGATGATGAGGTCATAATTTCTGGTAAGGTCGTAGGATTCAATCGTAATAAAGCGATTGTACTCTAAGTATCGCCTTAAAATGGCTGTCATCCTGGAAACAACGATAAAGCTATCTATCAAGTCCATGCCTATCTTGATGAGTTGACCGTCGTTTTCAGCAATGTATTCCATCAGCTGGAGCCATTCCCACAACACCTTTTTATCCAGAGATGTTCCCTGCTGGAAAATAGGCAATTTGCTAAAAATCGTGTCTGCCACTTGTCGATAATCATATTCGCTCCATAAGTACGGATGGCGCAATTCCAAATCATGCTTGTATTTGTCTTGCAAGAGACAGCCTTTGAAAAGAAAGACATGGGCGCAGAGCTGACTGAGTTCGTAGGTCACTTGATCTTCGATGTAGTCACCAAGCAAGTCCTGAGATTTCATCTCTTGAATCAGTTGCGTAATCAGACTGGCAATTTCACCGCCAAAGCCCAGTATATACTCCATGGTGTGTAAGGGTAAAATCCGATGGGAAATCAGAAATGAAAAGAAAATCATCATTTCGCCATCTTCGAGACTCAGGGTGATGTGCTGTCCAGCAAAGAAATCATTTGTTCGGCGATGCAAGCGCTGGTAAAAGATATTTTCAAAATAGCCCTGCATTTTCTGCTCAATGTTTTGGAATTGACAGGCATTGACTCTTAGGCGTTGTTGGGTGATATGTGCCCAAAGAGCCAAGTCCAATCGCTGTCCTTGAGAGAGTTGGGCTCCACAGAGTTCTTCTAAGACGGCAACTTCCTGCCTTCTTTCTGATTTTTGAAGTTCTTTTTCCCAATCTTGACTAGACCAAACCTTGCGAAAGAGGCAGAAATAAAAATAGCGGATCTGGTGTTCAGGACCTTTCAGGCGGCCATTTTGGATAGATAGCTCAAACTCTGATAAAATCTGATTTAGACCGGATATATGACGGCCGAGTGTTGCTTCACTAATCATCAGTTCCTGAGCTAATTGATGGGCTAAAAACTGCTGATGGTAGAGCAGGTAGGTTAAAATCTGATATTTGACGGCATTGCCCAAAAAGAGTCTGCGAATATCCCGTCCCTTGGTATCCGGTCCGACAGACAGACTGAGTGTTTCGTCCTGAAGCTGGATGGATACGGCTGCATGATGGTCCATAGCCTTGTCGTTTATCAAGCTAATGTACTTGGTCAAGGTTGCTTTTGAGAAGCCTGTTTCAGACATGACATCCTTCAAACTGGATGTAGAATGCTGCTGTAAATAAGACAGGACAATAAACTGCCCCGCTTCACTCTTTTCCATTAAGTCTGCAAGATACATACGAAAACCCTCTCAATTCACTAATCTTAGCTTATCACAAAAGGGAAAAAAGACGAAGCAATGTGCTTTATATTTTTAATCACCGCACTGGGAAATAATGAAGGGCAGAAATCTATCATCATGTCTTTCTTAATTCGCTATTCCATGTCTTTTGAACAAGTGTAAGAGGAGCAGAAACTCACACTTTTTTGCTTTGAGGCTAAGAGCTTTTTTATGGTATAATTGTAGAAAAATGACGATGAAGGAGCAGCTATGGATAATGTGATTGATTTGTCTATCCCGGTGGCAGAAGTGATTGAGAAGCAGCCAGAAGTTTTGGATGTTCTGGTCGAGTTGGGCTTTACGCCTCTGGCCAATCCCGTTATGCGCAATACAGTCGGGCGCGTGGTTTCTATCAAAAAAGGTGCTGGTATGAATGGCATTGACCTTAATAAAATCAAGCAAACTCTGGAATTAAATGGCTATGAAGTGGTGGGGATTTAGGCATGGCTACTGAACGCATTGAGGTCCTCAAGTCTATCTTGCTGGACCTACATAATGGAGCTTCAGCAGAATCTGTTCAGGAGCTTTTCAACGAGCATTTTGCAGGTGTGTCCGCTATTGAGATCAGCCTGATGGAGCATGAGCTAATGAACTCAGATACGGGAGTGACCTTCGAAGACGTCATGTCCCTCTGCAATGTCCATGCCAACCTCTTTAAAGGGGCCATTCAGAATGTAGAGGTGGCGGATACTGACCATCCAGGCCATCCGGTTCAGATCTTTAAGCAGGAAAATCTAGCCTTGCGGGCTGCCCTCATGCGGGTTCGCAGGCTCCTATCTACCTATGAAAGCACAGAAGTTGAGGACCTTCTTCCTGAAATACGCAAGGGACTCCAGCGCCAGCTGAATTTGGTAGGTCAGTTTGATGTCCACTATCAGCGCAAGGAAGAGCTTATGTTTCCTATCATGGAGAGCTACGGCCATGATTCGCCGCCCAAGGTCATGTGGGGGGTAGACGACCAGATTCGGGACCTTTTCCAAGAGGCTAAGATTGCTGCAGAGCAACTGCCGGATACTTCGATTGAGGAAGTCAAGGACAAGTTTGAGGCTTTTGTGGCTGAGTTTGAAGCTATGATTTTCAAGGAAGAGTCCATTTTGCTTATGATTCTCTTGGAGTCCTTTCATCAGGATGACTGGCTCAAGATTGCTGAGGAGAGTGATGCTTATGGTTATGCTATCATCAAGCCAACAGAGAAATGGATTCCTGCGCGGCACTCATTCTCGGAGAAGGAAGCTGGGGCTGCTGCTGATGAAGGAAGCGAAGCGCCAGCCAGCACAGAGCAGACTAGTGATGGCAGATTTCAGCAGGTCATTGATACGCCGGATGGTCAGGTCACTATTTCCTTTAAGCCTAAGGAAAAGAAGGAGCAAGCCTTTAATCGGGACTCCCAGCAGTCTTTTGGCCATGGCTATCTGTCAGTGGCGGAGGCCAATCTGATTTTGGACCATCTGCCCATGGAGATTACCTTTGTCAATAAGGACGATATTTTCCAGTATTATAATGACAGCGTGCCGGCGGACGAGATGATTTTCAAGCGGACGCCTTCCCAGATAGGGCGCAATGTCGAGCTCTGTCACCCACCTAAGTTTTTGGACAAGGTGCGGCAGATTTTCAAGGCTCTGCGCGAGGGAGAGCGGGACAAGTTTGAGATGTGGTTCAAGTCGGAATCACGGGGCAAGTTTGTCCATGTGACCTATGCAGCAGTGCGGGATGAGGCTGGTGAGTTTCAGGGAGTGCTGGAGTATGTGCAGGACATTCAGCCCTTCCGTGATATTGATAGTGATTTTTACAGAGATTTGGACTAGGTATTTGCAGTTAGAAAGTGAGAAACATGAGTTACGAACAGGAATTTTTACAAGAGTTTGAAGCTTGGGTCAAGACCCAGGTCATGATTAACGAGATGGCCCTCAAGGAGAGTCAGGCTGTCTATGAAGCGGACCAAGACGAGCGGGCCAAGGAAGCGGCTATTCGCTATGAAAGTCGTCTCGATGCCTACCAGTTCCTTTTAGGGAAATTCGACAACTATCAGGCGGGCAAGGGATTTCATGACCTGCCAGACGGACTTTTAGGCGAGAGAAATTATTGATTTTTCGCTGGAAAGGTGATAGAATAAGTTCATCAGAGGTGTTTTGAGTCAAGCATTTTACAGAAAGTGGCGGCGCTGAGAAGTCCACAAATGTGTCAAAACTGGTTACTGATGGTTAAAAATGAAATAAAAGTGTCTTTGTATTTACTTCAAAGACGAAAGTTGCGGGCGTTGCCCGAAATTGGGTGGTACCGCGGATAAACACATTCGTCCCTGTCATGGATATGGCAGGGATTTTTTTATGGAAAGTGAGGGAGAAGGATGACAAGAGCTGAGTTACCAGAACGATTAGAAACGGAACGGCTAGTATTGCGAGTCCGCACCGTGGCTGATGCTGAGGATATCCATGCCTACGCTAGTTTGCCAGAAGTCTCCTACCCAGCAGGCTTTCCGCCCGTCAAGACCTTGGAAGATGAGATTTACTACCTGGAGCATACTCTGCCTGAGCGCAATAAAAAAGAAAATCTCCCAGCAGGCTACGGGATTGTTGTCAAGGGGACCGACAAAATCGTTGGCTCTGTCGATTTCAACCATCGTCATGAAGATGATATGTTGGAGATTGGCTACCTTCTGCACCCAGACTATTGGGGGCGAGGCTATGTGCCAGAAGCCGCGCGTGCCTTGATTGATCTAGCTTTTAAAGAATTGGATCTTCATAAAATTGAATTGTCTTGCTTTGGATATAACTTTCAAAGTCAACGAGTTGCAGAGAAGCTTGGCTTCACCCTCGAAGCTCGCATACGAGACCGTAAAGATGCCCGAGGCAAGCGTTGTGATGATTTGAGATATGGTTTGCTTAGGAGTGAGTGGGAGGTGGTTTGATGCACATTTTCATCATTGGCGCTCCAGCATCAGGAAAAATGACGATTGGTCAAGAGTTATCTCGACTGACAGATGCTACCCTCTTTTATAACCATCAAGCCATCGATTTTGCACTAGAAATCTATCAGGACTTTACAGAGGAAATGTGGGAGTTTGTTCGAGGGATTACCTTTTCTTTTCTTGAAACAAGCGCTCGGAATCATCGATCGGTGATTTTAACAGACGTAATTGATTTTTCAAATCAGTACCAGCTGCTGTATTTGAAGCAAATTCAGAATTTGTTGGATGACTATCATCAAGAGATTCTTTTTGTGGAGTTGGAAACAAGTCTTGAAGAGCGCTTACATCGAAATCGAACGGAGAATCGATTAAAGCACAAACCCTTAAAACGACATATTGAGATATCTGAAAGAGAAATTTTAGAGACCAATGAAACACTTCAATTAAATTCTCAAAATCAACCGAATGAGTTGCACCACTACCTTAAAATAAATAATACGAATCTGTCTGGAGCCGAAGTTGCCAAGCAGATTCAAGATAAAATGAATACAATAGAGAAAGGACACACCCATGTCTAAAGAACTTTCACCTAAATACAATCCAGCCGAGGTTGAGGCTGGTCGTTATCAAAAATGGCTTGATGCGGATGTTTTCAAGCCTTCAGGAGATCAAAAGGCTAAGCCTTATTCGATTGTGATTCCACCACCAAACGTAACTGGTAAGCTTCACCTAGGTCACGCTTGGGATACAACTTTGCAGGATATCATTATCCGTCAGAAGCGCATGCAAGGCTTTGATACGCTTTGGCTTCCAGGGATGGACCACGCGGGTATCGCGACTCAGGCTAAGGTCGAGGAGCGCTTGCGTGAGCAAGGCATTTCCCGCTATGACCTCGGTCGTGAGAAATTCCTCGATAAGGTCTGGGAATGGAAGGACGAATATGCCACTACCATCAAGGAACAATGGGGCAAAATGGGTCTCTCTGTTGACTATTCTCGTGAGCGTTTCACTCTTGACGAAGGCTTGTCCAAAGCCGTCCGCAAGGTCTTTGTCGAGCTTTACAAGAAAGGCTGGATCTATCGTGGTGAGTTTATCATCAACTGGGACCCAGCAGCTCGCACAGCTCTGTCTGATATCGAGGTTATCCATAAGGACGTAGAAGGTGCTTTCTACCACATGAACTACATGCTGGAAGATGGCTCACGCGCCCTTGAAGTTGCGACAACTCGTCCTGAGACTATGTTTGGGGACGTTGCCGTTGCAGTCAATCCAGAAGACCCACGCTACAAGGAGTTGATCGGTAAAAACGTTATCCTGCCAATCGCTAATAAACTAATCCCAATCGTGGCGGATGAACATGCAGATCCTGAGTTTGGGACAGGTGTCGTGAAAATCACGCCTGCTCACGATCCAAACGACTTCTTGGTTGGTCAACGCCATAACTTGCCACAAGTTAACGTCATGAACGACGACGGAACCATGAATGACTTGGCCTTCGAATTTGCAGGCATGGACCGTTTTGAAGCCCGCAAAGCGGTTGTCAAGAAACTGGAAGAAATTGGTGCTCTGGTTAAAATCGAAAAACGTGTTCACAGCGTTGGTCACTCAGAACGTACAGGTGTAGTGGTTGAGCCACGCTTGTCTACACAATGGTTCGTCAAGATGGACCAATTGGCGAAGAATGCCATTGCCAACCAAGATACAGATGACAAGGTAGAATTCTACCCACCTCGTTTCAACGATACCTTCCTTCAATGGATGGAAAATGTCCACGACTGGGTAATCTCTCGTCAGCTCTGGTGGGGTCACCAAATCCCTGCTTGGTATAATGCTGACGGTGAAATCTATGTAGGCGAAGAAGCACCGGAAGGTGACGGATGGACTCAGGACGAAGACGTCTTGGATACTTGGTTCAGCTCAGCCCTTTGGCCATTCTCAACCATGGGCTGGCCTGATGTCGACTCAGAAGACTTCAAGCGTTATTATCCAACATCGACCTTGGTGACTGGTTATGATATTATCCCGTTCTGGGTGTCTCGAATGATTTTCCAAGGTTTGGAATTTACTGGCAAGTCGCCATTCAAAAATGCCTTGATTCATGGCCTCATTCGGGATGAGGAAGGACGTAAGATGTCCAAGTCACTGGGAAATGGGATTGATCCAATGGATGTCATTGACAAATACGGTGCGGATGCCCTTCGTTGGTTCCTCTCAAACGGCTCTGCTCCTGGACAAGACGTCCGCTTCAGCTATGAAAAGATGGATGCTTCTTGGAACTTCATTAACAAAATCTGGAACATTTCCCGCTATATCCTCATGAACAATGAAGGTTTGACGCTTGATGCGGCGCGTGAGAATGTCGCTCAGGTGGCGGCTGGTAAAGCTGGTAATGTTACTGACCGCTGGATTCTTCATAACCTCAATGAAACCATTGGCAAGGTGACTGAGAACTTCGACAAGTTTGAGTTTGGTGTGGCTGGTCACATCCTCTACAACTTCATTTGGGATGAATTTGCCGACTGGTATGTGGAGCTGACCAAGGAAGTGCTTTACAGCGACAATGACGACGAGAAAGTCATCACTCGCTCCGTCCTCCTCTACACGCTGGACCAAATCCTGCGCCTGCTTCACCCAATCATGCCTTTCGTGACAGAGGAAATCTTTGGACAAATCTCAGAAGGCACCATTGTGACAGCAGCTTATCCAGTGGTTCGTCCAGAGTTTGAAAATGCCGAGGCAGCAGCTGGCGTAGAAGCCCTAAAGGACCTGATCCGTTCAGTTCGCAATAGCAGAGCTGAGGTCAATGTGGCGCCAAGCAAGCCGATTACCATCTTGATTAAGACGACAGACAGTGCGCTGGAAACCTTCTTCAAGGATAATGTCAACTACATCAAGCGCTTCACCAATCCTGAGCATCTGGAAATCGCAGCAGACCTCGCCGTGCCAGAGCTAGTCATGTCTAGTATCATCACAGGCGCAGAAATTTATCTGCCGCTGGCAGACCTCCTCAATGTCGAGGAAGAGCTAGCTCGTCTCGAAAAAGAACTAGCCAAATGGCAGAAAGAACTGGATCTGGTCGGCAAGAAACTCTCTAACGAGCGCTTCGTAGCCAATGCCAAACCAGAAGTCGTCCAAAAAGAACGCGACAAACAAGCCGACTACCAAGCTAAGTACGATGCGACTGTGGCGCGGATTGATGAGATGAGGAAACTAGTGAAATAAATACTGAAACACGGTGAGAAGCCGTGTTTTTTGGTATAATCAGTATAAATAAATTATCAAAAAGAGGTACAGATATGCCTTATGAATCAGGTGGAAGAGCAGATAAATTAGGTAATAAATATGAGTTCAACTGGATTGTTTTAAAATTTATTGATATTATTTCTGAAAAAATAGATGCTATTAAAGTTGAAGCTATAGGTGAAGAAGAAGAGGGGGTGGACGTTTGGGTTAGATACTCTAACGGAATAACAGAAGCTCAACAATGTAAAGGAAGAAATGCTAGTAAAGATTATTGGACTTTGTCAGATTTAAATAGTCGTGGAATTTTGAAATGTTGGAAATTGCATCTAAGCAGAGACTTGACAACTAAAGTTTCATTAGTTAGTCCACTTCCGTTTACAAACTTTTCTGATTTAATTTATAGAGCTAAGACTAATGATAATGCTCAGTCTTTTATTGATTATCAAGTTAATACATCTTCAGAGCTTAAAAACTTATTTGATAACTATGTTAAGCATTTGGGATTTTCTAAGGAAAAGGATATTCTAAAAATTATAAATTTTTTAAGTAGAACAGTGATTAGACAAGATCCATCTCCAGAAAATGAAGAATTTATAAAAGATATGATTAGTCAATATTTTATTGGTGATGCTGCTAGCATAAAGTCAAAATTCATTAATCTAATTTTACAAGGTGAAATTTATGGAAGATGGCTTTCATTTCAGGATTTGGAGAAATTTATTAAAAATGAGAAAATTGAATTCAGAAATTTAGCACGTGATGATAGGATAATACCTAGAATAAATATTTTAAATGATGAGTATAAAAATAGCTTTAAAACATTGGATTCCGGTCTAAAAATTCGCACACAATTTGATGAATGTAAGAAATATATTCAAGAAGGAAAATCAATTATCATTCACGGGAAAGCTGGGAATGGTAAAAGTGGTTTAACAGAAAATATTATTGATTGGTGTAATAAAAGTAATATTTTACACTTAGGTTTAAAACTAGATTGTTATATTCCTGAGGGTACAGCACAAGGATGGGGGGAGCAGTTAGGATTTCCTGCTAGCATAAGTTATTGTTTGAACGCTTTTTCTAAAGAGGATAATCCTGTTCTTATATTAGATCAACTAGATGCATTAAGATGGACAGCAAGAAATTCTAAAAGTTCACTTGCGACTTGTTTGGAGTTGATTCGAGAGATACGGAACCTCAATTCGGAAAGAGAAAATAAAATCTCAATTATTTTTGTTTGCAGAACTTATGATTTAGAAAATGATAACGGAATTAAGGCGTTATTTGAAAATAAATCGAAAGATGATATTGAATCTTGGCATAAAGTTGAAGTTAATGAATTATTGGAAAATGAGGTTGAGGAAATTTTAGGAAGTAAATACCATAGCTATCCAAATAAATTAAAACAGTTACTAAGAACTCCTAGTAATCTCTATATATGGGAACAAATTAATAACAAAGAGGAGTACTATCAAATAACAAGTACATATAATCTAGTAGATAAATGGTGGAGAGATTTATCAGAGAAGTGTCACGATGCTAACCTCATTGAAGATAATCTGAGTGATTTAAAAGAAAAATTTGTCAAACTATTTACGGATACAGGTGAAACTGTATTTAGCAAGAAAAGACTACTGGTTAATGAAAGGGCTTTGCGTTATCTAACTAGTCAAGGGATGTTAACAGAACGTTCCAACAAAGTTTCTTTTGTTCATCAGTCATTCCTAGACTGTTTTGTTGCAGAGCGAATGATTCTTGATTACTATACTAATTCTGATGTAAACGACATTCTTGGAAATAAAACACAACAGAATCCAACAAGACGTTATCAATTTCAGATTTTTCTTCAATCATTATTAGAGGAATCAGAAAAAGATTTTTTAAATTTTGGAACTAGATTAATAAAGAGTGATAATGTCAGGTTTAATTTCAAATATGTTTTCTTTGAAATCTTAGGAAGTATTCAAGAACCATCTAAAAAGATTTTAAATTATATAGCAGAGCTGATTCAAGAAACAGAGTATAGAAATCATTTGTGTCAAACGGTAATTAGTGGTCATCAATTATATGTGAATTTTTTATTGGAAGAGGGTATTTTTAAAAAGTGGTTAGATGAGAATAGAATATTAGTAATTAATTTATTAAGTAGTATCTCTCCAAATTACACAACTGAAAGTATTAAATTTATCAAATTATCAATAGTAAATTCTGATGATAAAAATGAGTGGCGGGGCTGTTTCTTTAATGATTATCATAATGATTCAGAAGAATTTTTTAAGGTAAGATTGCATTATTGGAAATCTTATCTAAAAGAACCAGATTTGTTTGATGACTTTTATAAAAATATAAACGCATATACAATTAATATTATATGTTTATTTCTTGACAAATTTCAAGACTCTGATAATAGCAATAGATTTTATAGTGAATCAAAGGAATTCGACGAAGATTCCCATAATTACATAGATAAAAATTGTATACAAATCGTCCAAACATTATTGCCTTATCTTAAAAAGTATTCCGAGAATAATTCAACTAAATACAATCTAGCCTTGAAAGAACGCGATAGCTTACAAAGATATTACCTTCATTTATTAAATGAAGCAAATAAATGTTTAATTTCGAAGCATCCTGAGATTTTTTTTGGAATTTATAGTAATTATATGGGAAATGGTGATTATCTCTATAATGAAGTTATTTTAGGTGCAATGTATTACTTGCCTACGAATTATTTTGATACTTGTATTGAATATTTACTGGCTGATTTTGATAAAACACTCTTTGAAAAATCTCAACGCCATTCAAGCAAATTATTTTTAGCTAAACGATTGATTTCAAAAGTTGCACAGAGATGTTCATTAGAAATATATAATAAACTTGAAGAACAAATTATTCATTATATATCATCTGATGCTACACAAAAGCTAACAAGGAGAATCGAAACAAATAAATCTCGAAATGATATTAAGGTTTATTGGCCATTTTGGGGAGATTTACAATATAAATTGTTATCAGTTTTACCGAAAGAACGAATGAGTAATGAAGCTATTGAATTACTAAATGTATTAGAACGATCTAATAATTTTCCTGATTATCTTTATGATTCACATTTCGGAAATGTAGTTTCTCCAATACAAGGTAAGAACATTTCTCTTAAATCTTGGAGAAATATTCTCATCAGTCCTAAAGGTGAGACTAAATGTACGTGGGATAGGGAGAGAAAAATATTCATTAAGTCTTCTCCTAGAGAATTGGCTACTGATTTTAGAAGTACTGTTTCTAAAAATCCTAAAGAATACGTTTCTTTATTTTTAAACTTATCGTCTAATCATAAAATCAATGAACATTATATAGATGGTCTACTGGGGGGGATTGTAGACTTAGAAAAAATTCCAGATACTGTTTTAAGTGATCTTGAATTTATACTATTAAATTTTGTAAACGAAAATAATTGGGAGAATCTTTATTATTTTTTCCGAGTCATAGAGAAACACTCAGATATTGCATGGTCTGAGAAAGTTTTAGAAAGACTTAATTATTATCTTAAGAAAACTGATTTAGATGCTCTTGATAAATTTAACGAGAATCAGACACTAGAAAATTATCTGCAACAATCGTACTCAACTTTGAGAGGCTATGGAATTCATGCTTTGACGAAACTAATAGAAAATTCATCAAGATATATTTCGTACTTCAAAGATACTATTGTTTCACTTGCTAATGATAAGACCGATTACATACGCTTAAATGCTATTTTTCTTATGTATATAATTTTGGATTTAGATAAGGATTTTGCTAGAGAGTTATTTAGAGGGATTTTTACGGATGAAAAGATGTTAGCTCATTGGCATAGTAACTACATTTTGTATAGACTATACGAAGATGAGAAAGAACAAATTCAATCTCTATTGCAGTTAGCTTTTGATTCAAAAGATACATTACTTGTAAAAAATGCCTCATGCCTGATTACAGAAATTTACTTAAATAAAGGAGATATGGAATCAACTGTATATAGTGGAAGTGGACTTCAAGTAGAAGGTATTTGTCAGATGGCTATTAATTATTTAAAGGTAAAGAACCATGAAGAGAAATCAAAGAAGATTATACTGAATTATTTAGGTAAGAATGTTACAAATTTAGAAAAAATTTTACCACAACTATTCAGGGATGATTTATTAGATATTAAAGAAGATAAGGATTTAATACTTAATCTACTAGCTTCTGAATATAGAGATAAGTTATATTATTATTTTTTAGAATCTCTTGA
The DNA here is from genome assembly GCF_900635155.1 of Streptococcus sanguinis. Taxonomy (NCBI): domain Bacteria; kingdom Bacillati; phylum Bacillota; class Bacilli; order Lactobacillales; family Streptococcaceae; genus Streptococcus; species Streptococcus sanguinis. Next base: position 563,450 of record NZ_LR134002.1, read on the forward strand.
AAAACAAGAATCAATTTCAGAATATGAAAACATCATTTTTGAAACAGTATGCAATATTGTGAGTAAAACTAATGAATTGAAACTAGAACCATATTATTATAGACGAATAGAAGAATATCTTTCTAGATTGATGATGCAACTTTACGATAAACATATGGGGGACGATATTGCGGATAGGTGTTTAGATATTATTGATCAAATGTTTGAAAATGAGTTTGGTAGCTCGCGAACTCTGATTGACGAATTGATGAATAAATAGAACTAAAAAACTAATGGAATTGTACAATTTATTATTTTTAAATACTATCCAAATTACTAAAAGTCAAATTTTATAACTTTAGGAATATGTTTTGCCACATTTCCGAATTAAAGTTATATGTCATACAATTAAAATAATATCTTATTTTTGTTTTCAATTACTAATTCATGTATTTATTCATGTATTTATTCATGTTATACTATAAAAGTCGAATATTTTAGAAAATAGCTTACCACATGACAAATTTTTTCAATTCAAACCCGCTCGAAAACAATATAGCACGCTTCCTTTCAGACTTTTCGGGGGAATTGAGTTGAGATTTGGATAGATCAACGAGTTATGGATGACGTAAATTAATTAGTTTATTAGTGTTTCACATCAGACTTATTAATAAAATTATCTAGATACCTATTTTGGTAGTCGTGATATTCATGCTGTTCAGCAAGAAGTCATTTCCAACTAGGTATTTGGAGATTATTATGAAAGTCTCTATTTTACTGTAAATTCCTACAACCAAGTTCAGTTACATCTGAGCTTGGTTTTTCTATCCACCCCCCTTTCATCCGTCACCGACTTAATACTTTCTTTTAAGCCTTAAAAATGATAAAATAAGACAAACAAACTATAGGAGAACATAATGACTAAAGCAAATTTTGGTGTTGTTGGTATGGCTGTTATGGGCCGTAACCTTGCCCTAAATATCGAATCTCGTGGCTATACGGTTGCCATCTATAACCGCTCAGCAAATAAGACGGAGGACGTCATTGCCTCTCATCCTGAGAAAAACTTTGTGCCAAGCTATGATGTAGAGTCTTTTGTCAACTCTATCGAAAAACCGCGTCGGATCATGCTGATGGTTCAAGCTGGTCCTGGTACAGATGCGACTATTCAGGCGCTACTTCCTCACTTGGATAAGGGCGATATTCTGATTGACGGTGGGAATACTTTCTACAAGGATACTATTCGCCGTAATGAAGAGTTGGCTAACTCTGGTATCAACTTCATCGGTACAGGGGTTTCTGGCGGTGAAAAGGGCGCATTGGAAGGACCATCTATCATGCCAGGCGGTCAAAAAGAAGCTTATGAGTTGGTAGCCGATGTCTTGGAAGAAATCTCTGCTAAAGCTCCTGAAGACGGTGCACCATGTGTGACCTATATCGGTCCTGATGGCGCTGGTCACTATGTAAAAATGGTCCATAACGGGATCGAATATGGAGATATGCAGCTTATCGCTGAGAGTTATGACCTTATGCAGCACTTGCTGGGGCTTTCAGCTAGTGAAATGGCAGCCATCTTCACAGAGTGGAACAAAGGCGAGCTAGATAGCTATCTGATTGAGATTACAGCGGATATCTTGACACGCAAGGACGATGAAGGTCAAGATGGTCCAATCGTTGACTACATTCTGGATGCGGCTGGCAATAAGGGAACTGGTAAGTGGACCAGTCAATCTTCTTTGGATCTAGGTGTGCCGCTGCCACTGATTACAGAGTCAGTATTTGCGCGTTACATTTCTACCTACAAAGATGAGCGTGTAGCTGCCAGCAAGGTATTGCCAAAACCAGCTGCATTCACCTTTGAGGGAGATAAGGCAGAGTTGATTGAAAAGATCCGCCAGGCTCTTTACTTCTCAAAAATTATGTCTTATGCTCAAGGATTTGCTCAATTGCGTGTAGCTTCTAAGGAAAACAACTGGAACCTACCGTTTGGTGAGATTGCTTCTATCTGGCGTGCTGGCTGTATCATCCGTGCCCGCTTCCTTCAAAAGATTACAGACGCTTATGGCCGTGATGCTGACCTTGCAAACCTACTCTTAGATGAATACTTCATGGATATTACGGCTAAATATCAGCAGGCGGTCCGTGATGTTGTCAGCTTGGCTGTGCAAGCAGGTGTACCAGTGCCGACCTTCTCCAGTGCCATTGCTTACTTTGATAGCTACCGTGCGGAAAATCTGCCAGCTAATCTGATTCAGGCTCAGCGTGATTACTTTGGTGCTCATACCTACAACCGTAAAGACAAAGAAGGTACCTTCCACTATTCTTGGTACGACGAAAAATAGGATAGGCCTATGGCAAAGCGAATTTTACTAGTAGAAAATGAAAAAAATCTTGCACGATTTGTAAGTTTGGAACTGCAAAAAGAAAGCTTTCTTGTAGATTTAGCTGAGACTGGTCAAGAGGGATTGTCTCTGGCTAAAGATGTGGATTATGACTTGCTCTTGCTCAACTATGATCTTCAAGATATGAATGCCAGCGATTTTGCTAAGCAGCTGAGCTTGATTAAGCCAGCTTCGGTTATTATCGTTTTGGCTAGTCGCGAGGAGATTGCGGAGCAGCAGGAGGCAATCCAGCATTTTGCCGTTTCTTACGTGGTCAAGCCTTTCATTATCAGTGATTTAGTGGAGCGCGTCTCCATCATTTTCCGCGGACGCGACTTTATCGACCAGCACTGCAGCCTCTTGAAAATTCCGACCTCTTACCGCAATCTGCGAGTGGATATTAAAAATCATACGGTTTACCGCGGTGAGGAAGTCATTGCGCTGACGCGGCGGGAGTACGATCTGCTGGTAACCCTGATGGGCAGCAATAAGGTCATGAGCCGTGAGCAACTGCTGGAGCGTGTCTGGAAGTACGAGAGTGCAACAGAGACCAACGTTGTAGATGTTTATATTCGTTATCTGCGCAGTAAAATTGATGTGGAAGGGCAGCCAAGCTATATCAAAACTGTTCGCGGTGTTGGTTATGCCATGCAAGAATAAAAATTCAAAACTCTGTTCTCCTTAGGAGACGGAGTTTTTTTGCGCTTGTTACAGTATTGATCGGAGAAATAATGCGGACTCTCTGACAATTCTATGCAATCGTTTTCGTTAAAATATAGCAAGAATATGGCTGGTAAAGAGAGATTTTAGCCTTTGGGATGCAAAAAAAGAGAAAATATTTTTATAAAAGCCTTTACAAAATAAAAAATCGTGCTATAATAGATGTATCTAAATGCAAACGATTTCACAAAAAGGAGTGGTTTGCAAAAAATATAAGGAGGTCTGAATGATGAAAGATTCATTCAAGAACATTTTTAGCTTTGAATTTTGGCAAAAATTCGGTAAAGCTTTGATGGTGGTCGTTGCTGTTATGCCGGCAGCAGGACTGATGATTAGTATCGGTAAATCGATTCCGATGATTAATCCAAATCTAGGTGTTTTAGTCACTACCGGTGGTGTTTTAGAGCAGATTGGTTGGGGGGTTATTGGTAACCTGCATATCCTCTTTGCTTTGGCTATCGGTGGAAGCTGGGCTAAAGAGCGAGCTGGCGGTGCCTTTGCAGCTGGTCTGTCCTTTATCCTGATTAACCGTATTACTGGTGTTATGTTTGGCGTTACTGGTGATATGTTAGCTGATAAGACAGCTGTAGTTAAAACCATGTTTGGTGCTTCTATTAAGGTTTCTGACTATTTCATCAGTGTTTTGGAGTCACCAGCTCTGAATATGGGTGTCTTTGTCGGAATCATCGCTGGTTTTGTCGGAGCAACAGCTTACAACAAATACTATAACTTCCGTAAATTGCCAGATGCCTTGTCATTCTTCAATGGTAAGCGTTTTGTACCTTTCGTTGTTATCTTGCGCTCAGCAATCGTAGCAATTGTTTTGTCATTCGTATGGCCAGTTGTTCAATCAGGTATCAACAGCTTTGGTGTTTGGATTGCTAACTCACAAGATACTGCGCCAGTTTTGGCACCATTCATCTATGGTACTTTGGAACGTCTCTTGCTTCCATTTGGTTTGCACCACATGTTGACCATCCCGATGAACTACACAGAGCTAGGTGGTGTTTATGAGGTTATTACTGGTTCTGGTGCGGGAACAACCGTAGCTGGTCAAGATCCACTTTGGTTGGCTTGGGTAACTGACTTGGTTGGTACGAAATCAGCTGATCCTTCTACTTACCAACACTTACTTGAGACTGTTCACCCAGCTCGCTTCAAAGTTGGTCAGATGATTGGTTCTTTCGGTATCCTTATGGGGGTAGCAGCAGCTATCTATCACAATGTGGATGCTGATAAGAAACACAAATACAAAGGTATGATGATTGCGACTGCTTTGGCGACCTTCTTGACAGGGGTTACTGAGCCAATCGAGTACATGTTCATGTTTGTAGCAACTCCTCTTTACCTGATTTACTCAGTTGTTCAGGGTGCTGCTTTTGCAATGGCTGATATCGTAAACCTTCGTGTACACTCATTCGGTTCTATCGAATTCTTGACCCGTACTCCAATGGCCATCAATGCTGGCTTAGGAATGGATATCATTAACTTCATCTGGGTAACGATTCTCTTTGGTGTTGTGATGTACCTCATTTCTAACTTCATGATCAAGAAGTTCAACTATGCAACTCCAGGACGTAACGGCAACTACGAAACAGCAGACGGTTCAGATGAAGCTTCTTCATCAGAGTCAACTGGTGGTAAAGTTGCTGAAGCTTCTCAAGCAGTAAATGTTATCAACCTTCTGGGTGGTCGTGCTAATATCGTAGATGTAGATGCATGTATGACTCGTCTGCGTGTGACTGTCAAAGATGCTGAAAAAGTTGGAACAGAAGAACAGTGGAAAGCTGAAGGCGCTATGGGCTTGGTTATGAAAGGCCAAGGTGTTCAAGCTATCTACGGACCAAAAGCCGACGTTCTTAAATCTGATATTCAAGACTTGTTGGATTCTGGTGAAGTGATTCCTGAAACACTTCCTAGCCAAAAAGTAGAATCAGCTGCTGCCGAAGTTTCTTACAAAGGTGTGACTGAGGAAGTTGAAACTGTAGCGGACGGTCAAGTTATTGACTTGGCAGATGTTAAAGATCCAGTCTTCTCACAAAAAATGATGGGTGATGGATTTGCAGTTGAGCCTGAAAATGGTAAGATTTATTCACCAGTTGCTGGTACAGTAACTAGCGTCTTCCCTAGCAAGCATGCTATCGGTCTTGTGACAGATAACGGTCTGGAAGTCTTGGTACATATTGGTTTGGAAACTGTTAGCCTCGAAGGTAAACCATTCGAAGTTCATGTTTCTGAAGGGCAAAAAGTTGCAGCTGGCGATCTTCTAGTCACAGCTGACTTGGAAGCAATCAAGGAAGCAGGACGTGAAACTTCAACAATCGTAGTCTTCACAAATGCAACAGCTATCAAGTCTGTAACAGTAGAAAAACTTGGACAAGCATCTGCTAAGACAGTTGTTGCTAAGGTTGAATTGTAATATAGAAAAGAGAAATCATGGCAAAATTCCTGACATTAAATACTCATAGTTGGATGGAAGAAGAGCAAGAAACCAAGCTTAATCAGTTGGTAGAGCGCATTTTTCAAGAAAAATATGATGTCATTTGCCTGCAGGAAGTCAATCAATTAACGGAGTCTGAACAGGTTGTTCAGGCTCCTTTCTATCAGGCGGTTGAGGGAGCGATTGCGATTCATCAAGACAACTTTGCTCTATGTCTGGTAGAAAAGTTGGCTGAGGCAGGACTGGACTATCATTGGTCCTGGGCCTATAATCATATTGGGTTTGATATTTACAACGAAGGAGTGGCAATTCTATCTAGAAATCCTATGGCTCCTGGAGAGGTTCTGGTATCAGAGGCTAATGATCCTACGGATTACCATACCCGCAAGGTCTTGCTAGTCGAGACTGAGGTAGAAGGTCAATTGCTGACAATTGCCTCCTGCCATCTGTCTTGGTGGGATAAAGGTTTCCAAGGGGAATGGGCTAAACTTGAAGCAGAGCTGCTAAAAGCGGAAAGTCCTCTGGTCCTCATGGGTGATTTCAACAACCCGGTTGGCCAGCAAGGCTACCAGACCATCTTAGCTAGTCCGCTGAAGCTGCAGGATAGTCATACTGCTGCAAAAGAAGCTAGCGGTGAGGCGACAGTAGAAGGGACTATCGCAGGCTGGGATGATAATAAGCATGCTCTGAAGATAGACTATGTTTTCACTAGTCAAGGGATGGACGTTGAGCGCTCTGCTGTTGTTTTTGACGGGAAAGAAACACCTGTTGTCAGTGACCACTTTGGTTTAGAAGTGCAAGTTACGTTATAGAAATAAAAAGATGAGGCAAGACTGTGAGTGCAACAGATTTGCCTCGCTTTTTCTTTTTTGATAAACATATATTTAAGGTAAAGTGGTGAAATATTACACCCCAAACGGCTGTCTTTTGTTATTCTTGAAAACGTGTTATAATGAAGTATTAGGATTCTAGGAGGAAATGGTATGCGTTGTCCGAAATGTGGTGGGAATAAATCAAGTGTAGTTGATAGCAGACAGGCAGAAGATGGAAATACAATCCGCCGCCGCCGTGAGTGTGAGGAATGTCAGCATCGTTTCACAACATACGAGCGCGTTGAAGAGAGAACCCTAGTTGTTGTCAAAAAGGACGGGACACGCGAGCAATTTTCTCGGGATAAGATTTTTAACGGTATTATTCGCTCGGCGCAAAAGCGGCCAGTATCTAGTGACGAAATAGAGGAGATTGTCAACCGAATCGAGCAAAAGGTCCGCAGTCAGAGCGACAATGAAATCAATAGTGAGTATATTGGATCCTTAGTCATGGATGAACTGGCCGAGCTGGATGAAATCACCTATGTTCGTTTCGCCAGTGTTTACCGGAGTTTCAAGGATGTGGGCGAGCTGGAAAGCCTGCTCAAGCAGATTACCAAGGGGTCCAAGAAGAAAAAGGACAAATAAATGAAACCAAACCATCAGTTTTCTTTCTTGCGCAATAATGCAGTCAGCCCAGATATTGCTATCTTGATCAAGCTCTATCTGCCGATTCTGGGGAGAGAAGCGGTAATACTTTATCTTTATCTGCTGTCTTTTGGGGATAATGGGCAAAAGCAGCACCTCTTCAGTCAGATTCTCAATCATTTAGATTTTGGACTTAATATTTTAGAAGAAAGTTTTGAGCGTTTAGCGGCGATTAAGCTAGTAGACCTTTATCAAACAGATGACCATTATCTGATTCAACTCCACTCGACCTTAACGGCGGAGGAATTTTTCGGCCATAATGTGTACAGCCGGCTCTTGGAAAAGAAAATCGGCGAAGCTGCTGCAGAAACCCTGCGACCAGAAGATCCTAGTGGAGAGAAATTGGTCAAACTTTTTATGCAGGTGTTTGGTATGGAAGCTGAGCAACCAAGAGCAGTGCGAAAGGTCAATGATTTTGATTTGGAGTACTTCAAGCAACGGATGGCTCAGGACAATCTTCGTTTTGCCAATGAAAAGGAAGATGTGCTAGAATTGTTTGCAATTGCTGAGCAGAAAAAGTGGACTTGGTATGAGACCTATGTCTTGGCTAGAGAAACTGCAGTTTCTCAGGTCATTTCTACCAAGAGGATGAAGCAAAAGCTAGCTCAGAAGCCAGCAGAAGGCCAGTTTTCTAAGCAGGAGCAGTCTATCATCCAAGAAGCGAAGCGAACATCACCAATGGTCTTCCTGGCAGAAATCAAAAAAACCCGTCAGGCTGCTATTACGCGGACGGAGAGAAAGCTTTTGCTGGATTTAGCTGAATTAGGTCTTTTGGACGAAGTTATCAACGTAATCTTGCTCTTGACCTTTAATAAGGTGGATTCAGCCAATCTCAATGAAAAGTATGCTCTCAAGGTAGCCAATGATTTTTCTTATCAAAAGGTGACGACAGCTGAGGATGCAGTCTTGAAAATCCGTGAGCGCAACCAGCAGCCCCAGAACCGTCCAGCTAAATCTGGACAAGGCTCTTCCAAGAGCAACGTGCCTGACTGGAGTCAGCCAGATTATAAAAATGAAACGAGTGCAGAGAAGCAGGCCGAGCTAGAAGAGCAGAAACGTCGGCTCTTAGCCAAACTTGAAGGAGGAGGCGAATAAATGGAGAAAATAGGACAGAATATGCCTCATATGAGCAAGGTGCGGCAGTTTGACTATCAGGAGCTGGTCAAGCAAATCATGGCGGACCCAGATGTGGCAGCCTTTATTCAGCAGGAAAATCTGACCCAAGCTGAGATTCAGCGCAGTGTCTCCAAGTTTAACCAATATATTACGGAGCGCAACCGCTTTTTGCTGGGGGACGAGACCTATATTGCCAAGGGTTATAAGCCAATCTTGGTGAAGAATGAAGGCTATGCAGATGTTGCCTATGAAGAGACGCCTGAGTTGATTGAGCAGGAGAGACAGGAGGCCATTAGAAGCCGTCTCAATCTTATCAGTCTACCAGCCAGCCTCAAAGAAGCTAGTCTAGCTCAGGTGGATCTGGATGATGTTGGCCGCTACAAAGCTTTTGAACTGTTGACCAACTTTGTTGCTGAGTTTCCGCATTATCAGAAGGCTGTTTATCTCTACGGGGATTTTGGAGTCGGAAAAAGCTACATGATGGCTGCTCTGGCGCATGATTTGTCAGAAAAACGCAGTGTTTCAACGACTTTGCTACATTACCCAAGCTTTGTTTTGGATGTGAAGAATGCGATTAGTTCCGGCTTGGTAAAGGAAAAGATTGACCAGGTCAAGACAGCTCAAGTGCTGATTTTGGACGATATCGGTGCAGAGCAGTCTAGTCCCTGGATGCGCGATGAGATTTTGCAGGTCATTCTCCAGCACCGTATGCAGGAGAATCTGCCAACTTTTTTTACTTCTAACTTTAGTTTTTCGGATTTAGAGCGTCATTTTGCCAGCTCTAAGAATGGCGATGAGACTTGGCAGGCCAAGCGGGTTATGGAGCGAATTAAGTTTCTGGCTCAGGAGGTACGCCTAGAAGGAGAGAACCGCCGATGAATGAAACGATTAACTTAATGAAATCTCATACGTCTGTTCGCCGATTTACGGAGGAGCAGATTTCGGATAAGGAATTACGTGCTATCATTGATGCTGGGCGTGCTGCGTCCAGCTGGAAGAATTTCCAGTCTTACTCTATCATTGTGGTGCGAAGCAAAGAGAAAAAAGAAGCCCTCTTTGACTTGGTCCCCCAAGAAGCCATCCGGCAGTCTTCAGCCTTCCTGCTTTTTGTTGGCGACCTCAATCGAGCTCAAAAGGGCGTTCAATTGCATACGGAAGACTTTTATCCTGAGGGAGCAGAAAATCTCCTGATTAGTTCAGTAGATGCCGCTTTGGCGGGGCAAAATACCCTGTTAGCAGCTGAAAGTTTGGGTTATGGTGGGGTAATCATTGGACTGGTTCGTTATGCTTCCAGTCAAATCGCAGAGCTTTTCAATCTGCCAGACTACACTTATCCGGTCTTTGGGATTGCTCTGGGGACTCCCAACCAGAACCATGCAGTCAAGCCGCGGCTGCCTTATGAAGCAGTGGTATTTGAGGAAGAATATCATGAACAGGATCGTTCAACTATCCAAGCCTATGACCGCGTACAGACTGAATATGCTGGCGAGCGAGCTAAGGAAACCTGGAGTCAGCGCCTAGCTGCCCAATTTGGTCAGGAGCCTAATCAGGCTATTGACCAATTGTTCAAAGAAAAGAAATTAGAAAAATAGGGCGGAATTTGGCTCTGTCCTAAAGAATGAAAGAGGAAAAACATGGCCTTACCAACTATTGCCATTGTCGGCCGGCCCAATGTCGGCAAGTCAACGCTCTTCAATCGGATTGCCGGTGAGCGGATTTCCATTGTGGAAGATGTTGAAGGGGTGACCCGCGACCGAATCTATGCGACAGCAAGCTGGCTCAACCGTAAGTTTAGTATTATTGATACGGGCGGAATTGACGATGTTGACGCGCCTTTTATGGAGCAAATCAAACACCAGGCTGAAATCGCCATGGAAGAAGCAGATGTCATCGTTTTTGTCGTGTCTGGCAAGGAAGGTATTACTGATGCGGACGAGTATGTGGCTCGCATGCTCTATAAGACTCATAAGCCGATTATTTTAGCGGTCAATAAGGTCGACAATCCCGAAATGCGCAATGAAATTTTTGATTTCTATGCGCTGGGCTTGGGTGATCCATTCCCGGTTTCCTCAGTCCATGGGATTGGTACAGGAGATGTTCTTGATGCAATCGTTGAAAATCTGCCAAATGAAGAAGTGGCTGAAAATCCTGATATGATTAAGTTTAGCTTGATTGGCCGTCCTAATGTCGGCAAGTCTAGCTTAATCAATGCTATTTTGGGTGAGGAGCGGGTTATTGCTAGTCCAGTGGCTGGTACAACGCGTGACGCTATTGATACGGTCTTTACGGACAGTGAAGGTCAGGAATTTACCATGATCGACACGGCTGGTATGCGCAAGTCAGGCAAGGTCTATGAAAATACAGAGAAATACTCTGTCATGCGGGCTATGCGGGCGATTGATCGCTCAGATGTCGTTCTGATGGTGCTTAATGCCGAAGAAGGAATTCGTGAGTACGACAAGCGAATCGCTGGCTTTGCCCATGAAGCTGGAAAAGGTATTGTTATTGTTGTCAATAAGTGGGATACGCTGGAAAAAGACAACCATACTATGAAAGACTGGGAAGCAGATATTCGTGACCAGTTCCAGTACCTATCTTATGCGCCAATTATCTTTGTTTCTGCCCTGACCAAGCAGCGTCTCCATAAGCTGCCGGATATGATTAAGCAGATCAGTCAGAGCCAGAATACCCGTATTCCATCAGCGGTGCTCAATGATGTTATCATGGATGCTATCGCGATTAATCCGACACCGACCGATAAGGGCAAACGCCTCAAGATTTTCTATGCAACTCAGGTTGCGACTAAACCGCCGACCTTTGTCATCTTTGTCAACGAAGAAGAACTCATGCACTTCTCTTACCTGCGTTTCTTGGAAAATCAAATCCGCAAGGCCTTTGTCTTTGAAGGAACCCCAATCCACTTGATTGCAAGGAAACGGAAGTAGAAGCTGGAAGATTAGGGATTTCTACTTTTACTATGAGGAGATAGAAAGTGTCATATTTTGAATTATTTATAATAACTTTCTTGTCTGTATTTCTGCTTGTAGTTTGGGCATTAAGGAGATATCTAGGGAATAATATAGTGTTTTGGATACTTTCAACTATTTATTTACTGGCCTTCTTTCTTCTGCTTTGGCAACTTTTTTTCAGTGGAGTTGAAGTACAAGTGCAAGGATACTATTTGAGTGGAACTTATCATAGTTTTTATGATAAGACTATTGTTTTTTTGCTTATGCTATGGTCTTTGTTTAAGCTTATTCTAGTTATATCACTGTATGTTATAATTGGTATTTTCTTAGTGAAAAATTCATCTCAAAGCGCAGCGGCTTAAACAAGGGCAAACGTCTCAAGATTTTCTATGCGACTCAGGTAGCAACTAAACCTCCGACCTTTGTCATTTTTGTCAACGAAGAAGAACTAATGCACTTCTCTTACCTGCGTTTCTTGGAAAATCAAATCCGCAAGGCCTTTGTCTTTGAAGGAACCCCGATTCACTTGATTGCAAGGAAGCGGAAGTAGAGTTGTAAAACAGCAATTTGACAAACATACGTTTATATGTAAAAATGAAAGTAAGCATAAGAGCTTGCTTTTCTTTTTTTATGTCGAAAGTATGGTATAATGGTGAGATAAATGTAAGGTGGTAATTATGGCAAAATTAATTCCTGGTAAGATTCGGACAGAAGGAATAAACTTAGTCGAAGCTGGAAAAATTAAAATTTTAGAAGCCAAGGATTCTTTTTTATACGCTCGGATTGATGAACAAAATTTACGGTATAGTTTAAATGATGATGCTATTTTTTGTTCTTGCGTTTTTTTTCAAAAGAAAAAATACTGTGCTCATTTAGCTGGTTTAGAATATTTTCTAAAAAATGATATAGATGGTAAGACTTTTTTGGAAAATATGGAGAAAAAAGAAACTTCACAGCAGGAGACACAAAAATTAGTATCTTTCGGAAGTTTATTTCTAGATAAAATCTTTTCTGAAAAATCTAAAGAGGATGTTCGATATGAATTATCTGCTTTTGGTCAAGAAGATGATTACCTTGGACATATTCTTTGGACTCTTAGAATTTCACGTTTGCCAGATGAACGTTCTTATGTCATTCGAGATATTTTATCTTTTTTGAGGACCGTGGTAAAAAAAGGATATTATCAAATTGGAAAAAGCTATTATGAATCAATTTGCTTTGAAGAATTTGATGAGGCTAGTCAGGAACTTCTCATTTTTTTACAGGGGCTAGTAAAGGATAGCCAAGGAAAAGAATCCAATTTAATTTTTCCAAATACAGGACGCAACTTATTTTTTCCTGCAAGTCTATTTGAAGAAGGAGTCAATCTGTTAATGAATCTCACTTCATTTCAGTTGGAATGTGGCTTCTATAGTTACAGAGAAGTTATGTTTCAGGATTTTCATGAGGATGCTGGGATTTATCAGTTTGAGGTTGAAGAAAATGCTGATTACTTTGAATTAACGGTTTCAGAAAAAAATTATAAAATGTTATATGATGGTCAATATATTTTATCTGGCAATATCTTTTACCAATTAAATCATAAACAAATCACTTTGATAAAAGCATTAGGAGATTTACCTATCGGTCAAGACGGGGAAAAGCATTTGCAGTTTGATGTGGCTGAGAAAGCTAAATTGGCAGGTAGTTTGTCCATGTTTAGTGAAGTTGGTCGGGTTGAAGCTCCGAAATCATTAATGATACATGAATTTACGCCTCACTTTAGTTTTGATATTGCGGAAAATCGGGAAATCGTTTTAACTCTCCTTTTTGAATTTGAGGATAGAAAGATAACGAGTAGAGAAGAACTAGAAAAATTACCATATGCTAGTGATTTCACTCATGAGCAAGACATTTTTAAAACGATGGTATCTAATGGTTTTTCTGACAATTTTGTCAGTCGACGGTTACCTCTGAAATCGGAGGAGATTTATCATTTCTTTTCTGAGGTTATTCCGTCATTTAGAAAATTGGGCAAGGTTTGGTTATCTGATCAATTGCAGGAGCTAGGAGCTTCTGCAAAACTAGATGTTTCAGTTCAACTTAATGGTGGCCTTTTAGATATTAGTTTTGATTTTGCCGGTATTGCGCAGTCAGAGGTCGATGCGGTGCTTGATTCGCTCTTCAAGGAGCAGGACTTCTTTATCAGTAAGTCTGGGCAAGTTTTGATTTTCGATGAAGAGACCAAGGAAATGAGTAGGACTTTGCAGCAGCTGCGGAGTAAGCAGACTAAAAATGGCTTCATTCAGACTAGCAGTCTAGCAGCTTACCAACTGGCAGAGTTTTTCAAGGGCAAGGATAGGGTACAGTTTTCAAAAGATGTGCAGCAACTGGCCTTTGACCTGACTCACCCTGAGGAATTTCCTCTTCCCAAGCTGCAAGTCAAGGCTGACCTTCGGGATTACCAAGAGACGGGTGTCAAGTGGTTATCTATGTTGGATAAGTATGGATTTGGTGGAATTCTGGCTGACGATATGGGACTAGGGAAGACCCTGCAGACGATTTCTTTTCTGAGTTCGCGTATAGATGACTCTAAGAAAGTCTTAATCTTGGCGCCATCCAGCCTGATTTACAACTGGAGCGATGAGTTTGCTAAATTTGCTCCGCATCTGGATGTAGCGGTGGTGTATGGTCTGAAAAATGTTCGTGATGAGCTGATTGCGGAGAAGCATCAGATTACGATTACTAGCTATGCTTCTTTCAGGCAGGATGTGGAAGAATACCGGGACAATCACTTCCAGTATTTGATTTTGGATGAGGCTCAGGTCATGAAAAATGACCAGACCAAGATTGCCCAGTATTTGCGGGATTTTGAAGTGGAGCATACCTATGCCCTTTCTGGGACGCCGATTGAGAATAATCTGGGAGAACTTTGGTCTATTTTCCAAATTGTCATGCCAGGACTTTTGCCAAGTAAAAAGGAATTTTTAAAACTACCGGCTGAGAAAGTCGCCCGTTATATCAAACCATTTGTCATGCGGCGCAAGAAAGAAGATGTGCTGCAGGAATTGCCTGATTTGATTGAAGTTGCCTATCGCAATGAATTGGCAGATAGCCAGAAGACCATTTATCTGGCTCTGCTCAAGCAGATGCAGGACAGAATCATCCATGCGACAGAAGATGAAATCAATCGCAGTAAGATAGAGATTCTGTCAGGTCTTATGCGCCTCCGCCAGATCTGTGACACTCCGAAGCTGTTTATGGAAGATTACGAGGGCGAGAGCGGTAAGCTGGAAAGTTTGCGGGAATTACTTGAACAGATACAAGATGGTAATCGTCGTGTCCTCATATTTTCACAATTTCGTGGTATGCTGGATATTATCGAGAGCGAGCTGGACAAGCTTGGAATGGAGTCCTTTAAGATTACAGGCTCTACTCCGGCCAAGGAGCGTCAGGACATGACAACAGCATTCAATGACGGCCAGCGTTCAGCCTTTCTGATCTCCCTCAAGGCCGGAGGTGTCGGTCTCAATCTGACCGGTGCTGACACAGTCATCTTGGTTGACCTCTGGTGGAATCCAGCGGTTGAGGCCCAGGCCATCGGCCGTGCCCACCGTATCGGTCAGGAGCGCAATGTCGAAGTCTATCGGATGATTACACGGGGTACGATTGAGGAGAAGATACAGGAGCTTCAGGAGAGCAAGCGCAATCTGGTTTCGACTATTCTGGACGGAGCAGAAGCTAAATCCAGTCTCTCTGTGGAGGAAATTCGAGAAATTCTGGGAATTTCGGCAGAATAGCTTGAAAAATAGCCTGAATAGTTTATAATAATGAAGGGTTGAAAGGAAAAAGATATGACTGATAAACAATTTCCTCTGGTGTCAGATGATGAAATCATGCTGACGGAAATGCCGCATATGAATCTTTATGACGAACTGGATCTCATTAGCAACATTACCGGAGACTATACTGACCGTAATTATTTGGAATGGATGCCGATTGTGGACTCCAGCAGGCATGCTCCCATCGCTGCCAGTCAGGCTATCAGAAGACCGCTGCAAAAGCAGTCTGCTTTCAAGGATTTTAAAAAGCCGATTGATAAGAAAGATCCGGCCATTCGTTATGCTGAGCAGGCACGCGAGGAAGCTCGGGCTGATTTGAAAAAGAAGCGTTCAGCGCCTTATCTGACCAGCGACCTTCCGACTAAGGTCCGCAGCAGAAAGCTTCCGACAGCTTCTAATGCGGAAAGACCGAAGCCAACTGCCCCTTTTCAGAAGAAAACATCAGGGGAATTTACGAAGTTTGGCGATAGGCTTCAGCAGGATAACTATATTTTGGCGGATATTCAGCCTGAGTATAGCCCTCAGCCGCAGGAGCCGGAAGAAAAGCCTAAGAAGAACAATTATGATTTTTTAAAAACCAGTCAGATCTATAATCAGGATAGAGCTAAGGAGGAGCAGTTGAAGCATTCTAAGGCTCAAGAGCTGAACTTGACAGGCTTGGACAGTGATTAAAGCTGGCTTGCTCAAGTCTTTTCTGCCTGCAATTTTCTGATGTTTATAAGGAAAATTGCTAGTTGATTATGTAAATGTAAAATTTATCTGCATATAACATCCATCATCGGTTGAAGAAAATCGATGCTAGAAGCTGGGACTTACTGATTGGTCCGGCTTCTTTGGTGTTTTGGTGGTGCCTAAAAGCTTGTAAAGAAAGAAAATCCCTGCGGGCTAATTAGGGTCTGCGGAGATTTTCCTCTTTGGACTTGCTTTTATGGCCTTGTATCTTAAGGAGTAATCATGACGAAAACCTATCATTTTATCGGGATTAAGGGCTCTGGTATGAGCGCTTTGGCTTTGATGCTGCACCAGATGGGCCATAAGGTTCAGGGCAGTGACGTTGATAAATATTATTTCACTCAGCGAGGTCTGGAGCAAGCTGGCATTTCCATCCTGCCTTTTGATGAAAAGAACATCCAGCCAGACTATGAAATCATTGCCGGCAATGCCTTTCGTCCAGATAACAATGTAGAAATTGCCTATGCAGACGCAAACGGGATTGGCTATAAACGCTACCATGAGTTTTTAGGTAGCTTCATGCGTGACTTTGTTAGCTTGGGAGTGGCTGGTGCCCACGGGAAGACCTCTACAACTGGTATTCTTTCCCACGTTCTCTCCAATATCACGGATACTAGCTATTTAATTGGGGATGGTACTGGTCGAGGTTCTGCCAATGCCAAGTATTTTGTCTTTGAGTCAGACGAGTACGAGCGTCATTTCATGCCTTATCATCCGGAATATTCGATCATTACCAATATCGACTTTGACCATCCGGATTATTTCACGAGCTTGGAAGATGTCTTTAACGCTTTCAATGACTATGCTAAACAGATTACTAAAGGACTCTTCATTTATGGAGAGGATGAGCAGCTGCGCCGGATTACGTCCAATGCCCCGATTTACTACTATGGCTTCAAGGAAGAGGGCAATGACTTTGTTGCTCACGACCTCTTGCGCTCTACCAGCGGTTCAGGCTTTAAAGTTTCTTTCCGCGGGCAAGAGCTGGGTGAGTTCCAAATTCCAAGCTTTGGCCGCCACAACATTATGAATGCGACAGCAGTAATTGGCCTCTTGTACACTGCAGGTCTTGATTTGAATCTAGTTCGGGAACACCTCAAGACTTTTGGCGGAGTTAAGCGCCGCTTTACAGAGAAAATTGTTAACGAAACAGTTATTATTGATGACTTTGCTCACCATCCAACGGAAATTATCGCAACTCTGGATGCAGCCCGTCAGAAATATCCAAGCAAGGAAATCGTCGCGATCTTTCAGCCGCATACCTTCACTCGGACCATTGCTCTATTGGACGAATTTGCGGAAGCCCTCAATCAGGCTGACTCAGTCTATCTAGCTCAGATTTACGGATCTGCGCGTGAGGTGGACAATGGCGATGTTAAGGTCGAAGATCTGGCTGAAAAGATTGTGAAGCGGGCTAAGGTTATTGATGTGGATAATGTTTCTCCGCTTCTTGACCACGATAATGCCGTTTATGTCTTTATGGGAGCTGGTGACATCCAGACCTATGAATATTCCTTTGAACGTCTCCTGTCCAATCTGACCAGCAATGTTCAGTAGAAGGAGACTTGATGGAAGCACCGATTCGAATTAGGCAGGCCGACTTGAGCGACTGGGAGGAAATTCTTGCAATTGAACAGCTGAATTTTCCAGCAGCAGAGGCAGCCAGTTCAGAAGTTCTCAAAGAGCGGATTGAGCAGATTCCAGATACTTTTTTGCTAGCAGAGCTGCATGGTCAGCTGGCGGGCTATATTGTTGGATCAGCTATTCAGACGCGATATCTGACAGATGATCTCTTTAGCAAGGTGGGTGCTAATCCTCCAGAAGGTGGCTTCATTGCCGTCCAAAGTCTGTCCGTCCATCCGGATTTTCAGAGGCAGGGGGTCGGAACCTTGTTGCTTGCAGCTCTCAAGGAGACAGCTGTTCAGCAAAATCGACAGGGCATTAGCCTAACCTGTCATGATGAGCTGATACCTTATTATGAGATGAATGGTTTCGTCCATGAAGGGATTTCTGACTCAACTCATGGTGGAGCTGTCTGGTCTGATATGGTGTGGGAAAATCCCAATTTTAAGGAGAAGTGATGATTGTCCGTCAAGCTCAAATGGCTGACTTAGATGCCATTTATGCTATCGAATTGGAAAATTTCAGTCCAGAAGAGGCTGTTAGCCGCGAAAGTCTAGCAGCACATATCCAAACCCTATCTTCAACTTTTTTGGTGGCAGAAAAGAACGGTAAGATTTTGGGCTATCTGGAGGGACCTGTTCGTCCAGAACGTTATTTAAAGGATATTTCCTTTACAGAGGAGATTGAAGATTATGGTCATCTGGACGGTGGCTTTATCTCTCTGACCAGCCTTTCTATCTCGAAAGATGCTCAGGGGATGGGGATCGGCCGCAAGCTATTGGAAGCCATGAAAGAAATTGCTATAGCAGATGAACGCCACGGCATCAATCTGACCTGCCACGACTATCTCACCGCTTACTACGAGAAGCATGCCTTTGTAAATGAAGGTTTGTCACAATCAACTTACGCAGGCGCTACTTGGTTTGATATGGTCTGGGAAAATCCTAGACTCAAACTGCAAAAAAACCAATAATAAGCTAGAAAAACCTACTCTTATTGCATTTATCTGACTTTTAAGATATAATGTTAGGGATTATGATGAAGGAGGTCAAATTTTTGACTGAAAAATCACAAGACAAAGAGAAGAATCTGAGCTTTAAAGAGCAGATTTTGAAAGACTTAGCTGGAGAAAAGGAAGAACAAACTCCCTCTTCAACTAGCCAGTCAGAAGTGGACTCTGCTTCTGCAAAAGAAACAGCAGCTGCGGATGACTTTGAAGCTAGACCGGCTTCGGTAGATGTTTCCTACAAGGTTGCAGAGAATGAAAAGGCTCACCCTCAGGTCTATGGCCGAGTGGATGAGGAAGATAAGAAGCCCAATGAGGTCCTATCTCGGGCTAATCGGGCTAACAATACGGTCAAGAAAAAACGTCAAAACACATTAGCTCGCAGGATTATGACAACTGTTTTGCTGATTGTCCTGCTGGGACTTGTGGTCACAGGAGTTGTCGGCTATACTTATGTATCTTCAGCTCTTAAACCTGTTGATGCAAACGCAACAGAGTATGTGACGGTTGAAGTACCAGAAGGCTCTAGCTCTAAACAGATTGGGGAAATCCTCGAGAAAAAGGGGCTGATTAAAAATGCCCAAGTTTTTAGTCTCTATTCCAAGATTAAAAGCTTTAACAATTACCAGTCTGGCTATTACAATCTCCAAAAGAGTATGGACCTAGATACCATTGCTCGGCAGCTTCAGGAAGGTGGAACAGATACACCGCAACCACCAGTTGTTGGTAAGGTTACTATTCCTGAAGGCTATACACTGGAGCAGATTGCGGAGGCTGTGACGGTTAATGCAGCTGCAACTTCTAAGAAGACTAGTAAGACACCTTTTAGCAAGGACGATTTCCTAGCTAAGGTGCAGGATGAAGCTTTCATTTCCAAGATGGCGGCTAAGTATCCACAGCTGCTGGGCACTTTGCCAAGCAAGGACAGCGGAGTCAAGTACCGCTTAGAAGGTTACCTCTTCCCTGCCACTTATAACTATGGTGAGAATGCGGATCTGGAAAGCTTGATTGACCAGATGTTGGGTGCAATGAATACCAATCTGTCTTCTTACTACTCTACCATTGAAGCGAAGAACCTAACGGTTAATGAAGTTCTGACACTTGCTTCTCTGGTGGAAAAAGAAGGTTCGACAGACCAAGACCGCAAAGATATTGCCAGCGTATTTTATAATCGTCTCAATCAAGCGATGCCGCTTCAGAGTAATATCGCTATCCTTTATGCTCAAGGCAAGCTAGGAAAGAAAACGACTCTGAAAGAGGACGCTGAGATTGATACCAATATCGACTCGCCTTTCAATGTCTATAAAAAAGAAGGGCTTATGCCTGGGCCAGTTGATAGTCCGAGCCTGTCAGCTCTGGAAGCTACCATTAATCCAAGTAAGACGGACTACCTCTACTTTGTGGCAAATGTTGAAACAGGCGCTGTTTACTTCGCTAATACTTATGAGGAACACGCTAAAAATGTTGAGGAGCATGTCAACAGCAAGCTCACTCAATCCAGCAGCACTGATTAAAATGCTGTTATTGCAGACGAGAGAAAGCTAGGGCAGCTAGTTCTAGCTTTCTCAGTCCTGCTATATAAAAAAGGGACTGATACAGACTTGTCTCAGCCTCTTGTTTTAGTTTTAAAATAAAAGAAAATAAAAGAAAAGAGAAAAAATGGCTGAAAAAACTTATCCTATGACCCTAGAGGAAAAGGAAAAACTAGAAAAAGAATTAGAAGAATTGAAATTGGTGCGTCGTCCAGAAGTGGTAGAGCGTATTAAGATTGCCCGCTCCTACGGCGATTTGTCAGAAAACAGTGAATACGAAGCTGCTAAGGACGAACAGGCTTTTGTGGAAGGTCAGATTTCTAGTCTGGAAACCAAGATCCGCTACGCTGAGATTGTAAACAGTGACGCTGTAGCCAAGGACGAGGTAGCTATCGGCAAAACAGTTACCATCCAAGAAGTAGGCGAAAGCGAAGAGGAAGTTTACATTATCGTTGGTTCTGCTGGTGCAGATGCTTTCGCAGGCAAGGTATCCAATGAAAGCCCGATTGGACAAGCTTTGATTGGCAAGAAAACAGGTGATACTGCAACAGTCGAAACACCAGTTGGCAGCTACGACGTTAAAATTCTCAAGGTTGAAAAAACCGTTTAATCGATACCAAAAGGAACTGGCTAGAAGACTGGTTCTTTTTTCGTTTCTTTTAAGATAGAGAGTATAGGCTAGATAAGAAGAGCAGGGGAAAAATAGAGAAAAGACAGATGGTTATGCTATAATGAGAATAAGCTAGAAAAGTAGGAGAACTGTATGCAAGAGCAAGATATTTATGGGAAATACGGCGGCTATCTGCCAAAGATTTTAGATGATCTTAGTCAGCGTATTCAAGAGGCTAATGATCGAGTCAAGCAGGAAACAGGGCAGAAGCTTTTTGAGCATTTTAATGCACGGATCAAGCAGGCAGCCAGTATGGAAGAGAAATGCCAACGCAAGAATCTGCCTAGGGCGCCAGAGTCAGCCCTGAAAGAAATTCGTGATGCGATTGGGATTCGGATTGTTTGCGGTTTTATCGAGGACATCTATCAGACGATTGAGGTGCTTCGTCAGCTGGAGGGCTGTGAGATTGTTCTGGAAAAGGACTATATCCGAGCTGCCAAGCCTAATGGGTATCGCTCCTATCACTTGATATTAGAGGTGGAGACTCCTTATGAGGACTGTCATGGTCAAAATCCTGGCCGCTATTTTGTAGAAATCCAGCTTCGGACCATTGCTATGGATTCTTGGGCCAGCTTAGAGCATCAGATGAAGTACAAGCATGAGATTAAAGACAGCAAGCGGATTGTCCGCGAGCTGAAACGCTGTGCAGATGAGCTGGCGTCCTGTGATGTGACCATGCAGACCATCCGCAATTTGATTCGAGAAAGTGAGTGAGATGATGAAGATTTTATTAGCTGAAGATGAGCAGCAGCTGTCCCGTGTCCTGGAAACGGCGATGACCCATGAGGGCTATCAGGTTGATACCGCTTTTGATGGGCAAGAAGCTGTGGACTTGGCCAAGGAAAATGCTTATGATTTGATGATTCTGGATATCATGATGCCGGTCAAGACAGGCATTGAAGCGCTGAAAGAAATCCGCCAAACCGGCAATACGACCTATGTCATCATGCTGACAGCTATGTCAGAGGTGGATGACAAGGTCACAGGGCTGGATGCCGGTGCAGATGATTATCTGACCAAGCCTTTCTCTCTGAAAGAGCTTCTGGCTCGCCTGCGGTCTATGTCAAGACGGGTAGCGACGTTCACCCCCAATTTGCTGCAGATTGGTCAAACCAGCCTCAATGTCGGAGAACATGAGCTTATTAGCTCCAACTCTATCCGCCTAGCCGGTAAGGAATCTAGGATGATGGAATTTCTCATGCTCAATGCCCAGAAGAGTCTTTCTACTCAAGAAATCTTCCGCCATGTTTGGTCCAAAGATGAGGATGAGGATTTGGATGAAGGCTTCGTCTGGATTTATATTTCCTATTTGCGTCAGAAGCTGAAGGCTATTCATGCTGACCTTGCTATCTTGGGTGAGGAAGGCGGCAGTTTCACTCTGGTGCCGCTGGAAGGAGATAGCCATGTTTCGGAAGCTTAAAATTCGGTTCATTCTGTTGGCTTCGGCAGCTATTGTCTGTATTTTGCTGACCATGATTGCTGTCTTAAACTCTGTTCGCTTTCTGCAGACCAACGGAGAAATCCAAGCTGTTCTCAATATTCTATCTGCCAATAATGGAGATTTTCCCAGCGTAGAAGAAACGGCAGAGAGCTTGCAAAACGACCGTATCACCATTGACACGATCTACCAATACCGCTATTTTAGCGTGGTCTATAACGAAGACAAAACACTTTACTCCTCTAACTTGGACCATCTTTCCAATCTATCTAAGGAGCAGGCGCTCAGCTATGCTAACAAAGTGATTAAGAACAGCCGCAGCAGTGGGGTTTTTAAGGTAGGCAGTCAATTTTATTCCTACCAGATAACGCAGGATTCCAAGACCAAGCGCTATTTACTGGTGGTCTTAGATTCGACTAATTATCTCGAAAGTCGCAATGATTTTTTCTGGCTGTCTATCCAGTTATGCTTCTATAGCTTTATTTTCTTTGTCTTAGTCGTGTCTGGATTTTCCAACTTTGCTATCCGTCCCTATATCAAAAACTATGAAAACCAAAAGCGTTTCATTACCAATGCGGGACATGAATTGAAGACGCCATTGGCAATCATCTCAGCCAATACGGAGCTGCAAGAGCTGATGACTGGCGAAAATGAATGGACGGAAAGCACCAAAGACCAGGTCAAGCGCCTCAGCAACCTAATCAATCAAATGGTCGTTCTGGCCCGTCTGGAAGAGCAGCCAGATGTTACCTTGGTAGATGTGAATTTCTCAGAAGTTGTCAAAAAAGTGGCTGGAAACTTCAAGTCTGTCATCGAGAAGGCAGGCAAGAAGTATGAGATCAAGCTGCAGGAAGATATCCATGTCAAGGCAACTGAAGATGAACTTTATGAATTGGTTAGTATCCTGATTGACAATGCCTGCAAGTATTGTGACGAAGATGGGCAAATTTTTGTCACTCTGACCAAGGCTAAACGCGGGAAACGAGCTCGTCTGACGGTAGCCAATAGTTACGCGGACGGCAAAAATGTTGATTACAGTCGTTTCTTTGACCGTTTCTATCGCGAGGACGAATCGCACAATCAGAAGCAGCCTGGCTACGGAATTGGCCTATCCATGGCAGAAAGTCTGGTACGGATTTTCAAGGGCAGGATTTGGGTTTCATATAAGAAGGGCTTGATTGGCTTTACCGTTTTACTGTGATAGAGTCACCTCGTTCATCAGTTATTGATTTGTTTGCTGAGTTTTTTATATCGGTTACGCTGATTCTTACTCGAGATTAAAAAAATTCTTCTAGTATTAGCTAGAAGAATTTTTCTTTATCTTGACCGTTGCTTACCAGCATTGCGGTTCTTTTTCTTTTTGTTCTTTTGCTCAATAGCCGGCTGAGCTTTTGGAGTGACATCTTTAGCCCGGCTAGCTTTTTTCAAACCTTTAGGAGGATTTTTTTCAAATTCCTCTGCTACCTGTTTTCTCAGGCGAGGTCGAATGATATAGTTGATGATAAATTGCTGAATGATTTGGATAAATCCACCGACTACCCAGTAGAGAGTAACTGCGGCAGGAGAGAAGAATGAGAAACCAACAATCATGATAGGGCTCATATAAGAAGCTTGTTTCATGCTGTTTCTTTGAGTTTCATCTTCAATACCATGCAGAGAGAGCACTGACTGGATATAGTAGAGGACACCGACAATGGCGGTCAAAGCCCAATCGCTTTTGCCTAAATCGTTAATCCAGAGGAAGGAACTGCCTGCAACCCCTTGAGTATATTGGGCTGCGAAGAAGAGGGCTGAGAAGAAAGGCATTTGGATGAGCAGAGGCAGACAGCCGATACCGCCAAACATGCTGAGTCCATTTTCTTTTTGAGCAGCCATCAGTTCTTGCTGAGCCTGCATTTTCTCTTCCTGAGTCTCGGCATTTTTGATTCGCTCTTGGATTGGGGCAAAAATCGGCTTAAAGTAGTTCATCTTTTCAGACTGAAGCGTTGCCTTCCAAGACTGATAGATTCCCAGCGGCAGAATGATAATTCGCACGATAAGCGTAACGATGATAATCGCCAGACCATAACCCAAGCCTGAATTCTTAGCGAAAAATTGGATACCATCTGCCATAGGCTGACCGATCACGTCCCAGATCAGACCAGAAGGATTGCCGGCCTTGTCACGGCCTACACAGCCGGACAGGAAAAGAAGGGCAGCCAGTCCCATACCGGAGAATAAAAAGCGTTTGAAATGTTTCACGAGTTCATATCCTTTGTTTCTAAAAAATAATACCTATCTATTCTACTGTTTTTTTGCAAAATATACAATAGTTCTGCAGACCTAATTTGAAATTTTAAAGTCAGGATAGGAGTCGAAATTAGCCATGGTTACGTCCAAATAACTGACCTTAGAAAAAGGTGTCGGTCCCTTTCGGATTTCCTGGATAAATTTGGCCATCAAAGCTGGGTCATCAGCCTGAGCCAGAATGCCAACAGTGCCGTCGTCGTTGTTCCAGACACGGCCGGTAATACCTCCGATTTCCAGCGCTAGAGAATAGACTCCCCAGCGGAATCCAACCCCTTGTACCCGTCCTTGGGCTGTCATTTTCACTTTTTGCATGGCATCCTCCTTTAGTGAGCGGACCGAGGGGATTTAAGCCCTCAGTATGAGTGCAAGTCTGCTAAATTGTGGTATAATGTTCTTATGAATATTATAACCTCAAAAGCCAATAATGTGGTAAAAAAAGCTAAAAAACTTCATCACAAAAAATACCGCAAGGATTCTTATTTGATCGAGGGCTGGCATTTATTTGAGGAAGCTGTCAGCAGCGGGGCAGAGCTGATTCAAATTTTTGCTTTAGCGGAATACGCAGAGCAGCTGGCTGAGTTTTCTCAGGTAATCTTTGTCAGTCCAGAGATTTTAGCTGACTTGGCTGATAGTAAGACGCCACAGGGGATTGTCGCAGAAGTGGCTTTTGAAAGGGAAGAAATACCATCGGAGTTAAGTGGACGCTATCTTTTCTTGGAGGACGTTCAGGATCCAGGTAATGTCGGCACCATCATTCGGACTGCGGATGCAGCTGGTTTTGACGGGGTTTTTATCTCTAGCTCGTCGGCAGACATCTATAACCTAAAAACGCTGCGCTCTATGCAGGGGAGCCATTTCCATCTGCCAGTTTATCGGATGGATACGGCTGATTTTATTAGGCTGGCTCAGTCTTCCAGTCTGCCAATTCTAGCGTCGACCTTATCGTTAACATCTATCGATTACAGAGAGGTAGACAGCAAAGAGAGCTTTGTCCTAGTCATGGGCAATGAAGGGCAGGGGATTAGTCCAGAAATGACGGCAGCAGCTGATATTCTGGTCCATATTTCCATGAAGGGGCAGGCAGAAAGTCTCAATGTTGCTGTTGCTGCTGGTATTTTAATCTTTCATTTAAGCTAAAAATCAGAAAAAGAGATATAATAGTTGGCAAGGGAGGTGATTCTATGCCTTACAAAAAGGACGAGGAATTTATGGCCTATGTTGGGCACTTGATTGAAAAGCCTAGTGTTCAGCGACTGAAAGAAATTCCCCATCATATTCATTCCAATAGACTTGAACATTCCATCAATGTAAGTTATACTAGTTACAGAATTGCCAAAAAATTTGGCTGGAATGCCCGCAGCACAGCACGCGGTGCCCTGCTTCATGACTTATTCTACTATGACTGGCGTGTAACCAAGTTTAAGAAGAGTCATGCCTGGGTGCATCCCCGTCTGGCAGTTCGCAATGCTCGTAAGATTACCAAGCTTAATAAAGTCGAAGAGGATATTATCGTCAAGCATATGTGGGGGGCGACCATTGCTCCGCCGCGCTATAAGGAGTCTTATATTGTGACGATGGTGGACAAGTATTGGGCCGTCAAAGAAGCAACGGCACCATGGAGACGCAAGGGCGGTAATCGCAAGCTCTTTCATCGAAAGATGCTGAAACCGTAAATGTTTTATTATAAAAGGAGTAACTATGAATCATTCTATTATTCAAGATCAATCAGATATTAATTCTTTCTATGCTAAGATTTATTCTATCGTTGGTGTCGGTATCGGAATCTCAGCAATCGTGTCCCTCTTGATGCTAAACTTCTTTCAGGACATTATTATCTCTGTTCTGACAGGCTCCACTTGGATTTTCTATGCAGCTATTGCAGTTGAGTTTATACTTGTGTTGGTAGCATCTGGAACTGCTCGGAGCAATAGCCCAGCGGCGTTGCCTATGTTTTTAGCTTATTCAGCCATCAATGGTTTTACCTTAAGTATTATCATGGCGCTGTATCTTCAGTCAACTGTTCTCTTAGCCTTTCTGACAACGACCGTTATGTTCTTTGCTATGGGCTTCATCGGCAAGGTGACCAAGAAGGATCTTTCTGGAATGGGCAGAGCTTGTATGGCCGGTTTGATTGGTATTATTGCTGCTAGCTTCCTTAATATCTTCTTGAGAAGCAGTGGCTTGGACTTTATCATCAGTATCGTTGGTGTCCTTATTTTCTCAGGACTCATCGCTTGGGACAATCAGAAAATCCGCTATGTCTATGAGCAGACCAATGGCAATCCAGGGAATGGCTGGGCAATTTCGCTGGCTCTGCATCTGTATCTGGACTTCATTAATCTCTTCCTCAGCTTGTTGCGTATTTTTGGAAGAAACAAATAACTAAGCTAAATAAGACTCAAGCATTGGACGTTTGCTCCAGTGCTTTTTGTTTCTCCTATGGATTTATGGTATAATAAACCCAGCAAATAGAAAGCGAGAATAGTATGAAAACTCCTTTTGTCAGTCGTGAAAAGCTAGCTGAGATTACGGCTCAGTTTCCAACACCTTTCCATCTTTATGATGAGAAGGGAATTCGGGAAAGAGCGCGTGCCCTGCATGAGGCCTTTTCTTGGAATTCAGGCTTTAAAGAGTATTTTGCCGTCAAGGCCACTCCCAATCCTGCTATTTTAAAAATCCTCAAAGAAGAAGGCTGCGGGGTGGACTGTGCCAGCTATGTTGAGCTGCTCATGAGCCAAAAGCTGGGCTTTGCTGGACAGGATATCATGTTTTCGTCCAATAACACACCAGCTGAGGAATTTCAGTTTGCGCGTGACCTTGGAGCGACTATCAATCTGGATGCCTATGAAGATGTAGCTTTTCTAAAGGAGGCTGCTGGTATTCCCAAGGTTATTTCCTGCCGTTACAATCCTGGCGGTGTCTTTGAGCTGGGAACTAGCATTATGGATAATCCGGAAGAAGCCAAGTTTGGTATGACCAAGGACCAGCTGATTCAAGCTTTCAAAGAGCTCAAGGAGTTGGGAGCTGAGAAGTTTGGGATTCATGCTCTCTTGGCCTCAAATACTGTCAGCAATGACTACTATCCCGAACTGGCCCGTCAGCTTTTCGAGCTGGCTGTAGAAGTAGTGGATAAGACAGGAGTTGAGCTGGACTTTATCAATCTATCTGGTGGTGTCGGCATTAATTATCAGCCTGAAGGAGAGGAAAATGACATTGCGGTCATCGGTCAGGGAGTTCGTCAGGCCTATGAAGCTATTCTAACTCCGGCTGGCCTAGGGCAAGTCAAGATTTATACGGAGCTGGGTCGCTTTATGCTGGCACCTTATGGCCTGCTGGTCACCAAGGTTACCCATAAGAAGCAGACCTACCGAACCTATCTGGGAGTGGATGCTTCTGCGGTTAATCTACTTCGTCCTGCTATGTATGGCTCTTATCACCACATTACCAATATGGATCGACCCGAGGGAGAGACAGAGATTGTGGATGTTGTCGGCAGTCTCTGCGAGAATAACGACAAATTCGCCATTAATCGCTCGTTGCCCGTCAGTCAAATTGGCGATACACTAGTGATCCACGATACGGGTGCGCATGGTTTTTCTATGGGTTATCAGTACAATGCCAAGCTCCGCTCCAGCGAAATTCTCTTGGAACAAGATGACAATGTTCGCATGATTCGTCGGGCTGAAAAACCAGAAGATTATTTTGCGACACTGTATGGCTTTGATTTTGAAAAATAGAGAAAATTTGATATAATGAAGAGCAATGTAAAAAAGGAAATAGAGGAGTTCTCGATATGAATTTAGTTTTAGCAATTTTCTTGATTATGGCAGCATTTGCTGGAGGCGTGATCTTGGGTATGTATCTGCTTCGTCGGCAAGTTGAGAAGGAATTTGCAGAAAATCCGCGTCTGAATGTAGAAGCAGTTCGGACCTTGCTTAGCGCTAGCGGTCAACGGCCAAATGAAGCGAAAGTACAGCAAGTTTATCGTCAAATTATCAGCCAGCAGAAAGCTGCGCTTGCTAAGAGCAAAAAGAAAAAATAATTTTCTAGTGGCTGGCTGTTAATACCAGTAGAGAAAATCTATAAAAAAATGGGGATTTGGAATCGGCTTCCAGTCCCTTGTTTTAGAAAGAAGACCTTATGGATAATCGACCAATCGGTTTTTTAGACTCAGGAGTGGGCGGTTTGACTGTAGTCCGTGAGCTCATGCGGCAGCTCCCCCACGAAGAGGTCATTTATATTGGAGATTCGGCGCGGGCTCCTTACGGTCCAAGGCCTGCTGAGCAGATTCGCGCTTATACCTGGCAATTGGTCAACTTCCTCCTGACCAAGGATGTTAAGATGATTGTCATTGCCTGCAATACTGCGACTGCTGTTGTCTGGGAAGAAGTGAAGGAAAAGCTGGATATTCCAGTACTGGGCGTGATTCTGCCGGGGGCTAGTGCAGCTATTAAGTCAACTGCCAGCGGCCGCATCGGTGTTATCGGAACGCCAATGACAGTTTCTTCTGATATCTATCGGCAGAAGATTGAAGCGCTCTCGCCGGAGATGCAGGTGGAAAGTTTGGCCTGCCCTAAGTTTGTACCTTTGGTAGAGTCCAATGAACTTCATTCCAGTCTTACCAAAAAAGTGGTCTATGAAACCCTGCAGCCTCTGGCTGGCCGAGTAGATACCCTTGTCTTGGGCTGCACCCACTATCCCTTGCTCCGGCCTATTATTCAAAATAGGATGGGACCAAATGTGAAGCTGATTGATAGCGGGGCAGAGTGCGTACGGGATATTTCTGTCCTGCTCAATTACTTTGAAATCAACCGCAGCCGGGAAAAGCAGGAGCTCAATCACCGATTTTACACAACTGCCAATGC
Source organism: Streptococcus sanguinis (assembly GCF_900635155.1). Taxonomy (NCBI): domain Bacteria; kingdom Bacillati; phylum Bacillota; class Bacilli; order Lactobacillales; family Streptococcaceae; genus Streptococcus; species Streptococcus sanguinis. Next base: position 592,548 of record NZ_LR134002.1, read on the forward strand.
CAAAAGCTTTTCGGAGATTGCAGAAAGCTGGCTGGGCCTGAAAGTGAATGTGGAGCATGTAAGCTTATGACAAATAAAATTTATGAATACATTGACGAGAACAATTGGTATATCGGAGAATGGACTCGCTTTCGCAAGGCTGGCTATCATTTCAACGACATCCCATACAGGCTCTTGGAGCATATAGATGCAGAGTTGAGCGAGCTGATTGAGCGGGATTTGGATGAAGACTACAACGCCTTTACTACAGTTGTGGTCAAATACGGCTCGCCTATGTCCTATATCCAGTTTGTCCTCAATATGATTAACGACCGCCAGGAGCGGGATTTTAAGGCGACCAGTCATAAGGGGGCTATTCTGATTACAGAAAAGGACTTGCTGCGCAAGATTTTCTTCCTGTCTAAAGATGGAGTTAAGATGACTGACTTTTTTGGTCAGGGGCAGGAGACCGAGATGGCTGTCGGAGATACCATCTTGATTGCGACGCGAAACGAAGGTAAGACAGCAGAGTTTCGCAAACTCTTTGATAAGCTGGGCTATAAGGTTGAAAATCTCAATGATTATCCTGACTTGCCAGAAGTCGAAGAGACTGGAACTACCTTTGAGGAAAATGCGCGGCTCAAGGCGGAGACAATCAGTAAGTTGACCGGTAAAATGGTGCTAGCTGACGACTCGGGTCTGCAGGTCGATGTTTTAGGCGGCTTGCCTGGCGTCTGGTCGGCTCGCTTCGCTGGAGTAGGTGCGACAGATGATGAAAACAACATCAAGCTCTTGCATGAATTGGCTATGGTGTTTGATGTCAAAGATCGCTCTGCCCATTTTCATACGACCCTAGTGGTGGCCAGTCCTGACAGGGAGTCTCTGGTAGTTGAAGCGGATTGGCCGGGCTACATTGCCCATGAGCCAAAAGGGGAAAATGGTTTTGGCTATGATCCCTTGTTCTTAGTGGGAGAAACAGGAAAAACGTCTGCCGAACTAACGATAGAAGAAAAAAATGCGCAATCCCATCGGGCTCAGGCAGTTAAGAAATTAGTGGAGGTATTTCCAGCATGGCAAAGCAAACCATTATAGTCATGAGTGATTCTCATGGCGACCGTGCTATTGTAGAAGAAATTAGGAATCATTATATTGGAAAGGTAGATGCGATTTTCCATAACGGAGACTCTGAGCTTCCTTCTGATGATGAGGTATGGCAAGGGATTCAGGTTGTTGCAGGGAATATGGACTTTTACGACGGCTATCCAGAACGATTGGTGACGGATTTGGCGGGGACCATTATTGCACAGACTCACGGGCATCTCTTCCATATCAACTTTTCTTTTCAAAAGCTGGATTTGTGGGCGCAAGAGGTTAATGCAGACATCTGTCTCTATGGTCACCTGCATATCCCAGATGCTCGAATGGAGGGCAAAACGCTCTTTCTGAATCCGGGCTCCATCAGCCAGCCACGCGGCCTGTTCAACGAACGCCTCTACGCTAAGGTAGAGATTGATGATGACCGCTTTAAAGTTGATTACTATACACGAAATCATGAACTTTATCCAAGCTTGTCCAAGGAGTTTAGCCGATGATTGCTAAGGAATTTGAAGACTATCTGCTGCAACATGAAGAAACTTTTTTGACGCCTGGGGAAAATCTGGCGGTGATGATTGACACCCACAATGTGGATCATGCTATCCTACTGCTGAGCCAGATGACTTACTCACGTGTACCAGTCGTGACAGCAGATAAAAAGTTTGTTGGCACGATTTCCCTGACAGACATCATGTCCTATCGCATGCGCCATGATTTGCCAGAAGAGGAATTCATGATGACAGACATCGTCCATATGACTAAAATGGACGACTTGACAGTTGGACCAGATTATACTGTATCAGATGTACTTCATAAGCTGGTCGACGAGTCATTCCTGCCGGTTGTGGGCGAGGATCAGCATTTTTATGGAATTATTACTAGAAAGTCCATTTTGAAAGCTGTCAATTCTTTGTTGCACGGCTTTAGCAAGAAGTACGAAATTCGCAAAAAATGAAAGAATACATTAGACCGTTTTTAAATCAAAAAAATATCTCAGAAAATTCTAAAATTGCCTATTCTTATGATTTGGAGCAGTTTATCGAGGAAGTGCATGACCGGATTACCGAGACCAATCTGCGGATTTATCAAGCCTCTATCAAGGATTTTAAGGCGGCTGTTCAGAAGCGGAAGCTCTCAGCAGTCAATCAGTTTCTCTACTTCCTTTATCAGCAGCAGCTTATTGAGGAGTTTCACCGCTTGGTCCTGCCCAAGGTTTCCATATCAAAGGAGCAGGAAAATGAACTGCTGGATCTGTCTGCTTTTTGGCAGGAATCAAGCGTTCCCAGGGGGCGGCTGATGGCTCTTCTTATCTTGGAAATGGGCTTGCTGCCCAGTGAGATTCTGCAGGTCAGAGTGACAGATGTCAATCTTGATTTTCAGGTTTTGAAGATTGAAAAGGCCGGTCAGAAGCGGGTCATCAAGATTCCTGAGAGCCTGACGGGTGAGTTAGAAGACTATCTGACAGGGACATATTTATTTGAGAAAAACGGCAAATCCTATTCTCGTCAATGGGGCTTCCGTCAGCTAGAGGCTTTCTTGATTGAGCAGGGACAAGCCAGTCTATCTGCCCAAAGCCTGCGTGAGCAGTTTATTTTGCGCCAGCGGGAGAAGGGGATTGGCCTCTATGATATTGCCCAAGATTTGGGCTTGAAAACCATGATTACACTAGAAAAATACAGATAAAAATGGATATCAAACTAAAAGATTTTGAAGGCCCGTTGGACCTGCTGCTCCACCTTGTATCTAAGTACCAGGTGGATATTTATGATGTGCCCATTACGGAGGTCATCGAGCAGTATCTGGTTTATGTGGCTACTTTGCAGGCCATGAAGCTGGAAGTGACGGGCGAGTATATGGTCATGGCCAGCCAGCTCATGCTGATTAAGAGCCGCAAGCTTCTGCCTAAGGTGGCGGATAATGCTGAACTGGAAGATGATTTGGAGCAAGACCTCTTGAGCCAGATTGAGGAATACCGTAGGTTCAAGCTCTTAGGTGAGAAAATGTCGCTCCAGCATGATGACCGGGCGCTTTATTATTCTAAGCCCAAGCTGGAGCTGGTTTATGAAGATGCTGAGCTCCTGCATGACAAGTCAACGATAGATCTTTTCTTGGCTTTTTCCAAGGTTATCGCCAAGAAGCAAGAGGAGTTTTCTAAGAGCCATACAACCATTGTGCGAGACGAGTACAAGATTGAGGACATGATGGATGTGGTGCGTCAGCGCTGTGCAGGTAAGAGCCGTCTGGCTCTGCAGGAGATTTTTGCAGAGACCAAAGACATGAATGAGGTTATCACACTCTTTCTGGCGACCTTAGAATTGGTCAAGGTGCAGGAAGTGCAAGTCATTCAGGAAGAAAATTTTGGAAATATTTATTTAGTAGGAAGAGGAAATGAGTAAGTTAGCAGAGATTGAAGCCCTGCTTTTTGTAGCGGGAGAAGATGGACTAAAGGTTCATCAATTGGCAGAAATCCTTTCTTTGCCGCCGACCGGTGTCATTCAGAGTTTGGAGAAGTTGGCTGAGCAATATGAAGCCAATCCAGACTCTAGCCTGACCCTGCTGGAAACCTCAAAGACATACAAGCTGGTCACAAAGCCAGAGTTTGCTGAGATTCTGCGGGCCTATTCACGGGCGCCGATCAATCAAAGTCTGTCGCGGGCAGCGCTGGAGACCTTGTCTATCATTGCCTATAAGCAGCCGATTACGAGGGTAGAAATAGATGACATCCGCGGAGTTAATTCCAGCGGTGCTTTAGCCAAGCTCTTGGCTTTTGAACTGGTTCGAGAGGATGGCAAAAAAGAGGTCATTGGCCGGCCGAATCTCTATGTGACAACGGATTATTTCTTAGACTATATGGGGATCAATCACTTAGATGAGCTGCCGATTGTCGAAGAAACAGAGCTAGTTGCTGAAGAAAGCCAGCTCTTTATTGAAAGGACAGATATCGATGAGAATCAATAAATACATCGCTCATGCTGGGATAGCCAGCCGCCGAAAAGCAGAAGAGCTAATCAGGCAGGGGAAGGTCAGTATAAACGGCCAAGTGGTACGTGAACTGGCGACGAACGTTAAGTCTGGCGATCATGTGGAAGTAGAAGGCCAACCTATCTACAACGAAGAGAAGGTTTATTACCTCCTCAATAAGCCGCGCGGGGTCATTTCCTCTGTCAGTGATGACAAGGGACGTAAGACGGTCGTGGAGCTCTTGCCTCAGGTCAAGGAGCGGATTTATCCGGTCGGTCGTTTGGACTGGGATACTTCTGGCATTCTCATTCTGACAAATGACGGAGATTTTACCGACGAGATGATTCATCCCCGCAATGAGATTGATAAGGTCTATGTAGCCCGTGTCAAAGGATTGGCCAATAAAGAAGTTCTTCGTCCTCTGACTCGCGGTATTGAGATAGAGGGGCGCAAAACCAAGCCAGCGGTTTATGAGATTATCAAGGTTGATCCGGCGAAAAATCGCTCGGTCGTTCAGCTGACCATCCACGAAGGCCGTAACCATCAGGTCAAGAAGATGTTCCAGGCGGTCGGATTGCAAGTAGATAAGCTTTCACGGACTCGCTTTGGTCATTTGGACTTAACTGGCCTCAAGCCTGGTGAGTATCGAAAACTCAGCAAGAAAGAAGTCAGCCAGCTACATACGCTGGCTGTAACCAAGACCAAGAAATGATAAAGAAACTGTTTATTGCTCCTGTCCGCTTTTATCAACGCTTCATATCGCCTGCTTTTCCTCCGTCTTGCCGCTTTAGGCCCACCTGCTCTAACTATATGATAGAGGCTATCCAGAAGCATGGTGCCAAGGGAGTTTTGATGGGTCTGGCTCGAATTCTCCGTTGCCATCCTTGGTCTCAGCCGGGCGAAGACCCTGTACCAGAACATTTCAGTTTGAGAAGAAATAATTCAAGAAAAAAGTCACACTAGATAAGTATCTAGTGTGACTTTTATATATATCTATATTCTCTGAACATTTCCTATCTTCTAGACCAAGTCTTAGGCAGGAAGAGCAGGAGAATCGGGTAGATCTCCAAGCGACCGCCAATCATAGCAAAGGCTAGCAGCAGTTTGGAAAAAGGACTAAAGATAGAAAAATTATCTGTCGTCCCAATCATGGGGCCGATATTGTTGAAGCAAGAGACAACACCGCTGACAACCGTCATGAAATTATTATTATCCAAGCTGACAATGAAAATGAGAGCTAGAATAATCAAGATATAAACAGCTAAGTATTTCAGTACCTTATGCTGAGTATCCTTGTCGATGACCGCACCATTGATATGCAAGGTCAGGACGCGATTAGGTGATAGGGTAGATAGAATCTGATTTTTAGCAATGCGGGAAATGATAATCCCCCGAATGACCTTGAATCCCCCAGCTGTTGATCCAGCCGAGCCCCCGATACACATGAGCAGGAGCAGGATGACCTGAGAAAAGAGAGGCCACTTGACCGTATCACCATAGCCGAATCCAGTCGTTGTGATGATATTGGAAACCTGGAAGAAGGAAATCTCCACGCTCTTGGCAAAGCCTTGATAGAGGTGGAAGACATTAAAGGCAATCAAGGCAGTAGAAAGAAAGACAATCCAGAGATAGCCTCTAAGCTCTTCATCACCAAAGCAGGCCTTAAACTTGCGAATCAGCAAGTAATAGTAGAGATTGAAGTTGACCCCGAAAGCTAAAACTCCAAAGCTGACCAGATAAGTAATCAGCGAGCTGTTATAGTGGGCGATACCGTCATTATAAACGGTGAATCCTCCTGTGCCAGCAGTTCCCATGGCAATGACCAGACTATCAAAGAGCGGCATACCCGCTAGGAAATAAAGCAGAGCAAAGATAGCAAAGAGAGCTAGATAGATGATGTAAAGAATCTGAGCCGTACTCTTGAGCTTGGACACAACCTTGCCAAAGACTGGGCCCGGAACTTCTGCTTTCATGACCTCCAAGTGACCATTTTTAGCATTGTCCATAATAGCTAGGGCAAAGACCAGCACTCCCATCCCTCCGATTAAGTGGGTAAAACTGCGCCAGAAGAGCAGCGAATGGGAGAGGACACCGACATCGTTAAGGATAGTCGCTCCCGTGGTGGTAAAGCCAGAGCTGATCTCAAAGAAAGCATCAATAACGTCTGGAATTTGCCCGGAAAAAACAAAGGGCAGGGCTCCGAAGAAGGACCAGAGAATCCAGCAAAGGGCTACAATTAGTACACCTTCCTTGGCGTAGATATGTAGGTCCTTGGGCTTAAAATAAGAGCCTATGCAACCTAAAACTAGCAGGATGGCCATGGTCGCCCCGATAGAGAGAAAGATTTTTAAGGGCTCACCGTAGATTAGAGCTACGATAATGGGCACAATCAGCAGTGCCGCCTCAATCAGTAGTAATTTTGCCAGCAGGTAGCGAATCATAGATCTATTCATGGGCCTACCTCGCTAACAGATCGTAAATCTGGGTGATATTTTGCAGCAGAGTAGTAACGATAATCTTATCTCCGACTTGCAGGTCGTCATCACCGGTAGGGAAGATGGCTTTGCCTTGACGGATAATGGCCGCAATCAGGACATCTTTCTTCAGATGAAGCTGAGACAGAGGAATACCAGTCATCTTGTTTTCTTCCTTGATTTGGAACTGCAGGGTCTCAATTTGGCCATTGGCTACATGGTGCAGAGCTTCTAGGTTAGAGAATTGAGCATTGTAGCGACCGCGGATAAAGTGCATAATGGTATCAACAGCGATACCTTTAGGTGTCACGATGCTGGCAAAATCTTGATTATCAATGATTTCCAACAAACTGGTCCGGTTAATCTTGGTGATGTTTTTCTGTACACCTAGATTATTAAGGAACATGGAAGTGATGATATTTTCTTCATCCACACCAGTCAGGGTAGCGATGGCATCAAAGTTATTAGCGCGTTCCTCCAGCAGGATGTCCTTGGCAGTACCATCACCATGGACGACATAGAGATCAGGAAATTCCTGACTGAAAAAGTTTGCCCGCTCACGGTTGGATTCAATGATTTTGAGCTCAATTTTACTGTTTTTGAGAATATTGAGCAGGTAATAAGCGATCTTGCCAGCCCCGATAATCATCAGGCTCTTAACCACTCTAGGGCGTACCATATTGTGGAATTGAACGATGTCTAGGCGATTACCTGTTACATAGATCTTGTCCCCGGCCTCCAAAGTGAAGTCACCGTCAGGAATTTCCAAGTGCCCTTTTCTCTCAATAGCACAGACAATGATATTTCCAAATTTCTTACGGAACTGGGAAATATTCATCTGGCAGAGATTGCTGTCTTCCTTGAGTTTGAACTCCATCAGTGCCACTCGCCCATTGGCAAAGTGCTCTACTGACAGGGCATTAGGAAAGTCAATGATATTAGCAATGTAGCGAGCAGTTAGGAGCTCAGGATTGACCACCAGCGAGAAGCCCAGAATGTTCTTCTCCTTAAAGTAAGGGTTGGAATACTCAGGATTGCGCACTCGAACGATAGTTTCCTTTGCCCCCATCCGCTTGGCTAGGACCGCTGAAACCATGTTGACCTCATCCTGCTCGGTCATAGAGATGAAAATGTCACAGTGCCCAACATCTGCCTGTTCTAGGATTTTAAAGTTGGCACCATTTCCAGAAATACCGATAATATCATAGCGCTTGGTAACCTGGTTGAGAACAGCCTCATCCTGCTCAATCAGGATAACATCATGTTTTTCAGCCACTAAGGAGCGACAGAGAGCCGTTCCGACCTTCCCGCCGCCAACAACGATAATTTTCATAAGTTTAGATTCCTCCAAAGTATGTATCTATCATACTCTTTTTTCATTTAAATTTCATCTATATAATACAGAATAGTCTAGTTATTTATAGAATTTCGGATATTTTTTCACTAAAATGATATCTTCCTATGAAAATTTTAAAAAAACTAGAATTTTTTGAGCCGTTTTTATTGACTTGTAGGCTGAAAGTGTTATACTAAATGAGTACCTTCATTGGTTTACCTCAAACCTGTTGTGATGTAAGTTAATGAAGCCTTAACCACGCTGTTTGCTGAGCTTGACTCCGGGCAGTGTGGCTATTTTTTTATCTAAAGAAAAATACTAGGAAAAATATTCTTATTATGAAAAATCATATCGTTCTTTTTGAGCCTCAGATTCCGCAGAATACCGGCAATATTGCCCGTACTTGCGCCGCGACTAATTCGCCGCTTCACATCATCAAGCCCATGGGCTTTCCTATTGATGACCGCAAGATGAAGCGGGCGGGGCTGGACTATTGGGATAAGCTGGACATCACCTACTATGATAGTTTAGAAGATTTTATGGAGCAGATGGACGGCCGACTTTATCTGATTTCTAAGTTTGCGGAGAAGGTCTATTCTGAGGAAAATTTTGCTGCAGGAAGCTCGCACTATTTTATGTTTGGTCGTGAGGACAAGGGACTACCAGAGGAATTTATGCGCTCTCATCCAGAAAAGGCCCTGCGTATTCCCATGAACGACCAGCATGTCCGCAGCCTCAACGTTTCAAATACAGTCTGTATGATTGTCTATGAAGCCCTGCGTCAGCAAAATTTTGCTGGCTTAGATTTGGTACATGAGTATGAAGCGGACAAGCTGAAGTAGCGGAATGAATGTATCTAAGCAGTAAATTTTCCTAATAGATAGAATACCATTGTTGAAACATTTTTAATTACATCAATCAAATTGCTTGCTCTGGAAGGCTTTTTTTGTTATGATAATGATGTCTTCAGGGCAGGGTGAGATTCCCGACCGGCGGTAATTTTTGGATTGGAAATTTTTTCTCAATGCCAAATCAAGTCCGCGAGCGCAAGCTGATGTGGTGAGATTCCACAACCGACAGTATAGTCTGGATGGGAGAAGACGAGAGGCAGTGAAGCATTCTTGCCGTTTAATCTTTATTTAAGGGCTGAGCCTTATACTAAATAATCATTAGCTGACAAGCCTTTTTTCAGTGGCCTTTCCGGCTTCTCTAATTTTTATAAATTGGAGGAACCTGTGATGACAAATACTCGTAAGTTGGCGATTGTAGCAGTTTTATCTGCTCTATCATTTCTACTCATGCTTTATGAGATTCCCTTGATAACCGAGTTTCTAAAGTTGGATTTTTCAATTATTCCGATTTTACTGGCTTTGGTAGTCTTGGATTTAAAAAGCTCTCTAGCAGTGCTCTTGATTCGCTCTGTCTTAAAGCTAGCTTTGAATAATAATGGTGTAGGTACTCTAATCGGTCTCCCCATGAATATATTGGCAGTAGCTGTATTTGTTTCTGCTTTTGCACTCTTATGGAAAAAAAGGAAAAACTTGTCTGACTATGTGAAGGCTTCTCTGGTAGCAACGCTTGGTCTAACTGTCACTATGATCGTTTTAAATGTCATTTATGCAGTTCCTCTCTTTGCGAGATTTGCTGGTTTTGATATCTATAAAACATATGGCCTGTCCAAGTATCTGCTGACCATGATTGTCCCCTTTAACCTATTAGAAGGAGTGATCTGGGCTATCGTCTTTTGGCTGATTTACACGCTCTTGCAGCCCGTCCTAAAACGCTATGAAAAATAAACAATCTTATCTAACAAAGGGCTCTTTTGCCCTTTTACTTTTCGTCATGCTAGGCTACATGGTCAAGTTTTATCCTGACCAGCTGACCAGCTTTGACACCCCGATTCAGACATGGCTGCGGGGAGACTTGCCTGCAGCTTTGACGACATTTTTCAAACTAGTGACCAGTGTGATTGACCCGATCGGGATTATCATCTGGGTTTCAGCTCTTGTCCTGTTTTTCCTTTATAAAAAATGGAAGCTAGAAGCTGCCTTGCTAGCGGGAAATCTGGTCTTACATGGGGTTTTGATTAAGCTGATTAAACTTGTTTACCACAGAAGCCGGCCGAGTCTTTCGCATTTGGTCGAAGAGGGCGGTTATTCTTTCCCGAGCGGACATTCCATGGCGACAGCCATTGTTCTTGGAACCTTGATTATTATCGCTCAGCAACGGATTCAAAACCAAAAAATCAAGCGCTTGGCACAAGGCCTGCTCCTGGTCTATATCTTCACTGTTATGGCATCCAGAGTCTATCTGGGTGTGCACTATCCGACGGATGTAATCGGAGGAGCCTTGATGGGCTTTGCCATTCTCAATATCGAATTTCCCTTTTATGACAAGCTGCGCTTTCAGTGGCGTTTCAAGGGAAAGCAGAAATAAATATAGATGCGAAAGGTTGGTTTTGCTGGCCTTTTTGTCTTGAAAAAGAAAATCCCTTTCTTTAAGATAGGAGCAAACAAGATTAGGAGCTTAGTTTGTCTAATTTAAATCAAGAACTCATTGATGCTGTTTTGGTAGTAGTAGATACCATTCCCTCTGGGCGCGTAGCGACCTATGGGCAGATTGCCCGTTTGATTGGTCGGCCAAAAAATGCCCGCTTGGTGGGAAAGATTCTCAGTCAATCGGAACTTTATGGCGGTCTACATCCTTGCCATCGGGTTGTCAATGCAGCAGGGCGCCTCGCACCTGGCTGGGAAGACCAGAAACACTTGCTCTGGGCTGAAGGAGTGGACTTGAAGGCTAATGGCTGTGTGGATTTGAAAGTCTATTTGTGGAATCGGTGATTTCCTTCTTTCTTTGTGAAAGAGGGAATGTTTGTTTCTATACTCTTTTTTGTGGTAGAATGAAAGGTATGAAATCTTACAATTCTTTGAATGATTATTATCGAAAACTTTTTGGTGAAAAGACTTTTAAGGTGCCTATTGATGCAGGTTTTGACTGTCCCAATCGGGATGGTACAGTAGCGCATGGAGGCTGTACGTTCTGTACCGTTTCGGGCTCAGGTGATTCCATTGTGGCACCAGATGCTCCCATTCGCGAGCAGTTCTATAAAGAAATTGACTTTATGCACCGCAAGTGGCCTGATGTTCGCAAGTATCTGGTCTATTTCCAGAACTTCACCAATACCCATGAGAAGCTTGAAGTGATTCGCGAGCGCTATGAGCAGGCTATTAACGAGCCAGGTGTCGTTGGACTCAATATCGGGACTCGGCCAGACTGTTTGCCAGATGATACCATTGCCTATTTGGCTGACCTGTCTGAGCGCATGCATGTGACCGTAGAGTTGGGGCTTCAGACTACCTATGAGGAGACTTCAGATTTGATTAATCGTGCCCATTCTTATGAGCTCTATGTGGAGACGGTCCAGCGAGTCCGTAAGTTGGCTCCCAAGGCGGAGATTGTCTCTCACTTGATCAACGGCCTGCCGGGTGAGACCCATGACATGATGCTAGAGAATGTCCGCCGCTGTGTGACCGATAATGACATTCAAGGGATCAAGCTCCACCTACTTCACTTGATGACTAATACCCGTATGCAGCGGGATTATCATGAGGGGCGACTGCAGCTGCTCAGTCAGGAGGAGTATGTCTCTATCGTCTGCGACCAACTGGAGATTATCCCCGAGCATATCGTCATCCACCGTATCACAGGTGATGCTCCGCGGGATATGTTGATTGGTCCCATGTGGAGCCTCAATAAATGGGAAGTTCTCAATGCCATTGAGACAGAAATGCGTCGCCGTGGCAGCAAACAAGGCTGTAAAGCAAAGGAGCAGAGATTCGTATGTTAAGACCCTTACAGATGGCCCATGCCTTTTTGGCAGAAGTCGTGACCAAGGAAGATACCGTGGTGGATGCTACCATGGGGAATGGGCATGACACCCTCTTTCTGGCTAAGTTGGCCAAGCAAGTCTATGCTTTTGACATTCAGGAGCAAGCTGTGGAAAAGACCCGCCAGCGCTTGGCAGAAGCGGACTTGGACAATGCCCAGCTAATCTTGGCTGGGCATGAGACTCTGGACCAATACACAGACCATTTCAAGGCCGCAATTTTTAATCTTGGTTACCTGCCTTCGGCGGACAAGTCTGTTATTACCCGACCTGATACGACGCTGGAAGCTCTGGAAAAGGTCTGTCGAGGCATGGAAAAAGGTGGCCGTGCAGCTATCATGATTTATTACGGGCATGAAGGTGGCGAAGTTGAAAAAGATGCGGTGCTAGACTTCGTCAGTCAGCTGCCCCAGCAGGATTTCACCGTTGCCCTCTACAAGACAATCAATCAGATCAACAACCCGCCTTTCTTGGTCATGATTGAGAAATTGAGAGAAGTGCTTGGTTAAACGCCTTAGGAAGCGTTTAATCAGGTGCTTTTTTATTTATTGACGCTTTTATTTTGAAAAATGAGAAAAAAAGCAGTAAACCATTGCGATTTACTGCTTTAAAAATTGTTCTATTCAATTAGACAAATTCTTATGTTTCATCGTCTTTGCACCTCCGGTATTCATGATACCACAATAATCTCACTAGCAATCATGTGTAGAGATGTTATTGCCAAACTCAAATTTGGTGCACTGTAGATGATCCTCATTTCACATATTACATCTGAAATGCTGTTATCCAAAAACATATTGCAGCTATAAGTGAAAGAGGAGTCATAACATATTTTTCTTTCTTACTTTTTGAAATCATGTTCATAATCGTATTCAAGGATAGATAAGCGGCAAAGAAGAAACAAATATATTTAGTAATCTTAAAAGAAAACCACAAGGGAAGCAAACCTCCAGCTTGCAAAATAATGATCATGGCAAAAATTTGGATAGCTACTGAAACGACTGCCGCAAGTCTAAATTTCTTAGGTAAGATTTTATGTTGACCACCCATTGTATATTCGCCCAAAGGCAGACCGCAAGCAACAAGAACTGTCATAATTGCTATAACTCCAAATAATACTGCACCTAATATTGAAAACATAAATCGCTATTCTCCCTTCGCAAAATACAAAAAATTTTAATTACAAATTCAACTTTGTTTCACTTAGTATTCCTATAAAATTATAACAAATTCTTATCAAGTGTTCAAGTTTTATAGGTTTTTCTCAAGCTGGTCTGTTGATTTCCCTTTTCCTTTGTTCTTCCACCAATCGCTCAGGTCGACTAAGGATTGAGCGGCGGAAGGGATGAGAAGGAGGACATAGATATAGACATACTGGCTCTTGGTTTCCCAGAAGAAGTGGAAGAGGCCGCCCCCCAAGAGAAAGATGAAGGGATAGAGGTCAAAAGGCGTCAGCTTTTCCTCGGCGACGAAAAATTTATGCAGGATAAAGAAACAGGCGAGCAGATAGATACTGGCTAGCAGGGTCAAGAGCAGGAAATTAACAATCTGATACCCCTTTCTTTCCTCATAAATGCTGCGCAAGACAGTTGGTTTCATGTATTGCTGGCGTTCAATCTGAGGCCCAGTCCAAATAGACTGAAAAGTTGGCTCAGTCCAGGTAGACTTGACCTTTTCGTAGAAGAATTTGAGCGCATAAGTAGGATGCTTGCTGAAGTGAATCAAAATGTCCTTCAAATCTCGAGTGGCCATTTCTGTAGCCAAATTTTCATCGTACTTGTTGCGCTTGAGAATCTTGGTATTGTAGGCATCGTACCAGCCTCCCAAGGTCTGCCGATTAGGATCATCCCGCAGGCCCATAGTGATGTAGGCGATTTTTGGTGTGCCGACACCTATCTTGCCTCCAATCAGCTGCTCATAGTAGGCAGTCAGTCCCTTGTTTGAAAGAACGATGCTGGCTAAAATCAGGATGATGGCTAACGGTTTCTTCCAAGACCATTTATAAAAAATGGACAGGAAGTAGACGCCGATCAGCATAATGGCAAAGATGATGTAGTTGTTGCGCAGGAGGCAGGCCAGGCTGATGCTGGCAGTTCCCAGCAAGGCATAGAGCAGGTTTCCTTTCTGATCCAGCTTGATAAAAGCATAGAGACTGAGCAGACAGAAGAAGAGCCCGGGAATGGTACCATAGACAAAGAGGACGAAAAATAGCTGTGGTAGAAAGAGAAAAGTCAGCACAATCGTGTATTTTTGGATGATTTCTCTGGCATTGAGGAGAGCTGTAATCTTGTAAATCAAGAAATGACTGAGTAAAGTCCAGCCGACATTCATGCTAAAAGCAAACTGAGTCGTTGGAGAAATAAAAGCATAAAGTCGCTCCAGAGTCATCAGTCCTAACTGATGGGGATTGCGATACATGTAGCTTCCGACGGTCGTCAGTGAGCTGTAATCTCCTTGGTTAAAGGCTAGCGCTGCATTGAAAACGTGCTTGGCGTCAGCTCGGATGCGGCCATCGTAGGCCGTTATCAGAAAAATCGCTACTGCTATAAAGAGGAAGGACAAAATCCAAAAAAGGTGCTTGGTCTGAACCTTTTCCAATAGGGGCCGGATTAAAAAGAGGCTGAGGAGAAAGAGCAGGAGGATAGGGTAGAAATACCAAGGATTACTGACGAATTGGACACCCTCAGCAATCCTCAAAGGTATGTAAGTATGGGATAGCAGAATCTGCCCAGACAGGAAAAGCAAGGCAATGGCAGTCATGGTCAGAATCAGGAAGTAGCCCAGGTTGAAGATGGTATTAGAAAATTGCTTCATGAGGACCTGACCTCCACCTTGACGAAATAGCGGTCTTCTCCTAGCTCAATCAGCTCGACTGGTTGGGGATAGAAGCGATCCATGACCACTTTTTGAAGTATGTCTTCTTTAGGACCTTGGGCTATGATTTCGCCTTCTTTCAGGAGCAGGACATGATCCATAGCAGCAGTGATTTCCTCTACATGGTGGGTGACATAGAGGATGGTTGGAGCCTGGTCCATCTGTGTAATCTTACCAATCTGATCCAGCAGGCGCTCGCGGGCAAAGAGATCCAGACCACTGGTCGCTTCGTCTAAGATAAGCAGTTCTGGCTTTTCCATGATACTGCGCGCAATCAGCAAGAGCTGTTTTTCCCCTTGAGACAGACTGGCGTAGCTTCGGCCAATCAATTCTTGCCCGCCAATGGAAGCCAGCATTTCCCAAGCTTGGTTCAGCTCAGTTTGCCCGTAAGGAGCATAGAGAATACTGCTTTTATACTTGCCTGTCAGAACGATTTCTTCGGCAGTGAGATGGCTGGGCAGACGCTCAGCAATGAAGGAGCCGACTACTCCAATCTTAGTTCGCAGCTGAGGAATGTCGCCGGCACCAAATTCAGTACCGAGAACTGTTACCTTGCCCTGGGTCTTCCAATGTTCAGCCATGAGCAGGCGCAGGAGAGTAGACTTTCCAGAACCGTTGAGACCGAGGATGGCCCAATGCTCCCCCTTTTTCACCTGCCAGTTGAGATCTTTTAAGATGGTTCGGCCTTGTTTAGCTAAGCTTACATTTTCCAGTTTGATAATCTTTTCCATTTTTACTCTTTCTTTCGTTAAATCTCCTTTATTATAACAAAATTTATGGTAAAATAACTGATAGGAGGAGTCAAATGTTTCATAAAAGTAAGCTGATGTTTTGGACCAGTGAGGTCCTTTTGCTAACGATTATTTTCTTTATCTGGCGTCAGATGGGGGATATGATAACCCCGATTGTTAGCGTTGTGAATACCATCTTGATTCCCTTTCTTGTGGGAGGATTTCTTTACTATATTACGAATCCGCTGGTGAAATTTCTCCAGGACAAGCTCAAAATCAACCGAATGATTGGAATTCTGATGACGCTCAGCCTTCTGTTTGGCTTGATCGCTTTGGGCGTTATTTACCTCTTGCCGATTTTGATTAATCAGCTGAGCAGCTTGATTAATTCAACGCAAGGCCTTTATTGGGAAATTCAAAGTTTTGTCAATCAATTATCTAAAAATCCGCTCTTTCGAAATCTGAATATCCAATCCACCATCCAGCAGCTCAACCTGTCTTATGTGGACATTCTGCAAAATATCCTTAACAGTGTGACCAACAGTCTGGGCAGCGTCCTGTCAGCAGTTGTCAATACGCTGATGATTTTAATTATGACACCGATTTTCTTGGTTTATTTCCTCATGGACGGCCATAAGCTTTTGCCCATGCTGGAGCGGACAGTCCTCAAGCGCGATAAGCTCAATATCTCAAGCTTGTTGACCAATCTCAATGCTACTGTTGCCCGTTATATAAGTGGAATTTCAATTGATGCCCTGATTATCGGTGCTCTGGCCTATATTGGCTATAGCGTCATTGGGCTCAAGTACGCTTTGGTCTTTGCTATTTTTTCAAGTCTGGCTAATCTAATCCCCTATGTAGGACCGAGTATCGGCTTGATTCCTATGGTCATTACTTATGCCTTTACCGATCCTCAGAAGATGGTAGCGGCCTTGATTTACATGCTTATTATCCAGCAGGTAGATGGCAATATCCTCTATCCCCGTATCGTTGGTGGTGTGATGAAGGTTCATCCTATTACCATCATGGTGCTCTTACTCTTATCCAGCAATATCTATGGCGTGCTAGGGATGATTGTGGCAATCCCGACCTATTCTATCCTCAAGGAAATCGCTAAGTTCTTGGCTAACCTCTATGACAATCACAAGGAAGCCCAGCAGCAGAAGAAGAACGAAGAGTTTGGGATTATTAATAAATAAGGATGAGTTTCGGAATTGATTAATTCCAGAGTCTCGATACCAGAAAATAAGACGGAAGGAAGACCTTCCGTCTTATTTTCATTTCCTGTGCACTAAATTTAAAAATATGATATAATCAGATTTACCTATACTTTTCGAGGAGAAAGAATCAATGGAAGACCCTGGCAGTCAGAATATGTTATGGCAAGCCTTACTACTGTTTATATTGACTTTGTTAAATGCCTTTTTCTCAGCAGCTGAGATGGCAATGGTATCGCTAAATCGAGCGCGTGTGGAGCAAAAGGCTGAAGAGGGCGACCTCAAGTATATCCGGCTCTTAGCTGTCTTAGAAAGCCCCAATAACTTCTTATCAACTATTCAGGTTGGGATTACTGTTATCAATATCCTGTCTGGGGCTAGCTTTGCGCATAATCTGGGAAAACTTTTCTCTTCTTGGATGGGAAATTCCGAGACTGCACGTGCTATCGGAACTTTCTTGGCCCTGATTTTGCTAACGTATATTTCCATTGTTTTGGGGGAGCTTTATCCGAAGCGCATTGCCATGAACCTGAAAGATAATCTAGCTGTGCGTACTGCACCGGTCATTATCTTTCTTGGCAAGATTGTCAGCCCCTTCGTCTGGTTGCTGTCAGCATCAACCAACCTGCTGAGTCGAATAACGCCGATGAAGTTTGATGATGCTGACGAAAAGATGACCCGGGACGAGATTGAGTATATGCTGACCAAGAGCGAAGAGACCTTGGATGCAGATGAGATTGAGATGCTGCAGGGGATTTTCTCTCTGGATGAGCTGATGGCTCGAGAACTGATGGTGCCGCGGACGGATGCTTTTATGGTGGACATTCAGGACGATACCAAGGAAATCATCGAAAGCATTCTCAAACAGAGCTTCTCGCGGATTCCTGTCTATGATGGGGATAAGGACAATGTCATCGGTCTGATTCATACCAAGCGACTGCTCAATGAAGGGTTCATCAATGGTTTTGACAATATCGTTCTGCGTAAGATTCTGCAGGAGCCGCTCTTTGTACCGGAAACCATGTTTGTCGATGATTTGCTCAAGGAGCTGCGCAACACGCAAAATCAAATGGCGATTCTCTTGGATGAGTATGGCGGAATGGCTGGTCTGGTTACACTGGAAGACCTCTTGGAGGAGATTGTCGGTGAGATAGACGATGAGACTGACAAGGCTGAAATCGAAGTCCATGAAATCGGTGAGAACACCTACATCGTCTTAGGAACCATGACTCTCAATGACTTTAATGAATACTTTGAAGTCGAAATCGAAAGTGACGATGTGGATACGATAGCAGGTTATTATTTGACTTGTGTAGGGACTATTCCAGATCCGAAGGAACGCATTAGCTACGAAGTCGAAAGTCAGAATAAGCAGCTCATTTTGACCAATGATAAGGTTAAAAATGGCCGTGTCACGAAGGTTAAGGTTAAAATTTCGGAACAAGTGGAAATAGATGAGGAAGCTAATAAATAGTTGACTCCTTGTAAAACAAACAGGCTTTCTTATAAAGAAGGTCTGTTTTTGGTTGCCGTAATAAGGCAGTTTGTTTCATTGAGTTAGAGATGATTCAATAGTAAAATTGCGGAAAAGGTTCTAGTTTTATGGTAAACTACATATAGAAAGACATGGTATTTTGTATGATGAAACGCGTGAAATCTATTCTTTTATCACTGATTTGCCTTTCTGTGCTTGTAATAGGAGGTAAATTTTATATGGATCGAATGAAAGTGGATAATCTCTACCGGCATGGTTTTCAGCTCTATGAAGAACAAATCGCGACCTACCTAAAAGAACATTACAGCGGTATCAGTAAAATCGAATTTTCTCCTATTTTTAAAAGTGGAGGAGGAGGAGAAGGTTTTGTAAATGCTCGTATAGTTCCAGTAGTTTATGATAATTATGGTAATAAAGTATATTTGCGCAATGATGGCGTTTTAAAGATGGGTGTGGCAGATTATGAAATGACAGCTGGAATTGATTTGGATTTTAATGTCAATGATGGTTCAGAAATAATTTATTTACATAATAAGAAGAATGAATCTGTTAGTGTGGAAGGTTACCAGCATTTGCCAGATGGATTAAATTTGAATAAGGATGAAATTACTGATGAAAAGATGGATGCTTTTTCTCGTGAAGGGTATCTAAAAGGTGTAGAAAAAAATAGCTTAGGTAGTCCCAAAGCTGAGATTGTCTATAATTTAGAAATTAGACGTGTACAGGGGAGGGAGTTTTATGAATGGAAGTAACCCACCAATTTGGTAAGTTGGACTAGAAAGAAAAGGAGGTTTGTATGACTATACGAGTAAAATCTATTCTTTTATCTCTGTTTTGAGTTTTTGTACTTGTAATAGGAGGTAAATTTTATATAGACAGAATGAAAGTGGACAACCTCTACCGGCATGGTTTTCAGCTCTATGAAGAGCAAATCGCAACCTACCTAAAAGAGCATTACAACGGTATCAGTAAAATCGAATTTTCTCCGATTTTTATTAGTGGAGGAAAGGGAGAAAGCTTTGTTCATTCTCGGGTTATACCTGTGATTTATGATAATTATGGCAATAAAGCCTATCTTCAAAATGGCAGACCTCTAGATATTGGAGTACCTCGTTATGGAACATTTTCCGGTCTTGAATTAGATTTTGCGTACGGTGGTTCCGAGTTTATTCATTTGTTAAATGATGATAAAGAATATATACAAGCTGATCAGTATCAGCACCTGCCTCCAGAATTAAAGTTAAAGAAGGATGATATCATGGATGAAGTTATGACGGCCTATGTGAATGAAGGACTTCTAAAGGGAGTAGAAAAAAATAGTCAAGGCAGTCCCAAAGCTGAGATTGTCTATAATTTGGAAATTAGACGAATACAGGGAAGAGAGACTTTCGAATGGCAGTAACGCACTAATTTATTTAGGAAAAGATACATACGAAGAATTTTCCATATGATTAATTGAGTTCTTGTCATTTGTTCATCTCTTTTTGTGGTAAAATTAATATATAAAGAAAAGGAGGTTTATATGTCTAAACGAACAAAATCTATTCTTTTATCTTTGCTTTGCATTTTCGTACTTGTAATAGGAGGTAAGTTTTATATGGATCGAATGAAAGTGGATAATCTCTACCGGCACGGTTTTCAGCTTTATGAGGAACAAATCGCGACTTATCTAAAGGAGCATTATAGCGGTATCAGTAAAATCGAATTTTCTCCCATTTTTATTACTGGTGGAAAGGGAGAAAGTTTTTTACAAGGCCGTGTAGTTCCAGTAGTTTATGATAGTTATGGAAATAAAGTCTATCTCAGAAATGATGGTTTTGTTGAGAAGGTTCTTGTGGATTATAAGATGGTATTTGGGACTGATTTGGCTTTTAATGTTAATGATGGCTCGGAAATTATTAATCTAAGAGATGATAAAAGAAGACACAATAGTGTTATTTGGGGGCAACCTCTACCTGAAAATTTGAAATGGGTAGACCACGAGACAACAGATGAATCGATGGAAGCTTTTTCTCATGAGGGATATCTTAAAGGTGTAGAAAAGAATGACCAAGGTAGTCCCAAAGTTGAGATTAGTTATAATTTAGAAATTCAACGAATTGATGAAAGAGACTTGGATAAATGGAAGTAACACATAGGGATATTCAGATTCTTCAAGAAGATACTAAATATTATGCTACACACCCATCAAAGACGTTTATTGAGAATCCTGATACAGGCCAACAATTTCAAATCATTGACCGAGTGGAGGGGGTAACTCAGGCTATTGCAGTAGCTCCCTTGGATGCTAATGGGGAGCCCATTGTTTCCCAGACCATTGTGACAGTCGCAGGAACCCAGCCAGTTTTTGCCAACCTTATCAGTTCAGACCATTGGGCATCAACCAGCAATGCATTCGGGGGTGCTTATGGGGATGGAATGACAGCTCAGCATGAGGATATTGAAGCTTTTTATCAGCGTGTCCAGAAGATTACAGAAGTAGGTGACAAGAAGCTAAACCAGCCAGTCAGGATTTATGCCATGAGTGGTTTTAGTCAGTCAGCGACTCCAGTTGTCAAGGTAGCAGCGGACCATAATGTCCCTATGGTCGTCAATTATACAGACTGGGGTGCTCAGGCTGCTCTTGATAAGGGGAACTTTACTTCCAGTGATTTAGCCTATATCAATCGACATGTCACCACCTATGATGCTAATACGAAAGATACTACGATAATGGATAGCAATGGTGGACGGATTCCATATGCTAATATTATTTCACGTGAAGGAACGCAAGGACTGCATTCGCCTGCAGAAGATCACAACCCTGCGGCATTCTATATTATTGGCAATAAACTGGATACAGATAAGTATGCTAAGAGGGGTGAGTTTGTATCAGGGATGACTCCAAATCAGGTGCGTGCAGCTGCCAAAATCAAAGCTGAGCGAACACCTATCTGGGACAAACACGATGAAGCTTACTTCATTCGCGAATACTATGAAAAGTTTCCGCCCAAGATTGGCAATATGCTGGATTTAGACTGGTATGCAAAAAAAGGTGAATTCTTTGTTGGTATGACGGAGAAGCAGGTACGCAAAGCAGCTAAAATTAAAGCCGAACAGTCACCTTTCTGGGACAAACACGATGAAGAATACTATGTTAAAGAGTATAAAAAGATATACGGTGAGTTTATATCTGAGGCTAGATATAAGCGTTTATTGACTATTAATCGTGCGATTGAAACAATTTCTACGGCTCAGTCTGGTTTTTCAAGCGTTAGTGGGAGCCAGTTGATTTATCTACGAAAAGATCTTGTGACTGCAGTTGCGGATTTAGCTGAACAGCAAGGAGCAGACTTTGAAGAGTTAATCAAGCAAAAATTGAGCGAATATAAGCAAAATATTGAAAACATGGTGACATCACTCCGATTGGTAGCTTATGGTAGCAGAATCTATTTATCGGATGACGAGTTGGAATCGCTCTTGTCTCAATTTACATTGGAGACTTGTTGGGATAGTGGGGTTGAAGAAGCAACGCTAAGTGAGGCGGCTTCTTACAAACAGAAATTGGATATTTTTGGTTCTAATATACGCCAAGCAGCTGATAGACTCGAAGAAGTGGATCGTCAAGGAAGTATACAGTTTAGTAGCAAGTAGGAGGAACTATGGTAAATCTCAGAAGAATAGAATTAACAGCGAATAATAATCTTGTTGAACTAATGAAGGCTCAAGAACGGGAGATGATCGATGCTCTGATTCAATCGGAGAAATCTAAGGTTACAGCGCAGTCTAGTCTTTTAGCTGCTTGGTTGGCTGAGCAAAAGCTACAGATGTCTGATTTTGCTACTGCTACTCTCAATAACAGTCTAAAGGGTGGATTTTCTGGGAATGCTGCGACAGCTGCGACAAATTATCTAACAAATATCCCACAACCAAATCTGCAAAACCCTATTAAATGAGGTCTGCTATGGAACAGATATTCAGGCTAGAAGAGAAATATAAGCAAGAATTAAAGAAAATAGAGCAAGTTGAAGAAGTACTGGATTCTATGAGATTAGACGCTCGGAGAAAGACGGATTTATTGAGTGAACAATTGCTTTACTATTCTAGAAATCATTTAACTGATGAGATATATCGAGCAGTTAGTAAGATGAATGACAATATGGAACAATTTGATTTGTCTTTCAGAAAATTTTTTGACGCACTTAGTGAAGAGAGGGAAGAAATAACCGCTAAATATCGGAAAGACTTAGAACGATTGGAGGATGAATATTATAAAAGAAGGAAAGCTGAGAATTCTCAAGTATAGACTGTAAAAATGCCATATATCAATGCAGTATAAAAAAGTGATATTTAATGTCAGCCTTTTAAGTTTCCTTCAAGTTTTTTATAAGTCTGTCTTAAGTTTCTGGGATTATACTAATACCATCAAAATAGAAATGAGGACAGTCCAATGACATCTAAAGTTACCCTATATGATAAGCAAGTATTGACATTCTCTCAGGCGCAAAAGTAGGAAAGGAAGTAATAAGAATCAGTAACGTTTAAAAAGCAGCAGAAGCCCTTAACTAATTTTTTCATATAAATCTCCTAAAACAAGTATAAAGAAATTTTGAGGCTCTTTGTCGCTCCAAAACAAGGCAGCCTTAGACTACTCATAAAAGAAACCACCTCTGCCAGCTGGAAGGCAGAGGTGGTTTTGTGGTCTAGATGGGACTCAAGGTTATTCTTTCTGGCGCTTAGCAAAATCCACAAAGCGAAATTTGTCGAGCTTGTGCCGGCTCTCTGTATATTGAAACTGGCGGCCGTCTGCCAGATAGACCTGAGACTTGACAGAGACGACCTGCTGGTCCTTGCCTAGGTCCATGAGGATCTTGTCTCGGTCATTGGCGTGGTCGATGGTAAATTCCTTTTTGGCATAGGCGATGTTGAGCTTTAAGTCATTTTCCAAATAGGCATAAATGGACTGCTCACCGATTTCCCTTGTCAAGTCAGGGACGATGTCCTTGTCTAAATAGTCAATATCTAAGACAGAGGCGATTTGGTCTACAACGCGCTGACGGACGATTCGCCAAACCAGTCGGTAGGGAGGGAAGCCAGTGATGTCGGATAGTTTCTGATCTACGGTAATCTTTTCCAAGCTGACAACATTGGTTTTGGACTGCATATTATTCTGCTTGACTACTTCTTGATAGCTGGTCAGTTTAGACACAGGAAAGTCAAACTGTTCATGCTTGATGACTTTGGAACCCTGTCCGCGGACTTTTTCAATCAATCCTTCTTCCTGCAGCAGCGCCAGAGCCTTGCGGACTGTATCGCGGCTAACCTGGTAGTCTTCTGTCAGCTGATGTTCGCTGGGCAAGAAGTCTCCGACTGCATAACGTTCCTCTAAAATATCTTTCTCAATCTGTTTGAACAATTGTTTGTATTTCTTCATCATAAACTCCACTTGTTTTCTTTTTTGCATACAACCTAGAAAATTTTATCAAAAATGAGGGCTTTTTTCAACAAACAACTTGCCTACATCTTTGAAATCGATTACAATAATTTGTAGGAGTGTGTTGAAAAACCGACTCGTAAAAAAATATAAGGAGAGTGCTGGATTCTCATTCAGCCAGTAGTCAAATGGGAAAATTTGAGAAGGAAGCCAAAGATCTGCTAGATGCAATCGGCGGCAAAGAGAATGTCACAGCAGTTAGCCACTGCGCAACGCGGATGCGCTTTGTACTTGGCGACGGTAAAAAGGCCAATGTCAAGGCTATTGAGGCAATCCCAGTGGTCAAGGGAACTTTCACAAATGCAGGGCAATTCCAAGTTATCATTGGAAATGATGTGCCAATCTTTTACAATGACTTCACTGCTGTTTCAGGTATTGAGGGGGTATCAAAAGAAGCAGCAAAGTCTGCTGCTAAGAGCAACCAAAATCCCCTTCAGCGGGTTATGGCCACTCTGGCAGAAATTTTCACACCGATTATTCCAGCTTTGATTGTCGGAGGGTTAATCCTTGGCTTCCGCAATGTCCTTGAGGCCGTGCATTGGTCTATGTTGGATGGGAAAACAATCACAGAGGTATCCAAATTCTGGTCTGGAATAAACCATTTCTTGTGGCTTCCGGGAGAAGCAATTTTCCAATTCCTGCCAGTTGGAATCACTTGGTCTGTTTCTCGTAAAATGGGAACTAGCCAAATTCTTGGGATTGTCTTGGGAATCTGTTTGGTGTCACCACAATTGCTCAATGCTTATTCAGTAGCATCGACACCAGCAGCTGAAATCGCTAAGGACTGGGTTTGGGATTTCGGTTTCTTCACTGTCAATCGTGTTGGTTATCAAGCTCAGGTTATTCCAGCCCTTTTAGCAGGTTTATCTCTATCTTATCTGGAAATCTTTTGGCGTAAACATATTCCGGAAGTAGTGTCTATGATTTTTGTGCCATTCTTATCATTGATTCCAGCTCTGATTCTGGCTCATACTGTCTTGGGTCCTATCGGTTGGACAATCGGTCAGGGGCTTTCAACAGTTGTACTTGCAGGTTTAACTGGTCCAGTTAAATGGCTCTTTGGCGCAGTATTTGGTGCCCTTTATGCTCCATTTGTTATCACAGGTCTTCACCATATGACCAATGCCATTGATACTCAGTTGGTTGCTGATGCCGGTGGTACTGGTCTTTGGCCAATGATTGCTCTGTCCAATATCGCTCAAGGTTCAGCTGTATTTGCTTATTACCTTATGAAACGCCATGATGAGCGGGAAGCGCAAATTTCCCTGCCTGCTACCATTTCAGCTTACCTTGGTGTTACTGAGCCTGCTCTCTTCGGGGTCAATGTCAAGTACGTTTATCCATTTGTTGCGGGAATGATTGGTTCGTCTATTGCGGGTCTGCTTTCTGTAACCTTTAATATAACGGCAAATGCTATTGGTATTGGTGGTTTACCAGGTATCCTTTCTATCCAAGCAAAATATATGATTCCATTTGCAGGAGTTATGCTTGTAGCAATTCTTGTACCAATGTTCCTGACTTTCTTTTTCCACAAGATAGGCTTCTTAACGAAGACAGAGGAAGATCCAGAATTGCAGGCAGAATTTGCAGCTCAGGAAGAGGCAGAATTTGCTGGGACTTCCAAAGCCGAGTCATCTCCAGAGGTGCAAGCAGCTGATTCATTGACTCCTGTAACAATCACCAGTCCGCTGGCTGGAGAAGTCAAAGAATTGAGTCAGGCAACGGATCCTGTCTTTGCACAAGGTTTGATGGGGCGCGGAGTTGTCATTGTTCCTAGCCAAGGTGAGTTGGTTTCACCAGTCAATGGTAGAGTAACAGTCTTCTTCCCAACCAAGCATGCAATTGGCATCTTGTCAGATGAAGGGGTTGAAATCCTGATGCATATCGGAATGGACACTGTCAATCTGGAAGGCAAAGGCTTTGAAGGTTATGTGTCTCAGGGAGATAAGGTCAAGGTTGGCGACAAGCTCATTTCCTTTGATATAGACATGATCAAGAAAGCGGGCTATGTAACGGAAACACCCGTCATCATTACAAACTCAGACAGTTATCAGGTGGAGGAGCTTGAACAACTTCCTCGGGCAGTTGAGCGAGGTAGTCAGTTGATGAACGCTAAGCCACTATAAAGAAAAATGAAATGACAATAGAAAGGGACGGTGCTTTAAAACCTGTCCCTTTTCTCAAAAAAGGAGAAAATATGACACTTGATAAAACAAAGGTTGTTTACCAGATTTATCCAAAATCTTTTAAAGACACGACTGGTAACGGTTTAGGAGATTTTCGCGGGATTATTGAAAAACTTCCCTATCTGAAAGAGTTGGGAGTGGACATGATCTGGCTCAATCCATTCTATCCGAGTCCACAGAGGGATAATGGTTACGATATTTCTGATTACACTGCGGTAGACCCTATCTTTGGAGATATGGCAGATTTTGAAGAGATGGTAAGGGTTGGTCAGCAGCATGGTATTGACTTTATGCTGGATATGGTTCTCAATCATTGCTCGATTGAGCATGAGTGGTTCCAAAAGGCGCTGGCTGGGGATTCCTACTATCAGGACTTCTTTATCCTGCGGGATGAGCCAACGGACTGGCTGTCCAAGTTTGGCGGCAGTGCCTGGGCGCCATTTGGTGATACGGGCAAATATTATCTGCATCTCTATGATGTGACTCAAGCTGATCTTAACTGGCGCAACCCCAATGTTCGTCAAGAGCTCTTCAAGGTGGTGAATTTTTGGCGAGATAAAGGAGTCAAGGGCTTCCGCTTTGATGTCATCAATGTCATCGGAAAAGATGAGGTGCTGACGGACTGTCCAGAGCAGGAGGGCAAGCCAGCCTATACCGATAAGCCTATCGTCCATGACTATCTGCGTATGATGAACGAAGCAACCTTTGGTCAGGACGATTCCGTTATGACGGTTGGCGAAATGAGTGCTACGACGATTGAAAACTGTATCCTTTACACCGCACCAGACCGGCAGGAGCTATCCATGGCTTTTAATTTCCATCATCTCAAGGTGGACTATGAAGCTGGACAGAAGTGGACGCTTAAGGCCTTTGACTTTGAAGAGTTAAAACGCCTCTTCCATACTTGGGGCAAGGAAATGAGTAATCATGAAGGATGGTCGGCCCTTTTCTGGAACAACCATGATCAGCCGCGAGCTCTCAACCGCTTTGTTGATGTAGAAAATTTCCGCAATGAAGGGGCGACTATGTTGGCAGCCAGTATTCATCTGTCGCGCGGGACGCCTTATATCTACATGGGTGAGGAGATTGGCATGGTGGATCCTGACTATGAATCCATGGAAGATTATGTGGATGTTGAGTCTCTCAATGCTTACCAGAGTTTGCTTGCTGAAGGTCAATCGCCAGAGGCAGCCTTCAGGATTATCAAGGCTAAATCTCGTGATAATTCTCGGACGCCTATGCAGTGGGATGATTCAGTCAATGCAGGTTTTACAACAGGAACTCCATGGCTGAA
Organism: Streptococcus sanguinis; assembly: GCF_900635155.1. Classification (NCBI taxonomy): domain Bacteria; kingdom Bacillati; phylum Bacillota; class Bacilli; order Lactobacillales; family Streptococcaceae; genus Streptococcus; species Streptococcus sanguinis. The sequence goes on from NZ_LR134002.1 coordinate 619,549, forward strand.
GGTGGGCAAATCCTATCCTCTTATCAATGTGGAAAATGAAATCAAGGGACCGATCTTTACCTTTTATCAGAAATTGATTGCCTTGCGTAAGGAACTACCTATCATCGCAGAGGGCAGTTATCAGCCAGCCTATGAGGATAGTCCTCAGGTCTATGCCTTTGAGCGGGAGTGGCAAGGACAAAAACTTTTAGTCCTTAACAACTTCTATGCTGATCCGATTACTGTGGACATCCTGCCGGATTATCAAAATGGTCAGGTTCTCCTGTCCAATTACGGCAAGAATCAGGTTGACCATGTGATGACCCTGCAGCCATACGAAACCTTGGCTATCTTAGTAGGAGAAAACTAAAGTCTCGAAAGAATCTGGGAAAAATTCCAGATTCTTTTTCATGTGTTGGGCCAGCCTAGACAAGTATTTCTCTGAAGAGAGAGAAACTAATACAGAATTTTAAGAAAGCCTTTGCAAAATTTGATTCTTTTCTTTATAATAAAAATTAAATAGGATAATATACATTTATACAGAAAAGGAGAAGTTCATGAAAAAACAAGTTTCTTACAAGCAGCTCTTTCCCACAGTGGTCTTGCTAGCTGCTTTTCTGTCCCTGCTTTTTTCTGTCCGACCGGTCGGAGCAGAAGAAGCAGTAAGTTCGTCGACTTCAGATGCGGCAGCTCTTACAGAGAATCCAACTGTAAGCGATGAGCCGGTTGCCAGTCAAGCGGAGAGTCCATCTGCAGAATCGGGAGAGTCAAGGCCAGCTTCTACAGAGACAGTGGAAAAGGCAGACCAAGCCCCTGCTGCAGCACAAGCTGCGACTAGCGGACCAGAGGTTGTGCCCAATGTGGGAACCATTCAGGGAGAATCACAAGCCTCTCCCTATGAGGACAAGGAAGTTCGAGTTTCCAATGTAGTTGTGACAAAAACAGACCGCTATGGTTTTTATGTTCAAGACGTGAGTCCTGATGGAAACAGCAGGACTTCTGATGCTCTTTATGTTGTTTCTAAAGAAAAAGTCGATGTTGGAGACAAACTTAGTCTTGAAGGTCGCGTCAAAGAAGGTTATATGGAAGAGCTCAGCGTTCGCCAAGGGCAACCCTTTACCAAGCCCAGTGGTAGTTTGACAGTCACCATGCTTGTCGCTTCCAAGGTGACCAAGGAAGGGAAAGCTGACTTACCTGCTCCAGTAGACATCGTGGCTAATATGCCTCAGGATACGGTCGATAACGATATTAATGACTATCAGCCTCAAAGTGAAGCTTTGGACTACTGGGAAAGTTTGGAAGGAATGTTGACGACGGTGAAGATGCCCCGCGTTTTAGGTCCGCAGTACCGTGGAGACATTTATGTCTTACCTGAAGGCTACCAAGCCCAACCATTAAACAATATCGGAGGCCTCAATCTTCGTCCAAACGCCCAAAACACAGCAACCATTCCAGTCTATGTTGGCAATAAATTCATTGCCAAGGCCAAGGATTATTTCAATGGTGATGTGGTCGGAGTCGTGACCTATCGTGGGAAGATTTACAAGTTGGAGCCGACTCAGCTGCCTGATTTGGTGGACGGTGGCTTGCAGAGACAGGTCTCTCCTATCTATCCAAGCGAGGACAAACTGACTATTGCTTCCTACAATATCGAGAATTTTTCTGCTAATGCTAAAAAAGGTGAAACACCTGAGGAAAAAGTGACTAGAATCGCCAATTCCTTTATCAATGAAATCCATAGTCCAGATATCATCACGCTCATCGAGGTTCAAGATGAGAATGGCAGCGTTAATGACGGAACGACCAGCGGTGTCAAAAGCGGTGAGAAACTAGCGGCCCGCATCAAAGAATTGGGCGGAAAAACTTACAAGTACACCGAAGTTGCCCCACTTGACGGTCAAGATGGCGGTAAGCCCGGCTCTAATATCCGCGTGGCCTTTCTCTACGATCCAAATCGGGTGAAGTTAGTTGAAAGAGAAGCTGGTACGAGTGACGAAGCTGCTAGCTTCTCCGGTGGCCATTTGGTTAAGAATCCTGCCCGGATTGCTCCAACAAATCCAGCCTTTACTAAGGTTCGTAAATCCTTGGCAGCTGAGTTTGAATTTAAGGGACAGCATATCGTTGTTATCGCCAATCATTTGAAGTCCAAGATTGGGGATGATGCTGTTTATGGCTCCGCTCAACCAGCAGTTCAGCATACGCAGGCTGCTCGGATAGAGCAGGCTAAAATTTTAAATAGCTTTGTTCAGGAAGGACTGAGACAAAATCCTAACCTTAAGTTTGTGCTGACTGGTGATTTCAATGACTTTGAATTTTCCGAAACGGCTAAAGCATTGGCGGGTAATGAACTGATTAATCTCATGCAGGAGCATGATGCGGCTGACCGTTATTCCTACTTCTACCGCGGCAGCAACCAAAGTTTGGACAACATTTTCATTTCGAAGAACCTGGCAGGCAAGGCAGTCTTTGCCCCTGTCCATATCAATGCCTCTTTCATGGAGGAACATGGCAGAGCTTCAGACCATGATCCAGTAGTGGTGCAGCTGGACTTTTCTAAGGATGTTGCAGCTTCAACATCTGACAGCTCCCAGCCGTCTCAATCAACTGGACAATCTTCTGTAGCATCAGAACAAGGAGCTCCGTCTCAGACCAATCCCCCATCGTCCAATCAAACTGGACAAGGTCAGACAGCTAGCAGCAAGAAGAAGGGACTCCCGCAGACCGGCCAAAATAGCAGTAGCTGGGCAGTCTTGGGATTGGCCCTGTTGATGTTTGCTTTTACTCTCAAAAAGAGAAGCAGAAATTAACTAAAATCAATTTAAAAAGTGAAATCAGGGTGGACTAAAGAACCTACCCTGATTTTTTATTTGCCAGCATCTAAGAGCAAGTCTGTTCCCGCTTTCGCCCTAAAATTTCATCTGTTGTAAAACACTGAAAATGAAACTGAAAAACAGTTTGTTTTCTAAAAAATAGGCAAATTAAGTCTATTTTTGCTTTAATCATGTTATAATGTAGTTAGTTATAAAACGTTTTCAGAGTTAAGAGGTTGCGCTATGGTTGAAGAGAAAATTGAAGAAGCAGTTGATTATGGAAAGGTAACGGGCATGGTCCACTCCACCGAAAGTTTTGGAGCTGTTGATGGACCGGGTATCCGTTTTATTGTTTTTTTGCAGGGTTGCCACATGCGCTGCCAGTATTGCCATAATCCGGACACATGGGAGATGGAGACCAACAAATCTCAGCTGCGGACCGTGGACGATGTCTTGCAAGAAGCTCTCCGTTATAAGGGCTTCTGGGGCAATAAAGGCGGCATCACCGTCAGCGGAGGAGAAGCCTTGCTGCAGATTGATTTTCTGATCGCCTTCTTTACCAAGGCTAAAGAGCTGGGCATCCACTGTACTTTGGATACCTGTGCCCTGCCATTCAGAAATACGCCTCGCTATCTGAAAAAATTTGACAAACTCATGGCAGTTACCGACCTTGTCCTGCTAGATATCAAGGAAATTAACGAAGAACAGCACAAAATCGTGACCAGCCAAACCAACAAGAATATCTTGGCCTGTGCCAAGTACTTGTCTGATATTGGAAAACCAGTCTGGATCCGCCATGTCTTGGTGCCAGGATTGACCGACCGTGATGATGACCTGATTGAGCTGGGTAAGTTTGTTAAGACACTGAAGAATGTTGATAAGTTTGAAATTCTACCTTACCATACCATGGGAGAATTCAAATGGCGGGAGCTAGGCATCCCTTACAAGCTGGAAGGTGTTAAGCCTCCAACAGCTGATCGAGTTAAGAATGCCAAGGAACTTATGCAGACTGAATCCTATACAGAGTATATGAATCGGGTGCATAATAGCTAATCTATTATGAGTATGGATAAATGGGCTGGTGGGCTGACCAGTCCATTTTTCTTAAGAAAATGCCCTTCTGCTTTTGTGAAATGCCTGTAATTGTGGTAAAATAAATGCAATAAGTTTATATAAAAGAAGAGGTTTATCATGTCTAAAATTTTAGTTTTCGGTCACCAAAATCCTGATTCAGATGCTATCGGTTCATCTTACGCTTTTGCTTACTTGGCTCGCGAAGCTTATGGCTTGGATACAGAAGCTGTTGCTCTGGGTGAGCCTAATGAAGAAACAGCCTTTGTTTTAGATTACTTTGGCGTGGCTGCACCGCGCGTGATTACATCTGCCAAGGCAGAAGGGGCTGAGCAAGTCATCCTGACAGACCACAATGAATTCCAGCAGTCTGTGGCGGATATTGCTGAAGTTGAAGTTTATGGCGTGGTGGACCACCACCGTGTTGCTAACTTTGAAACAGCTAGTCCACTTTACATGCGATTGGAGCCAGTTGGTTCAGCTTCCTCTATTGTTTATCGTATGTTCAAGGAGCACGGTGTAGCAGTTCCAAAAGAAATTGCAGGATTGATGCTGTCTGGTTTGATTTCTGATACTCTCTTGCTCAAGTCGCCAACAACTCATCCGACTGACGAGGTCATTGCACCAGAATTGGCTGAGCTGGCTGGTGTCAACTTGGAAGAGTATGGTTTGGCAATGCTTAAGGCAGGTACAAACTTGGCTAGCAAGTCTGCAGAAGAATTGATTGACATCGATGCGAAAACATTTGAGCTGAATGGAAACAATGTCCGTGTGGCACAGGTCAACACAGTTGATATTGCTGAAGTCTTGGAGCGTCAAGCAGAAATCGAAGCGGCTATTGAAAAAGCAATCGCTGATAATGGCTACTCTGACTTTGTCTTGATGATTACAGATATTATCAACTCCGACTCAGAGATTTTGGCTATCGGAAGCAATATGGATAAGGTCGAAGCAGCCTTCAACTTTGTTCTTGAAAATAACCATGCTTTCCTTGCAGGTGCTGTTTCTCGTAAGAAGCAAGTGGTGCCTCAACTGACAGAAAGTTTTAATGCTTAAAGAGCTCATTTGAGGAAATAAGTTACTAGATGAGGGCTATTCCCCTCATACTTAAAAAGGGGTCTCGGCTCCTTTTTTGATAGGCGAGAGAAATGAAGATTCAAGATTTACAAGACGGAGATTTGATTTTTACAGTCAGATCTTCAGAAATTGCAGCAGCCATCCGAGCAGCAACTGGTTCATATAGTCATGTGGCCATCTTTTTTAATGGTGAGATTTATCATGCAACCCATGAGAATGGTGTTGTCAATCAAGATTTGTCTGATTTTTTGCAGGATGAGGATGTTTATGACGTATATCGCTATCCAGCTATTGATGCAGATGCTGTCTTTAAAAGGGCCAAATTGCATCTAGGAAAGCCATATAATTTCAGCTTTTATCCGCAGTCCGAAGGTTTTTACTGTTCGGAGTATATTGCGGAAATTTTGCCGGTTTTTGATACGATTCCCATGCAGTTTGGCGATGAGGGAAATCTGATTTCTGATTTTTGGCAGGAGTATTATCGAGAATTAGGCTTAGATGTGCCCTTAAATCAGCCTGGGACGAATCCTAGCCAGTTGGCTCAGTCAAGCAAACTAATCTATAAAGGAGAACTCCATGATTAAAATCATCAATCCCAGCCGCTTGACGCGCCAGCCTTTTTTTCAGGAGCTGATTGATTATTTGGATCAGCATGAGGCAGTGATTCTACGGGAGATTAAGAGAGAGTTTGAGGGCGTGGCTAATATTGACCGTTCGATAGAAGAGTATATCAAGGCAGGCTTCATTCGGCGGGAAAACAAGCGATATTACCTGACTCTGCCTCTTGTGGAAAGTTTGGAGGATTTGCGTTTGGATCAGGAAGTCTTTATCCGTGATGACAGTCCCCTCTATCAGGAGCTGTTGGAGCTACGCTTTGAAACCCAGCTTTCCAATCAGACTAATGCGGCGCTCTTGATGGAAGAGACAGATTTTCAGCGGGATAAGCTGACCTTGGCTAATTATTTTTACAAGATGCAGCGCCACTTTCCGCTGTCTGAGGCACAAAAGCCCCTCTATGCTGTCTTGGGCGATGTCAATCCCGAATATGCACTCAAGTATATGACGACTTTTCTCCTCAAGTATGTCCGCAAGGATGAGCTCATGCAGAAGCGGCGCGACATTTTTGTCGATAGCCTAGTAATCTTAGGTTATATTCGACAAAACGAAGTAGGCAAGTATGAGTTGCAGGCCAGCTTTGATAAGGAGAGATTGACTTTCCAGCTAGACTGATCTTCCCATAGAATGAGCAGAATATTTGACCTTTGAAAAGAAAAAACTTATACTACTGTAAACGGTATCAGAAACCGTAAAAAAGAATGGAGGCAAAATTATGTCACTAGAAAATAAATTTGATCAAGCTAAAGGCGCTGTTAAAGAAGGCGTGGGCAAAGTTACAGGCGATAACAAGACAGAGGCAGAAGGCTTTGTAGAAAAAACAGTTGCCAAAGCCAAAGAAGTTGCTGAAGATGCTAAAGAAGCTGTAGAAGGTGCCGTTGAAGGTATCAAAAACAGCTTGGATAAATAAGAATAGTGAGAAGAGAGTTAAAATTTAACTCTCTTTTTTCCTTTCCAAGTAGAGATGAAATCTTTTTTCACCTTCTGTTTGTAAATGAAAAACGAAACAGGTAGCAGTAAACAGCAATAAAAAAGTTTTATAAATTTGTAAATAATAAAAATTTAAGCTTTTCACGCTAAGATAGAAATATAAAAAAGAACCTGCAATGGTGATATGAATTTACAGGTGGTGAAAGGAAGGATGATGAAACTATTGATGCACTTACGCCCCTCTAAGCCTTTGAAAGAGCTGAAGTGGTTTGATATTGCTGTGATTACCCTGCTTATGTTTGGGCAGTTTATTTACCGCTCAACGGAGCTTTATCTAGCTAGCTTTGCGCCAACCGCCAGCACAGGAGCTACTGAAACGGTGACAAATACAGCCAGCGAAGGAGCGGCTTTTTCTAGCAACTTCAATTTTCAGCTACTGATGCTGGTCTTGTCCATTCTTTATCTATTGCTTCGGCGCTTTGACTTTAAGCAGCTTCCCATCCGTATGAGCTGGTCGGTTCTCCTTTGGACTCCTCTTATTTTTGTAGCGGTAGGGTTCTTTGGTGACATTGTGACGACACTGAGCGGCGAGTACAATTACTTTGATCCAACTCTCTGGTCTTATGTGGACTTGCTAGAAATTTTTAGGAAATTTGCTGAACTGTCACCTATGGCTATTCTCTACGGACTTCTCAATGGCTTCTATGAGGAATTCTTCTTTCTGGGGCTTATGACCTCTGTTAAGGATAAGTATAAGTGGTGGGCGCTGGCCTACTCTACTATCATTCGGATTTCTTTCCATACCTATCAGGGCATGCTGTGGGCTTTGGTTATCGGAGTGGTATACGGTCTCTTTTACTATTTCCTTTACAAGTACAAGGTCAAGAACCTCCTGCCTTTCTTTCTCATGCACGCCTTGGCGGATATGTTTGGCTCCAGCTTGATGTACGTTCTGATTAAATGGCGGTAACTTTTACAAAACAACAATAAAAAGGCGATATACTCGCCTTTTTTCTTATAAATACTTTTCTGCTAGGGCATAGTCTCCTGGATAGGCTACTTTTTCTCCTTCTACGATCTGGTAAGCATCCGCTCCTTTACCGGCCAGAATGACGGCATCTCCCTCTCGCTCAGTTAGACTGAGAGCTTTTTTGATGGCTTCTTCTCGGTCGGCTATTTTTTCCACTGGATAGGAGATGTAGGATGCGATTTCCTCCGCAATGGCTAGAGGATCTTCATAGTTGGGGTCGTCCGCAGTTAAGATAAGGGTCAACTCAGGATGCTGATTGAGTAGGAGACCGAAGTCTTTGCGGCGACTTTCACCCTTGTTTCCGGTAGCACCCAAGAGGAGAATAATCTTGCCCTTCTGGTGTTCCTGTACCACAGACAGTAGGTTGCTTAGGCTGACGCCGTTGTGAGCATAGTCAACGAAGACCTTGGCGCCGTTTTTCTGAGTCAGAACTTCCATACGGCCTGGGACTCGGGTTGCGGCAATTCCTTTTTTGATGTCTTCGAGGCTAGCACCCAGACGCAGACAGGCAAGACCAGCCGCTACTGCATTTTCCTGATTGAAGCTGCCGATGAGCTGGATATCGTAGTGGCCAGCTAATTTACCAGCAGCTTCAAAGCTGAAAGCCTGAGAATCTATGATGGTATTGCTAGAGTCTGCTCCATAGAAATCGTGTTCCATAGAAGTGACTTGATCTTTCACGATTTGGAAATGGTCCATGTCGCTATTCACGATAACTGCTCGGCTATTGTCCATCAAGAGCCGCTTATTGTAGAAGTAATCTTCAAAGGTTGGATGCTCGATAGGACCGATATGGTCGGGGCTGATATTAAGAAAGACACCCACATCAAAAGTTAGGCCATAGACCCTTTTCTTGAGATAAGCCTGACTGGAAACTTCCATGATGAGATGAGTCCGATCATTTGCAAGGGCTTGAGCCATCATTTTGATGAGATCCAGACTCTCTGGTGTTGTCAGAGTTGACTTGAAGAAGGTCTCGCCATCCAAAGTGGTATTCATAGTCGAGAGCAGGGCAGGCCGATGACTTTGGGAAAGGATCTGATAGGCAAAATAAGCTGTAGTTGTCTTGCCCTTGGTGCCAGTAAAGGCCAGCAGTTTGAGCTTTTTCTCAGGATGGCCGTAAAATTCCATGGCTAAGAGACTCATGGCCTGCTTGACATCGTTGACCAAGAGGACCGGAATGCCCACTTGAAAGTCTGTCTCGCTGATATAAAAGCGCAGGCCAGCTGTGACGGCTTTTTCTAGAAATTCTTTCTTAAAAGCCTCACCCTTGACAAAAAAGAGGGTAGAGGCATCCACTTCCCTGCTGTCATAGCTGATACTATCGAAAGTTAAGCCGCTGTAGGAGAAGAAGTAATCTCCGTCTTTAACAATATCACGAAAATTATGGTCTTTTTTTAAAATATCTAATACGGTTTCAATTTTAATCATAAATCTATTGTAAACCTTATGGCTGGGTTTTACAAGAGGCAAGGAAAAGTTTATAATAAAAGAAGAATAAATAGAAGAGGTTTTCTATGAGCCAAGAAACAACAAGCCAGCAGCAGCAGATGCTGCGGGGAACTGCCTGGTTAACTGCCAGCAATTTTATCAGTCGTCTTCTGGGTGCCATTTATATCATTCCTTGGTATATTTGGATGGGCAAGCACGGCGCCGAGGCCAACGGCCTTTTTACTATGGGCTACAATATCTATGCCTGGTTTTTACTGATTTCGACAGCCGGCGTGCCAGTGGCAGTGGCCAAGCAGGTAGCTAAGTACAATACCATTGACAAGGAAGAGCACAGTTTCACTCTCATCCGAGAGTTTCTCAAGTTTATGCTGCTTTTAGGAGCTGTCTTTGCGGTCATCATGTACCTGCTCTCACCAGTTTTCGCTTCCATGTCAGGTGGTGGCTCAGACTTGGTGCCTGTTATGCAGAGTCTGTCCTGGGCTGTTTTGATTTTCCCATCGATGAGCGTTATCCGAGGCTTTTTCCAAGGTTTTAACAATCTCAAGCCTTATGCCATCAGTCAGATTGCGGAGCAGGTCATTCGGGTTATCTGGATGCTGCTGACAGCCTTTTTCATCATGAAAATTGGTTCTGGCAACTATGTAGAAGCGGTTACCCAGTCAACATTTGCAGCTTTTATTGGTATGTTGGCCAGCATGGCTGTCTTAGCCTTCTATCTCTGGAAAACAGGGATGCTGACTTCCATCCTTCATAAGCCTGTTAATGCTACAGAGATTAATGGCCGTGCCCTCCTTTGGGATACTATCCGAGAAGCCATTCCTTTCATTATCACAGGCTCTGCCATTCAGCTTTTTCAAATTATTGACCAAGCTACCTTTATCCATGTCATGGGTTGGATCAGCAAGTACAGCAAGTCCGAGCTCTTGGTTCAGTTTGCCTATTTCTCAGCCAATCCTAATAAAGTCACCATGATTTTAATTGCAGTGGCAACCTCTATCGGTGGTGTCGGGATTCCTCTCTTGACGGAGAACTATGTCAAAGGTGATTTCCGCTCGGCTGCCCGCTTAGTGCAGGATAATCTCAGCATGCTGATTTTCTTTATCCTGCCAGCAACCATTGGTGCTGTTTTGGTAGCGGAACCTCTGTATACTGTCTTCTATGGCAAGCCAGATGGCTTAGCACTGGGACTTTTCATCTTTGCTATGCTGCAGACCATCATCCTCAGTCTATATACGGTGTTGGCTCCGATGATTCAGGCCCTCTTCCAAAATCGAAAAGCTATTATTTACTTCCTCTATGGAGTAGGAGTCAAGCTGGTGCTGCAAGTGCCATTGATTTATATTTTCAAAGCTTATGGACCTCTTCTTGCGACGACAGTTGGCTTGATTATCCCAATCTTGCTCATGTATCAGGAAATTCGCAAGGTAACTGGTCTGAATCCTAAGAACCTCTTTAAACGGAGTCTCCTGTCAGTGATTCTGACGGTTCTGATGACCATCTTTGTCTTGGTAGCAGAACTGCTCATTGGACTCTTCTTCCATCCTAGCGGACGGATTTCCAGCTTTGTCTATATAGCCCTAATTGGCGGCATTGGCCTCGTTATTTATGGCGGTCTGGCGCTCAAAGTTCGCCTTATGGATCGCTTTATCGGTTCGAAAGCAGCCAGTCTGCGCCGACGTTTTCATATCTATTAAAAAGCCGCTAGGCTTTTTAATTTTTAGCTTTGTTTTTTTAAAACATCAACATTATAGTTTCAAACTATAGCTAGCTCTTGAAAAGAAAAAAGATAAATGTTTTCAAAAGATGTTACAATAGAGGGTGAAATATTAGCGAAGGATTGGAAGGTTAATATGAGTAAGGACGTAAAATTAAATACATTACTGGCTCAGGCTGGGGTTAAAACAGATGAAGCAACTGGTGCCTTAACAACACCCCTGCATTTTTCAACGACCTACCAGCACCCTGAGTTTGGCCAGTCAACAGGTTATGACTATACTCGGACCAAGAATCCAACGCGGGTTAGCTTGGAAGAAACTCTGGCTGCTATCGAAAGTGCAAATTATGCCCTAGCGACTAGCTCTGGTATGTCGGCTATTGTGCTGGCCTTTAGTGCTTTTCCAGTCGGCAGCAAGGTTTTGGCTGTTCGGGATCTCTATGGCGGCTCTTTCCGCTGGTTTGCTCAGGCTGAAGCAGAGGGGCGCTTTGCCTTTACCTATGCCAATACGGAAGAAGAGCTTCTGAACAAATTGACAGAAGATATAGATATTGTCTATATAGAGACACCAACCAATCCTCTTATGGTGGAGTTTGACATTGCCCGCATTTCCAAAGCAGCTCATGAGAGAGGGGCAGCTGTCATTGTGGACAATACCTTCTACAGTCCCATTTATCAAAGACCACTGGAGGATGGAGCAGATATTGTTCTACACTCTGCGACCAAGTATCTAGGCGGGCACAATGATGTCTTGGCTGGAGCTATCATGACCAATGACGCTGCTATCTATGACAAGCTTTTCTATAATCTCAATACAACTGGGCCAGTTCTGTCTCCTTTTGACAGCTATCTGCTTTTGCGCGGCCTCAAGACATTGGCTCTCCGCATGGAGCGTTCTACTCAGAATGCACAAGAAGTAGTCGCTTTTCTGAAGACATCTCCTGCGGTAAAAGAGGTTCTCTATCCCGGCAAAGGTGGTATGATTTCCTTTAAAGTTGTGGACGAAGGGAAGATTCCTCATCTCTTAAATAGCCTGAAAGTCTTTACCTTTGCGGAAAGTTTGGGTGGAGTAGAGAGTCTGATTACCTATCCGACGACCCAGACTCACGCAGACATTCCGGTGGAGGTGCGTCATTCTTATGGCTTAACTGATGATTTGCTGCGCCTGTCAATTGGAATTGAGGATAGTCGAGATTTGGTAGACGATTTACGCGCAGCCTTGGAGAATGAATAATATGGGAAGATATAATTTTGAAAAAGCCCCCTGTCGTGTAGGGCATCATACTTATAAATGGAAAGAAGTGGAGAAGGACAAGGAAGTCCTGCCAGCCTGGATTGCAGATATGGATTTTGAAGTCCTGCCTGAAATTCAGCAAGCCGTTCATGACTATGCTAATCAGTTAGTCTATGGCTATACCTATGCTAGTGAGGAGCTGATCAATGCCGTTCTAGATTGGGAGAGGGATGAGCACGACTATACCTTTGATCGGGAAGCCTTGGTATTTATTGAAGGGGTTGTTCCTGCTATTTCGACGGCTATCCAAGCCTTTAGCGAGGAAGGCGATGCCATTCTCATCAACACTCCTGTTTACCCGCCTTTTGCCCGCAGTGTCAAGCTCAATAATCGTCAGCTTATTACCAATTCTTTGCTAGAGCAGGACGGCCTTTTTCAGATTGATTTTGAGCAGCTAGAGCGGGACATTGCAGATAATGACGTCAAGATTTATGTTCTTTGCAATCCGCACAATCCCGGAGGTCGAGTTTGGGAACGGGAAGTGTTAGAGAAAATTGGCCGCCTCTGCCAAAAATACGGCGTCCTCTTGGTCTCAGACGAAATTCACCAAGATTTGACCCTGTTTGGACATGAGCACCAGTCTTTCAATACTGTCTCGCCTGACTTTAAGGACTTTAGCTTGATTTTAGCCAGTGCGACTAAGACCTTTAATATTGCTGGAACTAAAAATTCCTATGCTGTGATTGAGAATCCTAGCTTGCGGCAACGATTTAAAAAGCGCCAGTTGGCCAACAACCAGCATGAAATTCCTAGCCTTGGTTTTTTAACGACAGAAGCAGCCTATCGTTACGGTTGGTCTTGGTTGATGGAGCTTAAGGAAGTTCTTGAGAAAAATGTGAATTTTGTCGTTGATTATTTTGCCAAGGAAGCACCTCGCGTACGGGTCATGAAGCCTCAAGGGACTTATCTGATTTGGCTGGACTTTTCAGATTATGGCCTGACAGATGACCAGCTCTTCCAGCTGCTGCGAGAAGAGGCAAAGGTCGTCCTGAATCGAGGAAGTGATTTTGGCCAAGAAGGCAAATGTCATGCCCGCTTAAATGTTGCTGCTCCAGAGACGATGGTTGAAGAAATCTGCTCCCGTATTGCAGAGGTATTGCCAAAATAAATCAAAAATTTTTTTGATTTATTTCTCAAATACCTTTATATTATGTGTTATAGTCTACGGAAGTAAAGTGCAGAAAATCCTTGAAAAGGCTTGCTTATGGCAAGCCTTTTCACTCTTTTTTTGATATAATAAGAAGAATAAATTGAAAGAAGGAAATCCAATCATGGGAAAACTTGAAGTTATTGCTCATCCGCTTATTCAGCATAAATTGTCTATATTGCGTCGTACAGATACCTCTACCAAGGCATTTCGTGAATTAGTAGATGAAATCGCAATGCTCATGGGATATGAAGTTTTGCGCGATTTACCACTTGAAGATGTAGAAATTGAAACACCGATTACGAAAACCATTCAAAAGCAGATTGCAGGGAAAAAATTGGCTATTGTTCCAATCTTGCGAGCTGGTATTGGCATGGTGGATGGACTTCTGAGCTTGGTTCCAGCAGCTAAGGTCGGCCATATCGGAATGTACCGTGATGAGGAAACCTTGAAGCCGGTTGAATACCTAGTCAAGTTGCCAGAAGATATTGACCAGCGTCACATTTTTGTGGTGGATCCAATGTTGGCAACGGGTGGTTCTGCGATCTTGGCGGTGGATTCTCTCAAGAAACGTGGTGCTAGCCACATTACATTTGTCTGCTTGGTTTCTGCGCCTGAAGGAGTAAAAGCCTTGCAGGAAGCTCATCCAGATGTTGATATTTTCACAGCTGCTCTGGATGACCATCTCAATGATCATGGTTATATCGTACCAGGACTGGGAGATGCAGGAGATCGTCTTTTCGGTACCAAGTAAAAGTTTCTATTTGACCTTTTTTGACCAAAAGGATATAATAGTTCCGTAATTTGAAATTCTATTCCCTAGTTTGATAGAAAATTTTAAAAAGAGAAAGAGAGAAAACTATGATTCCTGTAGTTATTGAACAAACCAGCCGAGGGGAGCGCTCCTATGATATTTATTCTCGGCTATTAAAAGATCGGATTATCATGCTGACTGGTCCAGTAGAGGATAATATGGCTAATTCAGTCATTGCCCAGCTCCTTTTCTTGGATGCACAGGACAATACTAAAGATATTTATCTCTATGTAAATACGCCGGGTGGATCTGTTTCAGCAGGTCTGGCTATTGTGGATACTATGAACTTCATTAAGTCTGATGTTCAGACCATTGTTATGGGTGTAGCTGCCAGCATGGGAACGGTCATTGCTTCCAGTGGTGCCAAAGGCAAACGTTTCATGCTGCCAAATGCAGAATATCTGATTCACCAGCCAATGGGCGGAGCTGGAAGTGGTACTCAGCAAACAGATATGGCCATTGTAGCTGAGCACTTGCTTAGAACTCGGAATACCTTGGAAAAAATCTTGGCTGAAAACTCTGGCAAGTCCGTTGAGCAAATCCACAAGGATGCAGAACGTGATTACTGGATGAGTGCTCAGGAAACCTTGGAATACGGCTTTATTGACGAAATCATGGAAAATAGCAATTTAAGCTAACATAGGAGGAGCCAAAAAGCGGCTCCTTTTTTGCTGCTTTGAATCTGACAAGCTAGCAAGTTCAGGTGTTTTAAGCTGACTATAAAGCTTTTGAGGGCTAGTTTTTTTGCCCTATCTTTGCTATAATCATCTAAGAAGTACATGGACCGGAAAGGAGCTTTATGATAGAAAGAGAAGAAAGGGTGGGCTTGATTGTCTATCTTTACTATAATCGAGATGCCAAAAAGCTGGCAAACTTTGGGGATATTATTTATCATTCTAAGAAGCATCGCTATCTGCATCTCTATGTCAAGCAAGAGGAAGCCCAGAACTTACAGGAGAATCTGCCCAAGGAGCGCTATGTTAAGCAAGTTCGGATTTCTCATATAAAAGAACTAGATCAAAACTTTGTTGGAAGCCTGTATAGAGAGCAAGAAAACGTTATCATTTGATAAAATTTTTATAAAGGGTTGACAATTGTCAGATAATTCGATATATTCTTACTATATCATCAAATAAATCACTTAAGGAGATTTCCGAATGAAGAAAAAATTTGCACTATCCTTAGTAGCTTTTGCTAGTGCGGCCCTTCTCGCAGCTTGTGGAGAAGTATCTAACAACAACTCAACAGCAACTGGTACAGAAATTGGCGATACGATTAAATTTGGTTTTAACTTTGAAGAATCAGGTGAAGTAGCAGCCTACGGTACAGCTGAACAACATGGTGCTCAGTTGGCAGTTGATGAAATCAACGCTGCTGGCGGTGTGGATGGTAAGAAGATTGAAGTTACTGATAAGGATAACAAATCAGAAACTGCTGAAGCATCTACCATCACCACTAGCTTGGTTACCCAAAGCAAGGTAAATGCAATCATTGGCCCTGCGACTTCTGGAGCGACAGCTTCAGCTACTGCAAATGCTGCTAAAGCAGGTGTACCAATCATTACACCAAGTGCGACACAGGATGACCTGACCAACAAGCAAGATTATCTTTACCGTGCAACCTTTATTGATAGCTACCAAGGTAAAATCATTTCTAAGTATGTCACTGACAACTTGAAAGCTAAGAAAGTTGTTCTTTACTATGATCAATCCAGTGACTACGCTAAAGGAATGGCGGATGCCTTCAAGAAGGAGTTCAAGGGTGAGATTGTAGCAACAGAAACTTTCCAATCCAAGGATACTGACTTCCAAGCTGCTTTGACAAAGATTAAAGGCAAAGAATTTGATGCTCTGGTTGTTCCAGGTTACTATACAGAAGCTGGTAAAATTGTCAATCAAGCGCGTGGTTTGGGCATTGACCAAACAATCGTTGGTCCTGATGGCTTTGGTGATGCTAAGTTCGTTGAGCAAGCAACTCCAGCTGCAGCTACAAATGTTTACTATGTATCTGGCTTTACAACTTCTGGTGAAATGTCAGAAAAAGCTAAGAAGTTTGTTGAAGCATACAAAGCTAAGTACAAAGAAGAGCCATCTATGTTTGCAGCTCTGGCATATGACTCTGTTTATATGGCAGCAGAAGCAGCCAAAGGTGCTAAAACTTCTGTAGATATCAAAGACAACTTGGCTAAGCTTAAAGATTTCGATGGAGTGACTGGTTCAATCACTATTGATAA